>DATLQP010000161.1:0-4345 GCA_035535155.1 Propionibacteriaceae bacterium
TCGAGGCGGCAGCCCTCACGAAATCGTCATCCGCAACTTCACCGGCTCGGCGCCGTCAAGCCGCGCGGTCGCAGCGTAGCGGCCTGGCTTCGGCACTTGGCGGGCGGACTTGCAGTTGGCCTTGGAGCGCTTGCCATTCCAGGTCAGCGACCATGCGACCGCATGCTCGGAGCCCAGCTTGCGGCTGATCGTGTTGATGGCAGATGGACAGTCACGGGTGCTCCATAGCTTCCCCTTGCCGGAGGAGATCTTGAGCTCAAAGTTCTTCCTTGTCACCCTGGCGGTGCAAGTTCGACCTGAGCCATTGATCAAAGACAACTGGAATCTGGTGCGCTCTTTCGGGGCGAGGCGAATTCTGCCGGTCAAGGTCGGCCGAAGGTCCCTGGCCGGGCAGGCTACCGGTTTGGGGTGCCACTTCTTCTTCTTTGAGGCTGTCGGCCGCGGACTCGCTGTCGCCGCACTTGTGGAGGAGAAGTCGACCACTGATGGGGTGGGTGGGGCTGTTTGCGGCGGGTTCGGCGAAGTCGCGCTCGGCACCGGATATGCCGAAGCGGGTGTCGAGGGACTTGCTTGAGCTGCCGAGCCGCTGCTCGTGCCGCCGATGGTCAATACCAGAGCGATCGCGAGCACGACCGTTGCGCCGATGACGAACCCGCGTCGAGTCCAGTAGGTCCCGGCTGTCTCGGGGCCCACCGGGTGCACCAGGCCGATCATGGCGCTGAGCCTAGGCAGCATGGCTCTGGCCGGCTTGGAGGCACGCCGCCTCACTCATGAAGCGCGATCCGCGGCGAACATTGCAGCGAGCGAAGCGAGCGATCAGGCACAGCAAGCGGAGCAGAGTAGCGTGACGCGGGTGTTGGAAGCCGTCAAAGGCGAGGAGCTGCAGCTTGGCAAGGCCACTACCGTGGTTCGGCAAATCCTCAACTGGTACGACGACCATGCTCGCGATCTGCCCTGGCGACGCCTCGATGCGACACCGTGGGCGATCATGGTCAGCGAGTTCATGCTGCAGCAGACGCCCGTGGAGCGGGTCCGCGGCCCATGGCGGGCCTGGCTGGAACGCTGGCCGACGCCCGCTTCACTGGCCGCAGCCCCGCCGGGTGATGCGGTCCGGGCTTGGGGTCGTCTCGGCTACCCGCGCCGGGCGCTCCGGCTACACCAGGCGGCTCGGATGATCACCGACGACTTCGATGGTCAGGTGCCGGAGGATCGCGACTCGCTGCTCCGGCTGCCCGGGGTCGGCTCATACACCGCGGCGGCGATCCGCAGCTTCGCGTACGGGCGGCGCGAGATCGTGCTGGACACCAATGTGCGCCGTGTTTTGGCCAGAGTGGCGTTCGGCGTCGCCTTTCCTGCTTCTGCGGCAACGATCCAGGAACGGGTGGTCGCCGAGCAACTGGCCCCGCGGCACCCGGGGCGTGCGGCGCGCTGGGCTGTTGCCTCTATGGAGCTCGGCGCATTGGTCTGCCGGGCTCGTAATCCGCTGTGCGACGCCTGCCCGGTAGCAGATCTTTGTGCCTGGCGGCAGGCCGGCAATCCGAGCTGGGTCGGAGCGCCGCGACGCGGTCAGGCGTACGCGGGAACCGATCGGCAATGCCGAGGTGCCTTGCTTGCAGTACTCCGGTCCAGCCCCGACCCGGTTGAAGATCATCAGCTGGCGGCGACGTGGCAAGATGTGGCGCAGCGCAAACGTGCGCTGGCCTCACTCGTCGAGGACGGATTGGTGGTGGCCAGCGGCAGCACGTGGTCATTGCCGAGCTAGATTTCCGAATCCGATCAGAAAGGGACTCGCTGTGATATCAGCGCTCGCCCCAACCCTCCCACTTCGCACCGGCGCTGAGATCCCGGTGCTCGGCCTAGGAACATCGCCCCTGGTCGGCGGTGAATCAGTGCGTCAGGTTCGGACGGCTCTCGAGGCCGGCTACCGGCTGATCGATACCGCTGAGAACTACCGGAACGAGGATGCGGTCGGCCAGGCCATCCGCGAATCAGGCATCGACCGTTCCGAGATCTTCATTACGACTAAGTTCAACCGGCGCTGGCACAGCGTCGACGGCGTCCGTCAGGCGTACGAGGCGAGCCTGAAGCGACTGGGCGTCGACTACATCGACCTCATGCTGGTGCACTGGCCGAACCCGGACCAAGATCGCTATGTCGAGGCAGTGCAGGGTCTGCAGGCAATTCTGGACAACGGTGGACTCCGCGCCATCGGCACGTCGAATTTCAAGCCAGCGCACCTGCAGCGGGTGCAGGAAGAAACCGGCATCATCCCCAATGTCAATCAGATCCAGCTCAGCCCGTACTCGACTAGAAGCGAGAGCCGCGAGTACCACACCGCACACGACATCGTCACCGAGTCGTGGAGCCCGCTCGGCGCCTCGAGTGACAAGCTCAGGAGCGACTCGTTGATCATCAGCATCGCCGATGATCATGACAAGTCTGCGACGCAGGTCGTGCTGCGATGGCACGTACAGCTGGGCTTGATCGTCATTCCGCGGTCTTCACACGCCGGCCGCATTGCCGAGAACATCGACATCTTTGACTTCGAACTGACCGAAGAAGAAATGAGCAAGATCAGCTCCTTGGATCGCGGCGAGTCGGTCGTCACTGACTCCGATGTGTTTGGCCACTAGGCACCGCCCGCGATAGTTCCGCAAACATGGACGCCGCCCAGGTCGACGACATCCCTGTTCTCGTCGCGCGTTCGAGCGGCACCGGTTTCGGTGGCCGCTTGACCCTGTGGATGCACTTCCTCGGCGGCTCAAAGGAGGCGGTGGTGCCCTTCCTGTCGAGACTCGCCGAAGCTGGCGTGACCGCCCTTTCTTTCGATGCATGGCAGCACGGCCAACGAACCGACGAACCGGTCGATCAGCGGATGGCCCGCGCGTTCGGTCAGTTCCGGCTACACGTGTGGCCGATCCTGGGACACACCACGCTGGATGCAGTTCGGGTGCTGGATTGGGCTGTTGAGAGATTCAAGCCCGATGAGCTGGTCGCAGGTGGCGTGTCGATGGGCGGTGACGTGTCGATTGCGCTGGCTGGCATCGACGAGCGAGTCAGTCGCGTTGCGGCGATGATCGCCACGCCCGATTGGACCCGGCCAAAAATGACCTTGCTGGATGATCCTGAAACAGTGATCGAGCAGGGCGAGCCGTCGCCGTACGGACAATGGATGTTTGATCATCTCAACCCGATGACCCATCTCGACTCTTTTGCTCGAGGGCCGGCGATCACCTTCGAGCTGGCTGGAGATGATCTTCATATCAACGGCGAGAACGCCGTCGCGTTCAAGCCGCGCTAGCGGCTAACCACCCGGCCGCCGCAGCTCAGGTGCGCATCCGTACTCATCCAGGACTTGATCATCTTGCCGCCGGGCGTGACCAGGCAGTGCAGGATGCGTGCTTCGACTGGCTGGTTGGCTGAAGCTAATAGCCGCCCGCCCCTAATCGGGTGCTGGCTGGTCCAATGTCGTCGACGTCGACGATGCGCCAATGCTGGCGATCACCACGCACGCCATCGCAAGCCACTGGATAAGGGTCAGGATTTCGCCCAACACGATCATGGCCGCAAGTGCCGCGGCTGCCGGCTCGAGACTCATCAGAATGCTGAAGACCCGCGGCGGAATACGACGTAGTGCCATCAACTCGAAGCTGTACGGGATAACCGAACTGAGCAGGCCAACCGCGACCCCGAGCGCGAGCACGGTCGGGTTGAGCAGCCGACTGCCAGCATCGAGGATCGCGGGCGGGGCCAGGGCAATGGCGCCCACCATGCTGGCGAGGGCGAGTCCGGTGAGGCCCGGCCACCGACGACCCGTCTGCGCACTCAACAGGATGTAACAGGCCCACCCGAGGCCTGCGAGCAGTGCAAATCCGACCCCGGCAAGGCTTAATGTCGCCCGCGACGCGCCGAGTAAGGCGACGCCGGTAGCAGCGAGAAGAACCCAAATCAGATCCCTAAGACGACGGGAACCGATAACGGCGACAGCGAGCGGTCCCAGGAACTCGATGGTGACGGCGATACCCAACGGGATCCGCGCAAAAGACTGGTAGATCGCCCAGTTCATCGTCATCAAGCTGACGCCGAATCCAAGAACGATCAGCCAGTCACGACGCGAATGTCCGGGTAGCCGGGGACGCGCCATGATCAACAAGATGATGGCCGAGGTGAAGAGTCTGAGCCAGACCAGCGCCGTAGGCGGAACGAGGTGGAACAGGTCCTTGGCAATCGCCGCGCCGACCTGAACCGAGATGATTCCCCAGACCACCAACCAGACCGGCGGAATGCGGTTCAGCAATCGCACCGCGCCACTCTGTCACGTTTGGCTAGCCGTGATCGGACAGAA
>DATLQP010000162.1:0-6209 GCA_035535155.1 Propionibacteriaceae bacterium
CAGCAGCAACATCATGATCTAGCCGACCGGGAGTGAGGTCCGTTCGCCGACGTCTGGTGCGCGATCCCGAAGTCGTCTTCAGCCGCACGCTCGACAGCGTTCAGGGCAACGCCCGGCTCGCCGAGGCGTCGGTGGCCGAGGAGGCCGCTGCGGCGCTCGACGCGACCGACAAGCCGGGACGCCAACTGACCCAACCGTCGTACCGGGTCCTCATACACATCGAGCGAGGACCGGTACGACTGCGTCCCCACGGAAGAAGGGGCGGCTGGTTTGGCTCCAGACTGCTCCGGGCATAGTGCCGGTAGGTCCATCCGGGTTCCGGAGCCCGTCTGGACTAGGTCTGGCGGTTCAGACCAGAGCCGCCAGACCACCCCAGTCCCAGGCGACCGGTGGGGCTGGCTGGCGGCGCTCCTCCTCACGCTCCTGCGGGACTCGGCTCGTTCGGGCCAGCGTCGAAGAACTGATTCTCGCTGCACGACTGCAGCCCCGACTAGTAGGTAGTTGGAGTCATCAGGAATAGCGAGGCAGATTGCGGCGATCGCGTTCAGCGTTGAGCTGAGGGACTGGCTACGGCCTCACTGCTGGTCGGCGGGGCGGGAGCTTCTTGTCATCCGGAAGTCGCCGGTTTCGGCGAGGCCGCGCGCCACGTCCCGCAGCTTCAGGTTCAGCTCCTGCGAGGAGCGTCGCAAAAGGTCGAAAGCGTCCTCCGGGGTGATCTTAAGCCGCTCCATCAAGATTCCTTTGGCCTGGCCGATGACATCTCGGGACAGCAAGACCTGCTGCAGATCACGGCCAAGGCTCCGAAGGGTGCTGCGTTCATCAACCGCCCGGGCCGCCATCGAGGCGTGCGCGGCCAAGATGAGTCCAATCTCCTGCGCCGTGTCGTTGAACGCAGACGGAATGACGCCGTAGGAGTTCAGGGATCCGCCGCCTGAGTCGGCGGTACGGCGGCTCGCCGCGGCCAGGCGGTAGGAAAGGGCCGACTGTACGCCGGACTTGGTCGGACGTGATGCGAGGGTCGGCCAGCGCTCATCGGGAAACGACTGCGCGTACACCATTGGGGCATCGACGGCATCCAGGCAGGGACCCTCGTGTAACTGGTACTGCGCTTGATCCACGGCCGTCGCGGCCGGATCGGTGGACGCGGCGGTTCGGTACCCGCTCCGCTCACAGAGCGTGACGCTCGCCATCTGGCAGCCGGCGATGGTCGATACTGCGGCCCCGGCGATCCGCGAGAGGACGTCATCGAAGCTGTCGGCGTCGTAAAGCTGCTCGGCAATGTCGGCGAACACCATCGCGAGGCGCGTGGGTGGAGCGTCGGCTTGCCGCCGCTTTGTCGATTCATCCCGATCGGCAGCTGCTATCGCCCGTGTCGCCCGCGCCTCGTCTCGGTTCTGTCGCGCCTCCGACCGGCCGGCACGGGCCTCCCGCTGCGCAGACGCTCCAGACTCTTCAGCGGGAACGCCAAGCTCCGCGGCGCGGGCGTCCAACTGCCGTTCCCGCTTGTCGAGCTCCGCCTCCCGGTCGTCGGCGGTTCGGTCCCTGGTGTCGGCCACGCTGTCGCGTTCATCAGCGACCTCATCCCGCCGGTCAGCAACAAAATCGCGCTTGTCAGCGGCCCACGCGCGCTTCTCGTCGCCTGACCCAGTGGACACCAGACCACCTTTCACTGCACGGCAAGGCCCGCCGCTAACAGTACCCCTCGTGGCCCGCCGCTGACCCGCCTTGACTACTGACCGATTAGGGCACGGTCCAAGGGGCTGGCTTTTTGCTTTCGATCGCTCGGATGCCGACCACGTCAGCGTCCTTGACGTCTGATGCCTCCATCTGACCCGTGCCTCCACTGTGCCCCCGACCGTCCATCATCGGCTCACCCTCCAGCCAGGGACTGGAGGACTAGCCCAGCCTTAGACGACACCAACCATCGGCCACCGTCGTCCAAGGGACCCGCTCGTAATGCGTAGGTCAAGAGTTCGATTCTCTCAGGCGGCTCCGAGGCATTCCCCCTTGTCGGAGCGTATTTCGCTACCTCACTGACATAGCCCTACAAAGCAGACTTGACCTACGCATCCAGTCCGGACGTTCACACATGTCGCTTGCGCCGGCCCGGCTGCCCGCGGTGAGGGGTGAGGTCAGCGGAGGAGCACTTCGGCGACCTCGGGAATACCGTCGATGTAGCCGGTCAGCAGGTCCCGGGCCACCGAGACCGAGTCGACCAGCGGATGCAGCGCGAAGGCCAGCAGCGCCTCGGCCCGGGAACCGGTGATGGCGGCGGCAATGGCGTGGCGCTCGACCGCCTTCACCTGTTGCATCAGGCCGATCTGGTCCAGCGAAGGTTGGTCGGTGGTCAGGGGATGGACCCCGTTGGCGTCGACCATGGTCGGCACTTCGACCACCGCGTCGGCCGGCAGCCCCGCGAGGGTGGTCTGGTTGCGGACATTGAGGATCATGGTTGTCCGCTCGTTGCGCGTGATGGCGGCCATCACACCGAGCGCGACGCCCGCGTAGCCCTGATGGGCCGGATCGGACTCCCGCTCACGGTGGGTGGCCGGGGCACCCTGGATGCCGCCTTTCGCCTCGGCCATGTAGCTGGCACTCCGAGCGTCCACCGTCTCGCGCCACAGCTCGGCCGCCCGGTCGCCGGCGGCCTGCGCCGCGTCGAAGAACTCGGTCTGGGTATGCGCCAGGAAGTCGCCGCGCGTCGCGCCGGAGGTGTTGATCTTCGCGACGGCATCTCGGTGGAAGTAGTAGTAGTAGAGGTACTCGTTGGGGATGACGCCCAGGGTGCGGATCCAGTCAGTCCCGAAGACCTTCGCCTCCTCCATCTGCGGCAGCAACGACTCGTCGGTCAGCAGCGAGGGCAGCACGTCCTGGCCGTCGTACATCACGCGGCGCATCCAGCCCAGGTGGTTGAGCCCGACGTAGTCCATCTGCACCCGGGTGTGGTCCAGCCCGAGCATCCGGGCCACCCGACGGCCTAGCCCGGACGGTGTGTCGCAGATCCCCAGCACCCGGTCGCCAAGCACCGACTGCATGGCTTCGGTAATGATGCCGGCGGGATTGGTGAAGTTCATCAAGTACGCCTGCGGCGCCAGCTCGTTGACTAGCCGGGCGACCTCCATCATCACCGGCACTGTCCGGATCGCGTACGCCAGACCGCCCGGACCGGTGGTCTCCTGGCCGATCACGCCGAGGTCGAGCGCTACATGCTCGTCACAGCGGCGACCTTCCAGACCGCCGACCCGGATGGCGGCGAACACGAAGTCGCTGCCCTCGATGGCCGAGCGCAGCGAACTGGTCCTCACCAGCTTCGGGGCGTCGTCGAACCCGGCGGCGAACTGCTCCAGGATCGTCGTCATGGAGCGAAGGCGATTCTCGTCGATGTCGTACAGCGCCACCTCGGTGATCCGCGGCGTACCACCGTCGCGCAGCAGGGCCTGGTAGATGTACGGGGTGCGGAATCCTCCACCGCCGAGGATGCAGAGCTTCATCCGATGATCACCTCTCCGCCGGCTTGCCGGCACAGCTCGAGAGTCGTGGGGTTGGCGCCGGCCGTGGTGACCACGTAGTCGACGTCGGACAGCGCGCACAGCCGCAGGGCGCCGGTGCCCGGGAACTTGGTCTCGGTGGCCAGCAGCACGATCTGGTCCGCCGACGCGATCATGGCCTGCTTGATCGGCGCCTCCACGGCCATGTTGTCCACCACGTAGCCAGACGGCCGGACCCCGGTGCAGCTCAGGAACAGCAGGTCCGCACTCACCTGGGCGAGCGCGGACTGAGTCAGCGAACCGACGAAGGAGCGGTAGTTGCGCCGGAAGACCCCTCCCAGCATGACCAGCCGGACGGTCGAGTCATCGCGGAGCTCGTCCAGTACGGCCAGGCTGGAGGTGATCACGGTGACCGGGCGGCCGCGGAGCCGCCGGGCCACCAGTGGCGTGGTGGTGCCGATATCCAGCAGCACCACCGAGTCGTCCGGCACCAGCGCCGCCGCCCGCTCGGCCACGCGCTGCTTGAGCTCGATGTCAGCGTCGGCGGTGAAGGTTCCCTCGAGCCGAAGCGGGTCGCTGGAGTCCGTGACCGTCTCGCCGGGCCGCAGCACTGCACCGCCGTACGTCCGGGTCAGCTCACCGTGGCGGTCCAGGATGTCGAGATCCCGCCGGATGGTGGACTCGCTGACCGCGAGCGATTGGGCGAGATCCCGGACTGAGGCTGCGCCGCCGGAGCGCAGCGTGCTCACGATCCGGTCTTGCCGCTCGCGAAGGATCACCGGCTCAGCCTACGACCGAAGTGACTGAGTTTGCGCAGGTCTGCTCGGATTTCTGGTTATGACTGCACATCTTTACTCGACTGGCGTAACTTTGACTCATGTCCAGCCCGACCCCGGGACTTCAGTGACGGCAGCCGTGCCGCGTGGCGAGCCAGCGCACCTGGACCTGCTCTTCGCCGGTTCGGTCTACTGCGATCTTGTCTTCGCTGGGGTGCCGATGCGGGAGCCCGGGGCGGAGGTTTACGCCGAGGCGTTCAAGCTCACGCCGGGCGGCGTGGCGAACCGGGCCGTGGCGGGATCCCGGCTGGGGTTCCGAACCGCCCTGCTGGCCCAACTCGGCGACGATCCCCTCGGACTGCACGTGGCGGACGTCTTGTCGGCGGAACGTGACCTCGATCTGACCTGGCTCCGCTGCACACAGGGGTTCCAGAGCCCGGTCACCGTGTCGCTGACCGGCGTGCACGAGCGCGAGTTCATCACCTACCAGGAGGCGGCCGACCCGCTGGAGTGGCCGGTCGGTCGACCCAGCGTCGGCGCGACCCACGTCAGCATGAAGCGGGACCTGCCGGACTGGGTGGCCCGACTGCGCCGACAGGGCACGGTCGTCTACGGCGGCGTTGGCTGGGACTCCAGCGGGCTCTGGTCGCGCGAGGTGCTCCGCCGACTCGACCAGGTCGATGTGTTCGTGCCCAACGACCTCGAGGCGATGCGCTACACCCGTACCGACAACGCTCACGACGCGGCCCGGGAACTGGGTCGCTACGTCGAGCTGGCCGTCGTCACCCGGGGGGCGCGCGGGGTGATCGCGTACGAGCGGACCACCGGCCAGCTGACCGAGGTGTCGTCGGTGAGCGTGGCCGCGATCGACCCGACCGGGGCGGGCGACGTGTTCGTCGCCTCCCTCATGGCCAGTGGTGTGCTGGACTGGCCGATCGAGCAGCGGCTGCGGCTGGCCGGGCTCTCCGCGTCCCTGTCCGTCCGCACCCTCGGGGGAGCGGCGAGTGCGCCGTATCCCTGCGACATCAGGCAGTTCCTAACCGACCACTCGCCCCCCGGTGACTGGTCGACCATCCATGCGTGGGCCGCGACCCAGGCGCACAGACACTGAGACCACCCACGACACTTAGCCACGCTGGACAGAGTCAGAGAACCCGATGACTACCGAGGAGAACAGATGAGAAGGTCTACCAAGACGATCGGGGCCCTCGCGGCATCCTTGGCCCTGGCCCTGGCGGCCACCGCGTGCGCCCCGGGCGGCTCGACCACCGACGAGCCAGCCGCCAGCAGTTCAGCCAGCCCGGTATCCAAGGACGTGTCGGCGGCCGGCGATGTCACGTTGACGGTGTGGGACCAGAACACCGATACGGGGATCAACGACGCCCAGACCGAGCTCAACACCCAGTTCCAGCAGAAGTACCCCAACGTCAAGATCGAGAGGGTGAGCCGGTCGTTCGCGGACCTGAAGACCACGCTCAAGCTGGCGCTCACGTCGAAGACTCCGCCGGACGTGGTGCAGGCGAACCAGGGCTACCCGGACATGGGCTCCTTCGTCTCGGGCGGGTTGCTGCGGCCGGAGGACGACTACGCCAAGCTCTACGGTTGGGACACCTACTTTCCCGCGCAGCAGCTCAACCTCAACAAGTTCACCGCCGACGGCAAGGACTGGCAGAGCGGCAACCTCTACGGCGTCTCCCAGACCGGTGAGATCGTCGGCGTCTACTACAACCGCAAGATCCTGAAGAACCTCAACCTTCAGGTGCCGAAGACGATCACCGAGTTCGAGGCCATGCTGCCGACCATAAAGGCGTCCGGCATGCTGCCCATCGCGTACGGCGACGTGGAGAAGAGCCCCGGTATCCATATCTACGGCATCACCCAGGCCGCGATTGCGGGCGAGCAGGCGGTGACCGACCTGGTCACGGGCAAGAGCGGGGCCTGGACC
>DATLQP010000163.1:0-23021 GCA_035535155.1 Propionibacteriaceae bacterium
CTCGGCCAGTTCGACGAATCCCCCGCTAGGTAGCAGCACCCGGTGGCCCTCGCCGCGACCCGCCAGCAGGTTGAGGCCGACGAGTCGAGCAAC
Organism: Propionibacteriaceae bacterium; assembly: GCA_035535155.1. Classification (GTDB taxonomy): domain Bacteria; phylum Actinomycetota; class Actinomycetes; order Propionibacteriales; family Propionibacteriaceae; genus Microlunatus. Next base: position 94 of record DATLQP010000163.1, read on the forward strand.
GTAATCGGTTCGCGGTCGGCGGGCCACCTGCAGTGGCGGGCCCTGCTGCACCACGCGGCCATGCTCAATGACGATGAGTCGATCTGCCAGCACGGAGGCATCGATCGGGTCATGCGTCACGAGCAACGTTGCACCGGAGAAATCCGCCAGATGACGACGTACCTCGGCGCGTACGAGTAGGTGTGTCTTGGCATCGAGCGCAGCGAGCGGCTCATCGAGCAGCAGCAGCCGGGGCTCGGTCGCGAGCGCGCGGGCCAGCGCTACGCGCTGCGCTTGGCCTCCAGAGATGGCCGACGGCTTGGATCCTGCGAGGTCCGCGATGCCGACGCGAGCCAGCAAGTGACCAGCCCGTCGCCGAGCCTCGGGCTTATCCACTCCGCGAACGACCGGCCCAAACGCCACATTGTCGAGCACGGTGAGGTGCGGAAACAGCAGATAATCCTGAAACACCACGCCAATAGGCCGCTCGTGTGGGGCGCGATGGATGCCTGAGGCCGAATCGGCCACCACTCGCCCACCTACCGTGATGTGCCCGGACGTAATCCGCAGCAGCCCGGCCAATGCCCGTAGTGCTGTGGACTTGCCGGCGCCGTTCGGGCCGAGCAGCGCGACCACTTCTCCAGCCCCGATCTCGAGCTCGAGGTCGAGGCTGAAGTCGCCGCGACGTACGCCGAGATCTGCAGACACCTCGGCTACCACCGATTCACCCAGCGCGCCCGAAGCAGGGCCAGTACGGCGACCGACACACCCAGCAGCAGCACCGAAAGCAGCAATGCCGAGCCAGGATCGGTTTCCAACGCCAGATAGACCTCGAGCGGCATGGTGCGCGTCGTCCCCGGGAAGCTGCCCGCGAAGGTGATCGTCGCACCGAATTCGCCCAGGGCACGAGCCCAGGCAAGCACGGCACCGGCCGCAATGCCGGGCCCGATAAGCGGCAAGGTAATGCGCCGAAAGACCGTGATCGGCCGCGCTCCGAGAGTCGAGGCTGCCTCTTCGTAGCGGCGATCGGCGGCGCGCAGCGCGCCCTCCACCGACAGCACCAAGAAGGGCAGCGCCACGAAGACCTGAGCCAGGATTACCGCGTACGGGGTAAAGGGGAATGCGAAGCCGGTGAGCTGGTAGAGCGGTCGACCGAGCAGTCCCGTCCGGCCGAGCACAGTGAATAGGGCGACTCCCCCCACGACGGGCGGTAACACCAAGGGGATCGTGATCAGTGCGCGCAGCAGCGAGGCGCCACGCAGATTCGGCCGGGCGAGTACCCAGGCAAGTGGCACACCGACAAGCAGCACGATGATCACCGAGACCGTCGCAGTGATCAACGACAGCTGCAGCGCCTGCAACGCACCAGCGCCGGTGAGCACCGTACCGGCGTCGGTCCAAGGAGCACGGATCACTAGCCCGACCAGCGGCAAGACCAAGAACAGCAAAGCTAAGGCGGCCGGCACAGCGAGCAGCAACGGAACGCGATTCTGCCAGGGTCGGTCAGCCGCGCGGGCAACGGGGACGCCCTTCGCCTGCGTCGCCCGAACCAGCGTTGGCTCAGTGTTAGGGCTGGGCAAAGCCTGCCTTGGCCAGCACCGCTTGGCCGTCAGGTGAAAGGACGTAGTCGACGAAAGCCTGGGCCAACGCCGGGTTCTTCGACTCCTTCAGAGTGGCGATGGGATAGGTGTTGATCGCCTGCTGGGCTTCGGGAAATTGGATCCCGTCGACCTTGTCTCCTGCGGCTATCACATCGGTCTTGTAGACCAACGCAGCGTCGACTTCGTCAGATGCGACTTTCTGCAGGGTCGCCTTGACATCTTGTTCCAAGGTGTCTGGCTTGGGGACGATCTTCGCGTCGGCAAAGACCTTCACGGCCGCTGCACCACAAGGCACCTGTGGCGCGCAAAGGGCGATCCTCCTGCTCTCATCGCCGAAGTCTTTAAGTCCTGTGATCTTGTGCGGATTACCTTTTGGTACTGCGATCTCGAGGGTGTTGGACACAAAGTCCTTCGGCGTATTCGCAGCACCGGCCGCCGTCACGGCCTTCATCGTTGCTGGACTGGCCGCCGCGAATACGTCGGCCGGGGCGCCCTGCACGATTTGGGTTGCCAGCGTCGCGCTTGATCCAAAGCTGAAGGTGACCTTGCTGCCGGGCTTCTTCGCCTCGAAATCCTTGCCGATCTGGTTGAACGCCTCGGTCAGCGAGGCAGCCGCGAGGACGGTGATCGTTCCACCGGCCGAGGAGCCTGCTGGGCTCGGGGAGGGAGCTATCGCTTGCGGCTCAGCGCCGCCGCAAGCCGAAAGCAGCAGGCCGAGGACCGTAGCGAGAGCGACCAAGACCAGACGTTTGCCGGCCTTTGGGAGAAGTGTTGTGTTCACAGATCTGCAGGAACCTCCACGACGACATGGGTCGACTTGACTGAGGCGACCGCGAGGACTCCGGGTTCGAGCTGGAGTTCGGTGGCCGCCTCGGCTGACATCAGCGACACAACGCGGAACGGCCCGCATTGCAGATCGACCTGTGCCATCACCGAATCCTTGATGACGCGAGTGACCAAGCCGGTGAAACGGTTGCGGGCGCTCTCCGCGACTCGAGTGCCCAATTCTGGTGCGGTCGCGATCTCTTGGGCATGTGCCGCAAGATCGGCCCCATCGACCGTCGCTGGTCCGTCGGCGCCGGTTGCCCGTAGTCGGCCGGAATCGATCCAGCGGCGTACGGTGTCGTCCGAGACTCCGAGCAGCGAAGCGGCCTGGGCAATCCGATAATGCGGCACGGGAGCTGATTCTACGTCGCGGTTGCGGCATTGTTCGCTTACATCGCTCGAGAACGCGGATTCAGAATTGCCTGCCTAGCTGGCAATGCAATACCCAGGTGTTGTCACCACCCGACGACACTCGACGAAACGGACTGTCGGTGCTGGCTCTTGTGGCCACAACACAAGAGACTTCCTTCTGTGATGTCTGCTCGGGGCAGAGTCATCGTGATCACCGGCGCGATGGCAGCAGGAAAGTCACCGGTGGCTGACCTGCTGGCAATCCGGCTACCCAAGTCGGTTCATATACACGGCGATGTGTTCCGCAGGATGGTGGTGAGTGGTCACGCAGATATGACGCCCAATCCGAGCCCAGATGCGCTGGCCCAGCTGAATCTGCGCTACGACATGGCGGCGATGACCGCTGACCGCTGCGCTGAGGACGGCTTCGATGCCATCGTTCAAGACGTGATCTTGGGCAAAGATCTGGCTGACTTCGTCAAGCGCATTGCCTCACCGGAGCGCTATCTCGTCGTCCTTTCCCCGAGCCTGTCTGCCTTCGACTGGCGGGAAGAACAGCGCTCAAAGACCGGATACGTCCATTTATCGACTGGCGCGCTTGACGAGATGCTGCGGCGCGAGACGGCGCAGATTGGCTATTGGCTTGACTGCAGTAGCCAAACTCCCGACGAGACGGTCGCAGACATCCTCGCCAATCTGCAACTGGCAGCTGTCTAGGACCTACCACCGATTGGATAACCTCCTCCGACACCGACGTGACAAGCAGGAGGGGCGGGCCCATAACAGGCCCGCCCCTCCTAGCAACTAATCTCAGCGATAATCGCCGAGGTCAAACTCCTCAAGCGGCACGGCAGCGCCCGACCCCTGACCGAAGTCGTAGTCGAACGAGTCGTAGCCCACCATCGAGTACGCCTGTGCCTTGGCTTCTGGTGTCGGCTCGACCCGGATGTTCCGGTACCGCTCCAGACCCGTACCGGCCGGGATCAGCTTGCCCAAGATCACGTTCTCCTTCAGACCTACCAGGGAATCGGACTTGGCATGTATCGCCGCATCAGTGAGCACCTTGGTCGTCTCCTGGAAAGACGCAGCCGACAACCACGACTCGGTCGCCAACGACGCCTTGGTGATTCCCATGAGCACCGGACGACCCGACGCGGGGGTACCGCCCTCGGCAAGGACCTGGCGATTGGCCGCCTCGTAGGACAGCCGATCCACCAGATCACCGGCGAGGAGATGAGACTCACCGGACTCGATCACGGTCACCCGACGCAACATCTGCCGGATGATGATCTCGATGTGTTTGTCGTGGATCGGGGCGCCTTGGGTCCGGTACACCGACTGCACCTCATCCACGAGGTGCTCTTGCACCCGACGGACACCGAGGACACGCAGCACGTCGTGCGGATCGGGTGTGCCCGCGGTCAGCTGCTGACCAACCTCAACGTGATCGCCGTCTTCGACCAGCAACCGGGCCCGACGGGACACCGAGAACTCCGACACTTCCGATCCATCATCAGGAGTGACGATGATCTTCTTGAGCCGGTCGCTGTCCTCGATCTTCACGCGCCCCGTGGCCTCGACGATCGGCGCCTTGCCCTTGGGCTGGCGAGCCTCGAAGAGCTCCACCACACGCGGCAGACCCTGAGTGATGTCGTCACCTGCGACACCGCCGGTATGGAAGGTCCGCATGGTCAACTGGGTACCCGGCTCGCCGATGGACTGCGCGGCCACAATGCCGACAGCCTCACCGACGTCGACCAGCTTGCCGCTGGCGAGGGAACGGCCGTAGCACATCGCGCAGGTGCCGCTCGCAGCCTCACAGGTCAGCACGCTGCGTACCTTCACCGAGGTTATGCCGTTGTCGATCAACAGCTGGATGTTGACATCACCAAGATCAACTCCAGCCTTCAGCAGCACCTCACCGTCCGGACCGAACACGTCGGTGGCAAGAGTGCGGGCGTAGACCGCCGTCTCCACGTGCTCGTCGATGGCCAGGTTGCCGCCAGCGGAGGAACCGTCGGGACGCGCGATGATCTTGGTCAGGCCGCGCTCAGTGCCACAGTCCTCCTCACGGATGATCACATCCTGGCTGACGTCGACCAACCGCCGAGTCAGGTAGCCGGAGTCGGCAGTCCGTAGCGCCGTATCCGCCTGACCCTTACGTCCGCCGTGCGTGGAGATGAAGTACTCCAGTACCGACAGTCCCTCACGGAAGTTGGACTTGATGGGCCGCGCGATGATCTCGCCCTTCGGGTTGACCACCAGCCCACGCATCGCGGCGATCTGGCGCATCTGCACCATGTTTCCGCGGGCACCGGAGTGCACCATCATGTAGATCGGGTTGGTCTTCTCGAAGTTGCTCTCCATCGCGGCACCGAGGCGAGAGGTCGCGTCGGTCCAGATCTCGATCAACTCCTGGCGACGCTCGTCATCGGTGATCAAGCCCCGCTCGTATTGCTTGTCGATCTTGTCGGCGCGATCCTCGTAGGGAGCCAGGATCTTCGGCTTGTCGGCCGGAGTGCTGACATCGCCGATGGAGACGGTAACCCCGGAGCGTGTCGCCCAGTGGAAGCCCAGGTCCTTCAGCTGATCGAGACAGTGAGCCACCTCGACCTTCGGATAGCGCTCGGCGAGATCATTGACGATCTGGCCCAGTTGTTTCTTGCCCACCTCGTAGTCGGCGTACGCGTAGTCGTTCGGTAGCGCCTCGTTGAAGAGGGCGCGGCCGAGCGTGGTTTCCAGCAAGATCGAGCCGTTGGCTGACAAAGTCTGGCCTGCCGGCGGCACGATATCGCCGAGCCGCAGTTTGATCTTGGCCTGGACCGAGAGCTCCCTGCGGTCGAAGGCCATCAACGCCTCGGCCACCGACCCGAAGGCACGGCCCTCACCGGCTGCGCCATCGCGCTGCATGGTGAGGAAGTACGTGCCGATGATCATGTCCTGGGTCGGCATGGTCACCGGACGCCCGTCGGCCGGCTTCAAGATGTTGTTGGTCGACAACATCAAGATCCGGGCCTCAGCCTGAGCCTCGGCGCTGAGCGGCAGATGCACCGCCATCTGGTCACCGTCGAAGTCGGCGTTGAACGCCGTACAGACCAACGGGTGGATCTGGATGGCCTTGCCCTCGATGAGCTGCGGCTCGAACGCCTGGATACCGAGCCGGTGCAGCGTCGGCGCACGGTTCAGCAACACGGGATGCTCGGAGATGACTTCTTCGAGCACATCCCAGACGACCGGCCGCTGGCGCTCAACCATCCGCTTCGCGGACTTGATGTTCTGCGCATGGTTGAGATCATCCAGCCGCTTCATCACGAATGGCTTGAACAACTCCAGCGCCATCGCCTTCGGCAAGCCACACTGGTGCAGCTTGAGCTGCGGACCGACCACGATCACCGAACGACCGGAGTAGTCGACACGCTTGCCCAGCAGGTTCTGCCGGAACCGGCCCTGCTTGCCCTTCAGCATGTCGGAGATCGACTTCAGCGGCCGGTTGCCCGGACCCGTGACCGGCCGGCCGCGACGGCCGTTGTCGAATAGCGAGTCCACGGCCTCTTGGAGCATCCGCTTCTCGTTGTTGACGATGATCTCGGGTGCGCCGAGGTCGAGCAGCCGCTTCAGCCGGTTGTTCCGGTTGATCACACGCCGGTACAGATCATTCAGGTCCGATGTCGCGAATCGACCACCGTCCAGCTGCACCATGGGACGCAGGTCCGGCGGAATGACCGGAACACAATCCAGCACCATGCCGGTGGGGCTGTTCTTGGTGGTGAGGAACGCGGAGACGACCTTCAGTCGCTTCAGGGCACGAGTCTTGCGCTGCCCCTTGCCGACCTGGATCGTCTCGCGGAGATCCGCTGCCTCTGCCTCGAGATCAAAGGTCTCCAGCCGCCTCTGGATTGCATCGGCACCCATGGAGCCCGAGAAGTATTTGCCGAACCGGTTCTTCATCTCCCGGTACAGCACCTCGTCACCTTCGAGGTCTTGCACCTTGAGGTTCTTGAACCGGTTCCATACGGCGTCGAGCCGATCAAGTTCACGCTGGGCTCGGTCACGCAACTGCTTGACCTCGCGCTCCGCACCCTCACGGACCTTGCGCTTGGCATCCGCCTTGGCACCCTCGGCCTCAAGTGCGGCAGTGTCCTCCTCGAGCTTCCTCATCCGGTTCTCGATGTCGGAGTCCCGACGGCCCTCGAGCTGCTTACGCTCGACATCGATCTTGGCTTCGAGCGAGGGCAGATCCCGGTGGCGGGCTTCCTCGTCAACGGCCGTGATCATGTACGCCGCGAAGTAGATGACTTTTTCCAGGTCCTTCGGGGCGATGTCCAGCAGGTAACCCAACCGGGAAGGAACGCCCTTGAAGTACCAAATGTGGGTGACCGGAGCGGCGAGCTCAATGTGGCCCATCCGCTCACGGCGGACCTTGGAACGAGTGACCTCGACCCCGCATCGCTCGCAGATGATGCCCTTGAAGCGCACTCGCTTGTACTTGCCGCAGTAGCACTCCCAGTCCCGCGTGGGACCGAAGATCTTCTCGCAGAACAGACCATCGCGCTCCGGCTTCAGCGTTCGGTAGTTGATGGTCTCCGGCTTCTTCACCTCACCGTGCGACCACTTTCGAATCTCGTCGGCAGTAGCCAGGCCGATGCGGATCTCGTCGAAGAAGTTCACGTCGAGCATTCTTTGCTTTTCTCTCTTCTCTCAACTAACGCGATATCTCAAGTTGTCGATTGACTGAACCCTCGCCTTCAGGCAAGGCACTCAGACTTCTTCGACTCCGCCGAGGGAGTCACCGGGGCGACGGGACAGGTCGATGCCGAAATCCTCAGACGACCGGTAGTCGTCCTCGGAGTCTCGCAACTCCACCTCCGTACCGTCGCTGGACAGCACCTCGACGTTGAGGCACAGCGACTTCATTTCCTTGACCAACACCTTGAACGACTCAGGGATGCCGGGTTCGGGGATGTTCTCGCCTTTGACAATTGCCTCGTAGACCTTCACGCGGCCCGGCACGTCGTCCGACTTGATGGTGAGCAACTCCTGGAGAGCCCAGGCTGCGCCGTACGCCTCAAGCGCCCAGACCTCCATCTCACCGAACCGCTGTCCGCCGAACTGCGCCTTACCACCCAGCGGCTGCTGAGTGATCATCGAGTACGGGCCGGTCGAGCGGGCGTGGATCTTGTCGTCCACCAAGTGGTGCAGCTTCAGCATGTAGATGTAGCCAACACCAACGGGCTCCGGAAACGGCTCGCCCGATCGACCGTCGAAGAGGTGAGCTTTGCCATCCGCAGTCACCAGCCGGTGACCGTCCCGGGTTGGCAAGGTCTGTCCGAGCAGCCCGGTGATCTCCTGCTCAGTCGCACCGTCAAAGACCGGAGTTGCCAGATGGGCTGGACCCTCCACATGACCGAGGCCTACGCTGCTCAGCCGGTCTGACCAGGCAGCCTTGACACCGTCGAGGTCCCAACCCTGCTTGGCAACCCAGCCGAGATGAGTCTCCAGGACCTGGCCGACGTTCATCCGGCTCGGCACACCCAGTGGGTTCAGCACGATGTCGACCGGCGTTCCGTCCTCCATGAACGGCATGTCCTCGATCGGCAAGATCTTGGAAATGACGCCCTTGTTGCCATGCCGGCCGGCGAGCTTGTCACCGTCCTGGATCTTGCGCTTCTGCGCCACGTAGACCCGCACCAGCTGGTTGACGCCAGGCGGCAGCTCGTCGTCTGCATCCCGATCGAAGACCCGGACGCCGATGACAGTGCCCGACTCACCGTGCGGCACCTTGAGCGAGGTGTCGCGAACCTCACGCGCCTTCTCACCGAAGATCGCGCGCAGCAGCCGCTCTTCCGGGGTCAACTCGGTCTCGCCCTTCGGGGTCACCTTGCCAACCAGGATGTCGCCGGTCGACACCTCGGCGCCGATCCGGATGATGCCCCGGTCGTCAAGATCAGCAAGCATTTCCTCACTGACATTCGGGATGTCGCGGGTGATCTCCTCCGCGCCCAGCTTGGTGTCCCGAGCGTCGACCTCGTGCTCCTCGATGTGGATCGAGGTGAGCACGTCATCCTGCACGAGCCGCTGGCTCAGGATGATTGCGTCCTCGTAGTTGTGACCCTCCCAAGGCATGAACGCGACGAGCAGATTACGACCCAACGCCATCTCGGCTTGATCGGTGCAGGGCCCATCCGCCAGCGGCGTACCCCTCTCGATCCGCTGCCCCACCGCCACCAGCGGGCGCTGATTGATGCAGGTGCCTTGGTTCGAACGACGGAATTTGCTCAGCCGATAGGTCTTGAACGTGTCATCGTCCTGCGCGACGTCGATCAGATCAGCGCTGACCGCGGTCACCACGCCAGCCGCCGTCGCGACCGTGACGTCACCCGCATCCACCGCCCCGCGGTACTCCATACCGGTGCCCACGAATGGCGCCTCTGAGCGAATCAGCGGCACCGCCTGGCGCTGCATGTTCGATCCCATCAACGCGCGGGACGCGTCATCATGCTCGAGGAAGGGGATCATCGCAGTCGCGACCGAGACCATCTGCCGAGGTGACACGTCCATGTAGTGCACTTCGTTGCCCGGCACGGTGTCGACGTCGCCGTGGCGCTTGCGCACCAGCACGCGGTCCTCGGTGAAGCGACCCTTGTCATCGAGCTTGGCGTTGGCCTGCGCCGTGACGTACCGGTCCTCCTCGTCGGCAGTCAGGTAGTCGATCTGATCAGTGACGTGACCCTTCTGCACCTTGCGGTAGGGGGTCTCGACGAACCCGAAGGCGTTTACCCGAGCAAAAGATGCCAGCGAGCCGATCAAGCCGATGTTCGGACCTTCTGGGGTCTCGATCGGACACATCCGGCCGTAGTGGGACGGGTGTACGTCGCGGACCTCCATGCCGGCGCGATCCCGCGACAGGCCGCCCGGGCCGAGCGCCGAGAGGCGCCGCTTATGCGTCAAACCCGCAATGGGATTGGTCTGATCCATGAACTGGGACAGCTGCGAGGTACCGAAGAATTCCTTCAGTGCCGCAACGACCGGCCGGATGTTGATCAAGGTTTGCGGGGTGATCGCCTCGACGTCCTGAGTCGTCATTCGGTCCCGAACCACCCGCTCCATGCGGCCCAATCCGGTACGCAGCTGGTTTTGGATGAGCTCACCCACCGTACGCAGCCGCCGATTGCCGAAGTGATCGATGTCGTCCTCTTCGACGAGCAACTCACCGCGTGGCGATTCGAGCGTCTCGGTGCCCTCATGCAAGGCCACAACGAAGCGGATCGCCGCCACGATGTCTTCGATGGTCAGCACCTGGCGATCGAACGGCAGCTCAAGACCAAGCTTCTTGTTGATCTTGTAGCGACCAACCTTGGCCAGGTCGTAGCGCTTTGGGTTGAAGTAGTAGTTCTCCAGCAGCGCCTGGGCGGCCTCGCGCGTCGGCGGCTCGCCGGGGCGCAGCTTGCGGTAGATGTCCAGCAGCGCCTCGTCCTGGGTGGTGGTGTGATCCTTCTCCAGGGTGAGTCGCATCGACTCGTATTCGCCGAACTGCTCGAGGATTTGCGCGTCGGTCCAGCCGAGGGCCTTCAGCAACACGGTGACGTTCTGCTTGCGCTTGCGGTCCAAACGAACCCCGACCATGTCCCGCTTGTCGATTTCGAACTCAAGCCACGCGCCGCGCGACGGGATCATCTTGCAGGTGAAGATGTCCTTATCCGAGGTCTTGTCCGTGGTCTGCTCGAAGTAGACGCCGGGCGAGCGGACCAACTGGGACACGACGACCCGCTCGGTGCCGTTGATCACGAACGTGCCCTTGTCGGTCATCAACGGGAAATCGCCCATGAAGACCGTCTGGCTCTTGATCTCGCCAGTCTCGTTGTTCATGAACTCGGCCGTGACGAAGAGCGGCGCGGCGTAGGTGACGTCGCGCTCCTTGCACTCATCAACGGTGTTCTTCGGCGGCTCGAACCGGTGATCCCGGAACGACAGCGACATGGTGCCGGAGAAGTCCTCGATGGGAGAGATCTCCTCAAAGATCTCCTCGAGTCCCGACTTGGTGTTGATGTCGGTGCGGCCTTGCTCCAACGCAGTGTCGACGCGCTCGCGCCAGGCGTCGTTGCCGACGAGCCAATCAAACGAATCAATCTGCAGGTCGAGCAGATATGGAACTTCCATGGGTTCGGCGATCTTCGCGAACGAGATACGGCCGGTAGGGGATACAACTTTTGATTTCGATGCTGTACGCGAGGAGGCCAACTCCTGTGTCCTTCCGAGGGCTCGCAGTTGAGGAGCGAAGTGCTTCTACGCATGCTGAACGACCCGTGTCAAAGTGAAACGGGTCGGCAGATGACGAGGGCAAACCCCCAATGTAGACGCTGATACGCCCAAAGTCAAGGCCCGGGCGCAGCACTAAGTAGAGCAGTCAAATTTCCGACTACCTTGGAGCAGATCATACTCCTCGAGAACGCTGCGACAAGGGGCAATGGGGTGGCTTTCGAATCCTCAACGTTGCGCGTTCTGGCGACTTAATGCCTGAATATTTTTGGTGGCTGCCAACCCCTACCAGATCAATCACGACAAGCGCACAATCGATCTGAGGGTGGGCGGAACTTGAGGGGTCGATCATGCCAACATACGGAGGTCGCGTGTCTCCAGGCGAACGGCTGCGCAAGCTGTCGCCACATGAATGCAAGGCTTGGATTTGCAGCCATCACGAGGGCCGGCTGGGATACCAATCCGGCCGCGGTCATCGATCGGTCGTGGTCTCCTACGCGGTTGCCGGTGATCAGATCCTGGTTCGGCTGCCGGACTACAACGACATCGTGCACTATGCGCCCGGTGCTGAGGTCAGCCTCGACGTCGATGGCGGAACGCCGCCCGCCCAACGCGAGACGGTCATCGTGACCGGCACTGCCGCCTTAGCCGACAGCGGCGAACGCCCGTTGATCGATCAAGCCGCGTTTGCAGAGGACTGGCCCGCTGACGTACGGACCTCGGTGCTCTGTCTGCCCCTCAACACCGTCGAAGGCTTTGAACTGCCGGATCCATAGGCTTACTAAATTTCTCGCTCCCCGGCAATGGTCGCTGACGACAACAGCCCACGCGGTTCATGTCGTCCGCAACCACGCCTCGTCATCTGACTATGACAGGCTTGCCCGCAGCATCTAGAGTCCAAGATCATGACTTCGACTGGATGGACCGCCGCCGATCTGCCGTCTCAAAAGGGACGCATCTTTATCGTCACCGGCGCCAATAGCGGCATCGGACTGCCCACCGCACGGGCACTCGCGGCTGCCGACGCTCATGTCGTGCTCGCCGTACGCGATCCGGTTAGAGGCGAGACGGCTGCGAGGTCCATCGAAGGCGACTGCGAGGTTCGCCGTCTTGATCTTGCCGATCTGGCGTCGGTGCGCGCATTCGCCGACGCCTGGCAGGGCGACATCGACGTATTGATCAACAATGCCGGAGTGATGAGAACGCCGGAGAAGCGTACGGCCGACGGCTTCGAGCTGCAGATCGGCACGAACCACCTCGGCCACTTCGCGCTGACCAATCTGCTGCTTCCACACGTGACCGATCGGGTCGTGACCGTCGCATCGGGCGCTCACCGCGGCGGTTCGATCTCCTTGGACGACCTCAACTGGACACGCCGGACCTACCAGCGCTGGGCCGCCTACCAGCAATCGAAACTGGCCAACTTGCTGTTCACTCTCGAACTGCAGCGGCGACTGGCCGCTGCCGACTCGCGGGTCCGTGCTCTAGCGGCGCACCCGGGTTATGCAGCAACCAACCTTCAGTTTCGCAGCGAGCGGGGCCTTGAGGATCGCGTCATGGGCGTCGCAAACCGGCTCTTTGCCCAGACCGATGAGAACGGCGCGCGACCAACGTTGTTCGCAGCGAGCCAAGATCTCCCAGGGGCAAGCTATGTCGGCCCGGACGGATTGGCGCAGCGTGGCCATCCCACACTGGTCGGGCGCACTGCCGCTGCCTCTGACGTGGAGATGGCAAAGCGGCTGTGGACGCTCTCCGAGGAGCTGACCGGTGTCAAGTGGCCCCTCGCTGCTGCGCGCTGATCCAGCTCCAGCTCCAGCTCTGCGCGAGCGGTGGTCGAGCGCGAGCATTCGGCGCTCGACCACCCGCGGCGAGTCCTACTTGTACGAGACGGTGGCGCCAGCGGCCTCGAGTGCCTCGCGGGCCTTGTCCGCAGTCTCCTTGTTGACTCTCTCCAGAACCGCCTTCGGAGCAGCCTCCACCAGGTCCTTGGCCTCCTTCAGACCGAGGCTGGTGAGCGAACGCACCTCCTTGATCACCTGGATCTTCTTGTCGCCGGCGGCATCGAGGATGACATCGACCTCGTCGCTGCCCTCTTCCTCGACTGGGCCGGCCTCGCCGCCAGCGCCGGCCGGAGCGGCTGCGGCGGCGACCGGAGCCGCTGCTGTCACACCGAACGTGGTCTCGAATTCCTTGATGAACTCGCTGAGTTCGATCAAGGTCAGCTCCTTGAAGGCGTCAAGGAGGTCTGTAGTGCTGAGCTTCGCCATGATGGCCGTCCCTTCCTAGTTGTCTTCCGCAGCAGGTGCTGCCAGTGGCTCTGCCGCGGGCGTAGCGCTCGCTTCAGGTGCAGCTGACGCTGCGGGTTGTGCCGCCTTGGCGGCAAGTTCTTCGTTGGTCGGCTCCTCGGTCGACTCGGCCGTGACTTCGTCGTACGACGGCTCCTCCGTCGACTCGGCCGCTATCTCGTCGTCGGTCGGCTTCTCCGCCGCCTCAGCCGCAGGTTCTTCGCTGGGCAGCTCTTCCGTCTCTGGCGCGCTGGAGAGGAGGGAGCGATTTTCCCCTGCAGCCTTCTCAAGCGCAGCGAACAGCCGAGCAGCTTGCGAAAGCGGAGCCGCCGCCAGTGAGACAGCCTGCTGCAAGACTCCTTGAAGGGCGCCGGCGACCTTGGCGAGCAGAACGTCGCGCGACTCAAGATCAGCCAGTCGCCTGACCTCGTCGGGGCTCATGAACTTGCCGTCCAGCACCCCGCCCTTGATCACAAGTTGCGGGTTTGTTCGTGCGAAGTCACGCAGGCCCTTGGCCACGACAACAGCGTCGCCGTCGATAAAGGCAATCGCCGTTGGCCCGACGAGATACTCCTCTATTCCATCGACCCCTGCCTCACGGGCAGCGATCGTGGTCAAGGTGTTCTTCGAGACCGAATAGCTGGCCTCATCACCTAGCGAGCGGCGCAACTCCTTGAGCGCCTTCACCGAAAGTCCGCGGTATTCGGTCAACACCACGCCGGCCGAGCTGGAGAACCTATTGGCCAGCTCGGCGACGGCCGCTACCTTGTCCGACCTCGCCATGTGTCTCCTCCACTTCGTCGCGCGCCTCGTCTGAAGCGCTACCGAAGGGCTGACCTGGCCTTTGAATGCGAAAGCCCTTTGCACAGGCGGCAAAGGGCGATTGAGAGATCGAAATCTCCACCACACTCGTACTCACCTGCGCGGGCCGTCCGTGCTTTCGTACGGACACTTCGGATCGAACTGTGAAGCTCGACCGACCAGCGGTCTTCGGCAGCGATCACTGTACCGACCGCCCCAAGCGCCGACCAAATCACACGCTGCGCGTGCGCTCGCTACCGATGGCTCCACCATGGTCCGTGACCAAATCGAGATCAATTCTTACGACCTATGGCGATAAATATCTCGTTTTGATAACGTCGGCCAAGCTGGCCGTGTCGACCTCAGCGTCGGTTCACCGGGCCGACGTTTGTCTCACTCGGGGGAGATCACCGTAATGGGAAGGATTCTGAAGACTGCTGCATCCCTGGTGACAGGGCTCGCATTAGCCGCGGCCGCTGCTGTGGGCACCATCCCAGCCGACGCTGCGACAAGGTGCGACGTCACCTTTAAGACGTACAGCCCGATAAAAGCGGGCTCACAAGGAGCCCAGGCAAGAGCGATGGAATGCCTGCTCCACAAAGCCGGCTACTCGACCAGCGTCAACGGCCGCTTCTCCGCTCCCGACGCCAGAGAATTGGCCAGCTTCCGCAGGTCCGTTGGGCTCAACCCCGTTCTCGTCGGCGGTCGGCGTGCCTGGAGCGCACTGTTGTCGCGCGGCACGACGCCTCATCTTCAGACAGGTGACAAGGGCAAAAATGTGCTTCGGCTGCAGCTGGCGCTGCGGTCGGCGGGCTTCGCCAAGATTCCCACCACGGGACGGTATGGCGTCGCCAGCGTGGACGTGATCACGGTGATTCAGAAGTCCCGCCACCAGCGACGGACCGGGGAAGTCAACACTGAGTTCTGGAAGGCGCTGCAGGCCGGCAAGATCATCGCCAGCACGGTCACAGTCAACAAGCCTGTCGCCAAGCCGGTCTCCAAGGCGCCGAAGACCCACACCAAAGGAGAGAAGGCCCTCGCATTCGCCAAGAAACAACTCGGTGAGCGATACGCGTACGGCGGCGCCGGTCCCAGCAGCTGGGATTGCTCCGGCCTGACGATGAAGGCCTGGAAGGCCGCCGGGGTCACGTTGCCGCACTCTGCCTCGAAGCAGTACCGCATCGGCAAGAAGATTTCCAAGTCACAGCTCAGGCCGGGAGACACGGTCTTCTTCTACCCCGGCATCAAGCATGTGGCGCTGTACGCCGGCAATGGCAAAGTCATCCACGCACCGCGCCCGGGCAAGAAGGTGTCTTACATCAACATGAAGCACATGCCGTACATGGGCGCACGTCGACCCGGCTAGCCGCCAGCAGCTGCGCAGGGGGCAAGAGATCACAGACGACACCGGAATCCGGCTGCTCCGTGTCGTTTGTGACCGCTTGCTGTGAAGATGGGTCGATGCATCCCTGCGTACGCGAGGCAAGGGAATCCGACCTCGATCGAATGCTTCAGTTGATCGTCGACTTGGCCACCTACGAACGGGCTGCTCACGAGGTGAAGACGACGACCGAACAGCTCCAAGCTGCGCTGTTTGGACCGCAGCCGGCTACGTACGCGCTGGTGGCGGAATGGCAGCAGCAGGTGGTGGGCCTTGCCCTCTACTTCCGAAACTTCTCAACCTGGGAAGGAGTGCATGGGCTCTATCTCGAGGACCTCTACGTGATGGGAGAGTATCGGGGTTTCGGGCTGGGCAAGGCCTTGCTGATGTCGCTTGCCGAATTGACCGTCGAGCGAGGTTACGCGCGGCTGGAGTGGGCGGTTCTCGATTGGAACCGGCCCGCGATCGACTTCTACCGCAGTCTTGGAGCGCGCGCTCTGGACGAGTGGACGGTCTACCGCCTCAGCGGCGAGGCGCTCAGCGCCGCCGCAGCCACGGTCTGATGCCCTCGATGAGGAGTCGGTTACTCGGCGAAACGACTCAGCGATATCGTCCCGCCGATGGCCAGCACGAATCCAGCGATCGCGAGCGGCAAGAGGCCCGGGGTAATGGCATCGCCAAAAAGGCCAATGCCGAGCAATGAGGGGACCACGACTTCGAACACGAAGGTGACGGCCGTGACCAACGTGACAGAGTCTCGCTGCAACGCCACCGTGAAGAAGCAAATGCCGATCGCGCCATGGACCAGGATTGCCCAGAGCAGTGGGTTGAGCAACAAGGGCCAGGAGATGTCGTCCGCGCCGATGCCGCGAGATGCTAGGGCTACCCCGGTAAACCCCAGGCCTGCGGCGCAGGACATGACGATCGTAGAAGAGCGTCCCTTCATGCGGAAGCCGATGAATCCGACGACCGCGGGGACTATTGCGAACAGCAGGATGACCCGGTCGTCGATGAGTGAGATCCGCACTGCCGCGGTCGGCACGGCCGTGAAGGTTAGGCAGACCAAGCCGACACCAAGGACGGCGAGCGACGTCCAGTCTTTCCACGACAGACGCGCGCCACGCAGACTGGCGATTATGGCGGTGACTCCGACGCTGCCGGCAACGACGGACTGAACCAGGAACAACGGCAGTCTCTGCAGAGCAAGCACGTTTCCACTGAATGCCACCGCGTCTACCGCCAAGCCCAGCAGATAGGGCACCTGCCTAATGATCAAGGCCAGTCCGGTCAGCCCGACGACTTCAGCGGACCGCTTGGCGGCAATGGACTGGAGGACCGAAGACACTCCATACCCCAAGCAGGCGACGATCGCTCCCAACCAGCTCAGCACCAACACGGAAACAACCTCCGCACCGACTGCGAGCGGTGCTTGATCACGGAGTTCGCCGTCGCGGGCTGAGGCTGATGGGCTTAGGAGTTACTCGCCTTCGGGACGCGTCTTGTTGGTGTCGACCGGGATTCCGGGCCCCATGGTGGTGGACAAGGTGATCTTGCGGAGGTAGCGACCCTTGGCGGCACTCGGCTTAAGCCGGACGATCTCGTCCAGCGCCGCAAAGTAGTTCTGGGACAGCTGCTCAGTGCTGAACGATGCCTTGCCGATGATGAAGTGCAAGTTGGCATGCCTGTCGACCCGAAACTCGATCTTGCCGCCCTTGATGTCACCGACAGCTTTTGCGACGTCGACGGTGACTGTTCCTGTTTTCGGGTTCGGCATCAGTCCGCGAGGACCGAGGGTACGGCCGAGACGACCCACCTTCCCCATCAGATCCGGGGTGGCAACGACGGCGTCGAAGTCGAGATAGCCCTTCGAGATCTTGTCGATCAACTCGTCGGAGCCCACCTCATCGGCGCCGGCGGCAATGGCTGCCTCGGCCCGTTCACCGGTGGCGAAGACAAGTACCCGTGCGGTCTTGCCGGTGCCATTCGGGAGATTCACCGTGCCGCGAACCATCTGATCCGCCTTGCGGGGATCAACACCGAGTCGCACCGAGACGTCCACCGTCTCGTCAAACTTCGCCTTGGTATTGGACTTGGCGAAATCCATGGCCTCACTTGGCGTGAACTGCTTCCCGGGATCGACCTTCTGGGCGACCTCTCGGTATGACTTGCTGCGCTTCATAGTGCTGGTCCTTTCTTTACCCAATTGCTTGGGAGCCCAATTGGGCACCAGTTGTGGTCAGAGCCGCGCCGGACTCTCCCACGGGTTGTTTGCCTTTCGTTTGCTGACCTGTCGGCGAGTTAGTCGGCGACAGTCACGCCCATGCTTCGGGCGGTGCCTTCGACGATCTTCATCGCTGCATCAAGATCATTGGCATTGAGATCAGGCAGCTTGGTGCTAGCGATATCACGTACCTGATCGCGGCTGATCTTGCCCACCTTGTCCCGATGCGGTACGCCGGAACCCTTCTGCAGGCCAGCAGCTTTCTTGATCAGCTCGGCGGCCGGCGGGGTCTTGGTGATGAAGGAGAAACTACGGTCCTCATAGATCGTGATCTCGACCGGAATGATGGTGCCGCGCATTGACTCTGTCGCGGCGTTGTACGCCTTGCAAAACTCCATGATATTGACGCCGTGCGGACCGAGCGCGGTACCGACGGGTGGCGCTGGCGTAGCCGCGCCCGCGTTCAAGGCGATCTTGACGAGCGCAGCGACTTTCTTCTTCTTGGGAGGCATTTCTGTGTATTGATCCTTGTCGTGGTCGTGTGGGGGTCAGTGCGAGGCGTGGCTGGCTGTGTGGTCTCGTGACGCTCAGATCTTCTGAATCTGGGGGAAGGTCAGATCGACCGGGGTTTCGCGACCCAGGATCTCCACCAACGCCTTGAGCCGCTGGTTGTTCACATTGATCTCGGTAATGGTTGCATGAACGCCCGCGAACGGCCCGTCGACCACCATGACCGAATCACCGACAACGAAGTCGGCGACCTCGACCTTCTTCTTACGACGGGTGGGGCCCTCGCTGGACGCGGTCGCCGCCGCGACAATGGCGGGTGCCAACATCTTCTCCACCTCGTCAAGGCTGAGCGGAACGGGAGAGTTGGAGTGTCCGACGAAACCGGTCACCGAAGGGGTGTGGCGTACGGTCGACCAGGACTCGTCGGTCAGATCCATCCGCACCAGGACATATCCCGGCAGTACCGTACGCCTTACCTGCTTGCGCTGACCGTTGCGGATCTCGGTGACTTCCTCGGTCGGCACGATGATCTCGTAGATGTAGTCCTCCATGTTGAGGGAGGACACCCTGTTCTCCAGGTTCTGCAGCACCCGGTTCTCCATGCCGGAGTAAGTGTGCACGACGTACCAGTCGCCTGGCTTAGCCCTCAGCTCGGCGCGGAACGCCTCAAGGGCGTCGTGACCGGCGTCCGATTCTTCCTCAGACTCGACATCGACTGGTTCCGGCTCCTCCTCCGTCGGAAGGCTGCCGAAGTCGAGCTCGAAGTCGTCTTCAGACGCCTGGTCGGCAGGAGCCGTGCCGAAGTCCAAGTTGATGTCGACGTCGTCTTCGCGGCTCGCCGGGTAACTCCCCAGGTCGATATCGAAGTCGTTCTCTGGCGTCTCGGCGGAAGCCGAAGATGCAAGGCTTTCCAGCGTTGCCGCATCCTGCTGCGGTTCGTCGGGCACGTCGATATCTCCGTTACGGGGTTCGTTGGTCATCAGCTAAAGATCTTGAAAATTGCCCAGCCGAAGGCGAGGTCGAGCAGGCTTACGATGGCGATCACAAACAGCACAAAGACGAGCACCACGACGAAGTAGTTGATCAGCTGCGGTCCAGTGGGGTAAACGACCTTACGCAGTTCGCCGATCGATTGTCGGACGAACTTCAGCGGCGTCGTACGCTCCGGCTTGACCGGCTGGTCGCGCTTGTTGGTGGGAGCGCCCTTTGGAGCCTTCGTGGAGCTGCGGGTGCCGGTCTTGGCGCTGGCGCCTGACGCAACAGCGGCGACACCGGCTGGCTCCAGTACCTTCCCGGAATCAGAGTTGTCGCTTCCATCCTCCTTAGCCGTCTCGCTGCCGTTGATCGCAGTCCCGTTCACCTCGGTCCGGGAGGCCATGTGATCGGCGCCTGCCTGGCTGGCACCAGACAACTCAGCAGAAGTCGGCTCACTGGCCGGCTCCGCCTCTTCCTTGTCTGCCACGCTACGACCTTCCTGCCGTGATCTTGTTGCCTCCAGCCTGCAGGGCAAGAGGGACTTGAACCCCCAACCTTCGGTTTTGGAGACCGATGCTCTGCCAATTGAGCTATTGCCCTCCGGCGACCCCTCAGCGGCTGCTTTCATGTGCCTGGATGCCGTTACCTGGGCGCACAAAAGCAGTGGTGACAGGCCACCAAACCACAGAGTCTACTGACGATTACCACCAGAGTCGAACGGGCTGGACGCGATGGCGAAGACATCCCGTTGGTGGCCGCTGGCCGCTCGGCACCGTCGGGCAGCGGGTCGTCCGGCTCGTCCGAGTCGCAGCCGATCCAAGCGGCACTCATGCTCGGCGTCGTCGCCCCTGATCAACGTTGCTGCCGCCATCGTCCTGCTGCTCGATGCGTACGGATGCTCGCCGGGTTGAATAGCCCGTTCAAAATCGATTGTTCATCAGGGGCTCCAGTGCAATGGTGCAGATCATGATCAGCGACTTCGTGTCGGGCATCGTCGCCGGCTTGGCAGTTGCGATGCCGATCGGAGCTGTTGGGAGTTACCTCGTCGGTCTCGGTGCGCGGGAGCGGATGTCGGTCGCCACGGCTGCCGCGCTGGGCGTTGCGTCCGTCGACGGTGGGTACGCCATCATTGCCGGGCTCGGCGGTGCTGGGCTGCAAGCTCTGCTCATTGCAGCGACCGCATATTTGACGTGGGCTGCGGCCATCATCCTTGCCGCGGTCGCAACTCGGACGGTGCAGTTGGCGATTTCTCGCTTTCGCGGTGACGGCGGCGCTGTAGCCGGACTGCGGAAACTCACGCCGGCACGCGCTTACCTCAATCTGGCCGCGCTCACCGCACTCAATCCGGCAACGGTGATCACTTTTGCTGCTGTCGTGATCGGTCGATCCGCAGGCGCCGCTCACTCGTCCTGGTCGGCGGTGGCGCTGTTCGCCATCGGCGCATTCGTGGCCTCGGCCTGCTGGCAACTGCTGCTCACAGGAGGTGGCAGCCTGCTCGGCCGGCTGCTACGAGGTCGACGAGCGCAACTAGGAATTTCGGTGTGCTCAGCTCTCCTCATGCTGGCTTTGGCCATCGGCCTGCTGCTCAGCTGAATCAGATTCGCGCAGCAGCTTTTCGGTCGCCGCAAGAAGGACGCAGGTGGCAAGACCGTCGATGGCGGCGGCGACTTCGTCCGGAGAGGGAAAGCTCGGCGCGATTCTGATGTTCCGATCGCGTGGGTCCTGCCCATAGGGAAAGGCCGCGCCGGCTCCGGTCATCGCGATGCCGGCGTGCTTGGCAAGCTCTACCACGCGGGTCGCCGTTCCGTCGGCCACATCGAGGCTGACGAAATACCCCCCATCAGGATCTGTCCAGGTCGCACCCTGGTAGTCGCCCAGGCGCTTGCCGAGGATTGAGGTCACCTGCTCGAACTTCGGAGCCAAGATCTCCCGATGCCGGCGCATCAGCTGGGCAACACCGTCGGCCCCCTTCAGATACAGCGCGTGCCGTAGATGATTGATCTTGTCGGGGCCGATGGTCCGCTTGCTCAGGTTCTTCAGATACCAGTCCACGTTGGACGCTGAGCTCGCGAAGAACGAGACGCCGGCACCAGCGAAGGTGATCTTCGATGTCGACGCAAAAAGAAAGACCCGGTTGGGATGCCCGGCTTCGGCCGCCATGCCGAGCACATCTAGCGGCGCGGTCTCCAACTCACCCAGGTGATGAACCGCGTACGCGTTGTCCCAGAAAATCCGGAAGTCACCGGCTGCCGGCATCTCGACCAGCGCTCGAGTGACCTCCTCGGTGTAGATAGCGCCGGTGGGATTGGAGTACATCGGAACGATCCACATGCCCTTGATGGACGGATCCTGCGCGAGCAGTTCGCGGACCTGCTCCAGATCGGGCCCATCCGGACCGAGCGGGACCGAAATCATCTCGATGCCGTACTGCTCGCAGAGCGCGAAATGTCGGTCGTAGCCGGGGACCGGGCAGAGGAACTTGACGGGCTGCTTGGACCACGGCTCGACGGAGTCCACGGTGCCCTTGAGGAGGGCATAGACCAGAGCGTCGTGCATGATCGACAAGCTCGAATTGTCGCCCGCGACGAGCCGGTCGACTGGGACATTGAGCAACGGGGCGAAGATCGCTCGGATCGCGGGGAGCCCCTGCGTACCACCGTAGTTCCGGCAGTCGGTGCCGGTTGAATCGAGGTAATTGCCCTCCCCCGGCAACGTGAGCAGCTCATTGGAGAGATCGAGCTGCGGCGGAGACGGCTTGCCGCGCGTCAGATCGAGCTTCAGTCCCTTGGCGAGCAGTGCGTCGTACTCTCTGGCTTGCTCCCCATGCATCGCCGCCAGCTCATCGTGACTGAGGTCAGACAAAGCCATGATCACTTCCACTCCGTGCGAGATTTGAGCCGTCCGCGAGTCTAGTGTCAGACGAGGCACGGCTGCGAGCGTCGGAGAATCGCGCGCCGCCATGGTGAGGAGGAGCGAGCGGAGGCGTTCTTTCCTCTGCGAGCGACGACGAAATAGGACGACGAAATAGGCGGACTCCAAGCGCGATGCGCGAGCAGCTGCCAAAAAAGTAGAGTCAGGCCATGACAACGATGTCCAACACCGGCTCCGGCAACATTGCCGATTGGGTGGCCCAGCGAGCGAGCACCGATCCTGACCTCCCGGCGATCAAGCAGGGCGAGCAGATCCTGAGCTACGGCGACCTCGACGCGGCGTCGGCGCGGTTCGCGACGATTCTGCGGAGTCGCGGTGTCGAGTCCGGGGACCGCGTCGCCATGATCATGCCGAACGTGGCATATTTCCCGATCGTCTACTACGCGATTCTGCGCGTTGGGGCGATCGTCGTGCCCATGAATCCGCTGCTCAAGGCGAACGAGATCACCTATACGTGGAACGACTCGGGCGCAAGAGTGGCCGTTGTCTTCCCACTCTTCGCCGAGGAGGCCACTAAGGCGGCGAGCGTCACGGGCACCGAGGTGATCGTCACCGTGCCTGGCGAATGGGACGCCGAGCTCGCGCGAACGGATCCGACCGAACTGGTGGCGGACCGCACGAGCGAGGAGACGGCGGTCATCTTGTACACCTCCGGCACCACCGGTCAGCCAAAAGGCGCCGAGCTCACCCACGACAACCTGCGCAGCAACGTCCGTACCACCATCGAAACCGTGCTGCCGATGGGGCCTGGCGATGTGATCTTCGGCGGGTTGCCGCTCTTCCATTCCTTCGGCCAGACCGTTGGCCTGAAC
>DATLQP010000164.1:0-6078 GCA_035535155.1 Propionibacteriaceae bacterium
CTGATCGGAGCGGCCAAGCAGTATTCCCAGATGGATCGCGCGGCACATCAAGACATCGACGTACGCGACGGGCTGAAGAGCACGCTGGTCATGCTCGGCCACAAGATCAAGGAATCGGGGAAGATCACCATCGTCAAGGACTTTGACGAATCGCTGCCCATGATTCCAGCCCATCCCGCCGAGCTGAACCAGGTATGGACCAATCTGATCGACAATGCGATCCATGCGATGCCCGACGGCGGAACGCTCACCGTCCGTACGTCGCGGGAGGATGGCTGGGTGCTGGTCGAGATTTGCGACACCGGTATCGGCATACCAGTCGAGATCCAGCAAAAGATCTTCGAACCGTTCTTCACCACCAAGCCGGTCGGCCAGGGAACCGGGCTGGGCCTGGACATCTCCTATCGCGTGATCACCCAGCGGCATGGCGGCGATCTTCGGGTGAGGTCAAAGCCGGGGGACACTCGCTTCCAGGTCAGACTGCCGCTGACCGAGCCTCCCTCATTCGGCTGAGTCAGGCCAGCGGCCTAGGCCACGAGCGCAGCAGGCAGCTCTGCCGCGTACACCACCACCAGCGAGGTCACAGCGCGGGTAAGACAGACGTAGAGCCGGCGCAACCCCGTCAGCTGATCGGGTTCGCCCGCAACGATGTCGGCCGGCTCTAGCAGCACGACGTGATCAAATTCCAGACCCTTGGCGAGGGTCGCCGGAACCACGATGGGCTTCAGCAGCGGAGCCACCTCCGGATCGGAGCGAGGAAGGTCGGCTCGAGGATCGAAGATCTCTGGATCCTGGCCGAGCATGTCGTAGTCGATCTGCTGACGCTCCAGCAGCTTCTGGATGCCAGGCGCAGCGGCGTCCGCGACGATCACACCCACCGTGCCTTCATCGCCTATGGCCTGGGTTATCGCTGCGACTAGCTCATCATTCAGCCGATGGGTGAAGCGCAGGTCGAGTTCGCCACGGTGCCGTCGTATCGAGTGCGGCGGCTTGAGCGCCGGCGCAATCTGCGGCAGCAGTCGGGCAGCGAAATCGATCACCGCGCCAGGAACCCGGAACCCTGCCACCAGCTCTTCGACGGCGGCATCGGGATGGCCGAGATGGGCCAGCGATTCCTGCCAGGAGCGGGTTGCCCACGGTGTGGTCGCCTGTGCAAGATCACCAAGCACCGTGACGGAACCGGTGGTCGCTCGGCGTCCGACAGCGCGCAGCATCATCGGCGACAGATCCTGTGCCTCGTCGAGGATGACGTGGCCGCGACTCGGCGTACGCTGCAGCAGGTCCGCGGCCTCATCGATCAAGATCACGTCCGCCAGCGACCAGCGGGCGGCTGCCACTGATCGCGGCGGACGGCGCATCATGATCAGCTGCTGCTCGTCCGCGCTCAGAATGCCATCGGCTGCGACGGCCAGGAATGCCGCGTCGGTGAGCAGCTTCATCATCAGCTTCGGCGCGTCGAGAGCCGGCCAGATCGCGTCGACGTACGCCTTGACCGGTTTGCTCCGGGCGACCGAATCCTGGACCCGATCGTCGGGGGAATCCCCGGCTGCCTCCATCCGCAGCAGTACCTGGTGAGCCAGCCGTTGCGGCAGCATGGCTCGGCCGGCGCCGTACCGGACGCCGCGCCGCCGCAGCTCATCGGCCATCTCGCTCGTCAGATACGCGCCAACCCGCCATTGATAGGCCCCGCGTGGCACGACCAAGGGCGCCGTGGCAGTGCCGAGATGGCTCCATACGGCCCGGTGCAGCACCTCAGCCATCCGCACATCCCCTTTGATCAGCGCCGCGGCAACGCTGTCGAGCCCGCGGGCGCTGACGCCATTCGCCTGACAAACCAGCGATGTCACGGTGGTCTGGACAGCATCGATCTCACCCAGTGCAGGTAGCACGTCAGCGATATAGGACAAGAAGCTGTCGTTCGGCCCGACGACCAGCACGCCTGCCCGAGCCAGTTGCTCGCGGAACGCGTAGAGCAGA
The DNA here is from genome assembly GCA_035535155.1 of Propionibacteriaceae bacterium. Lineage (GTDB taxonomy): Bacteria > Actinomycetota > Actinomycetes > Propionibacteriales > Propionibacteriaceae > Microlunatus. The sequence goes on from DATLQP010000164.1 coordinate 1,978, forward strand.
TAGGCGGCGCGGTGCAAGCCGATGGCAGTCTTGCCGGTGCCAGGCGCACCCTGGACGCACAGCGATTGGCCGAGACCCGCCCGCACGATGCTGTCTTGCTCCGGCTGAATAGTGGCCACGATGTCGCGCATCGGGCCGGTCCGGGGCCGCTCGATCTCAGACTCCAGAATGTCGGAATGGGCCATGTCGTGCGGCCCAGCCAGATCCTCGTCCTCATACGCCGTCAGCTGGCCGTGCGAGAAACCGAAGCGCCTGCGGAGCCGAACACCCATCGACTGGCCGGGACCTGCCTGGTAGAAGGGCAGTGACATGCCGGCGCGCCAATCGATGACCAGCGGCTCGCCTCCCGCCTCACCCGTGACATGTCGCCGACCGATGTAGAGTGTCTCGTCCTGCTCCGCACCCAGGTCGCTGTCATAGTCGAGCCGGCCGAAGAACAGCGGCACGGTCGGATCGTCTTCGAGTGCTTTCATGCGGCGATAGAGCGCTTGCTTGAGGTGCTCGGTCGACACGTGGTCACCGCCGAACGCCTCGAGACCGGCAGCGTGTTGCTTCATTCGCTCGAGCGCAGCGCGGGACTCGCGGAGGTGGGTGCGTTCCCTGGCCAGGATGTCGCCCGGTGTTTCAGGCATGCGAACAGCTCCGATGCTAGATCGGTGGGTACGGGGAGCGAGGGGTCAGCCTACCCACCAGATGGCTGAACAGTCCACGGAATTTTCTGCAGCACCGCTACTGGGGTGCGGCCCTGCGGCAGCAAGGGTGCTCGTAAGGTGTAGGCCGTGTCTTCCTCTGATACCGAGCGTAGTTATCTGCCGGTGGCGGATCCGGCGGACCGTCCGCGGCAATCCAGGGCGACCGTACGGGTAATCATGATCGACACTGACCGCACATTGTTGTTCGAGGACAGCGATCCCGGGATTCCTGGCACAAGCTGGTGGACGACTCCCGGCGGTGGGATTGACGAGGGAGAGAGTGAGATGTCCGCGGCCATCCGAGAGGTGGCCGAGGAAACCGGCTACCGGCTGACGGAGGCCGACCTGCTGGGCCCGATCGCCAGCCGGCATGTCGTGCACGGATACTCCGACCTGGTGATCGAGCAGGACGAGTCATTCTTCTTGGCCATGGTGTCGCCATTTGAGGTGAACATTTCGGCGCACACCACAGATGAGCAGCTCACGCTGCTCGGGCATCGCTGGTGGACCCACGACGATCTGCGCCACACCGACGAATGGATCTGGCCGCACGAGCTGGTTGAGCTCTGGTCTCTGGCTGGTCAGCCAGACATCTGGCCAGTTGATCTCGGAACCCAGGAGGAGTCGACGGTTCTCGACGTCTGACGCGACCCGTCGGCTGGGTCAACTCACGTTTCGAGCATGCGGCTGGAACCCTTCGCTGTCGATTCCCCAGCTGACGACGCGGTGAGCTCGCACCCGTACGAATTGCGGCTTGAAGTTGGGAAACCGCGGATTGATCAACTCCCCGCCGGTGAGGTGCGGCTCGGCGTCGCCCCGAATCTCGATCGCGCGGGCGCCGTCGGCCGAGGCGTCGTCGACGAGAAACGCCACGCGAGGGTTGTCGAGCATGTCTCGCCATTTCTTGGTGTTGCCGAAGTCGATGCCTCCGATGTCGATGGTGTCCTCATCGGCGTTGAAGCGGTAAGTCAGCGGAATCAGATGTGGTCTGCCGTCAGCGCCGATGGTTGCCAATCGGCCCATCGACTTGCTCTGCAGGTATCCGATCTCGGCACCAGAAAACACGCTCATGACGGGAGGTCGCTCACGCCGGCTCGGCGGACAGCTCGAGGTATTGGGACTCCGGCTTACGGCGTTGGCGTTCGACGCGTTTGCCGGCTCGGCGGGACCGCTTCCTGACAGGATCATCGGCCATGGTGCCTCCTCGACATCCGAGCGTACGCGCGCGCCCTTTTGTGGTCTGCTCGCGCAGTCGCCACGCGGGATGTGCGAGCAGCGAACAAGAATGGCCCATCTCACTCCGCGGTGAGTGCGTCTTCTGCGTCCATGATGCGGTAGCCGTAGCCTTGCTCAGCGAGGAACCGTTGTCGGTGCGCGGCGAAGTCGGTGTCGACCGTGTCGCGAGCGACCACGGCGTAAAGGCGGGCGGTGACGCCCTCCGACTTGGGTCGCAAGAGCCGTCCGAGCCGCTGAGCCTCTTCCTGCCGCGAGCCGAAGGCACCCGAGACCTGGACAGCGATCTGAGCGGATGGGAGGTCGATCGAGAAGTTCGCCACCTTGCTCACCACGAGCAGTTCGATCTCGCCGGTGCGGAAGGCCTCGTAGAGCTGCTCGCGCCGCCGTACGGTCGTCTCACCGGTGATCAATGGTGCATCAAGCCGGGCAGCAAGATCTTCCAGTTGATCAACGTACTGTCCGATCACGAGCGTCGGCGTGCCCCGATGCTTGGACACAAGTTCCACGACGACACTCGTCTTGGACTCGGTGGTGGCAGCCAGCCGATACTTCTGGTCCGGCTCTGCGACCGCATACGCCATCCGCTCGGCCTCGTTGAGGGTCACCCGGACCTCGATGCAGTCGGCAGGCGCGATGTAGCCCTGGGCCTCGAGGTCTTTCCACGGCGCGTCGTAGCGCTTTGGCCCGATCAGCGAAAACACGTCACCTTCCCGGCCGTCCTCGCGAATCAACGTGGCAGTCAGGCCGAGCCGACGCCGTGCCTGCAGCCCGGCCGTCATCCGGAAGACCGGCGCCGGCAGCAGGTGCACCTCGTCGTAAATGATCAAACCCCAATCTCGCGCATCGAGCAGCTCGAGATGAGGGTGGATCCCATTGCGCCTGGTGGTGATCACTTGGTACGTCGCAATGGTGACCGGCCGGATCTGCTTCTTGGCGCCGGAGTACTCGCCGATCTCATCGGCGGTCAGTGTGGTCCTCTTGATCAACTCGTCACGCCATTGCCGTGCCGCGACAGTATTCGTCACCAAGATCAACGTGGTGGCCCCGGCCAACGCCATCGCGGCGGCGCCGACGATCGTCTTGCCGGCACCGCACGGTAGGACGACGACGCCGGATCCGCCGTGCCAGAAGGAATCAGCAGCTTGACCCTGATAGGGCCGCAGCGTCCAGCCGCGCTGGTTCAGGCTGATGGCGTGCGCTTCGCCATCGACATAGCCGGCCAGATCTTCGGCAGGCCAGCCAAGTTTGAGCAAGATCTGTTTCAGGTGACCGCGTTCAGAAGGGTGGACGACGACGGTGTCATCGTCGATCCGGCCGCCGATGAGTCCCTTGATCTTGGCGCTGCGCAGCACTTCGGTGAGCACTGCGCGGTCGCTACTGACCAAGATCAGCCCATGCGTCGGGTGTTTCTCGATCCGCAGCCGGCCGTACCGGGCCATCGTCTCGGCTACGTCCACCAGTAGCGCGTTCGGCACCGGGTAACGGCTGTAGGTCAGGAGTGTGTCGACCACCTGCTCGGCGTCATGGCCCGCAGCTCGGGCGTTCCAGAGCCCGAGCGGAGTCAGCCGATAGGTGTGAATGTGCTCGGGCGCCCGCTCCAGTTCCGCAAACGGTGCGATCGCGATCCGGCACGCATTGGCCTCAGGATGATCGACTTCGAGCAGCAGCGTGCGGTCGGACTGTACGATGAGCGGCCCCGGGCCGCTGGCCGGCGTTGACATCAGCGCGGAGTCGGTTCGGCTGTGGACTTCTGGCCGGTCGACCTCGCGCTAGGCGACTTCGATGACAGAGCGTCCGGGCGGCTTGGCTCGGTCGGTTTCCTGGTCGGCGGCGACGAGTCGGCCGGCTCCGGTGTCGGCGTCACAGTCGGCTCGGACGAAGGTCTCGTGACCACCAATGTCGGTGAGCTCCGGCTCTGGTTGCCAGCGGCGTCCACAGCGCGAATTTGTACGACGTGCTGGCCGCTGTCATTGTTGAACCAACGCAGCCTTGCCCGGGTCTCGGCGGTGGTCGCCACCTCGAAACCGTTGAGCCAGATGCGATAGCCGATCACCCCCACATTGTCGCCGGTCACCGGCCAGCTGACGGTGAGCCGTTGCCTGGTGACCTTCGACGCCTCGATATCGGCGACGGGCTGGGGCGGATCAGAGTCCTTGCTGGCCTTAGTCTGATC
>DATLQP010000165.1:0-7925 GCA_035535155.1 Propionibacteriaceae bacterium
CGGCGTCCACCGTCGCCGGCCATTCATCGGGTACCGAGTCGGGGCCAAATGAAGGCGGCCCGGCTGATTCGATGAGATCCCCGGCGAACAAGAGATCTGCATCCGGAACCACCACGACCAGATCCCCGTCGGTATGGCCGCTGCCGAGATGAGCGATTTCCACCCGTCGATCACCGAGATCGAATGCTGTGGCAACTGCGATTTCACGGTTCGGTTGCGCCAGGTCGCTCACGTCAATCCCGAGCCGCTGTGCGTCCGCGGCCGCCTCAGCGGACGAAAGCTTGGTATGGACCGATTCGTGGCCGACCCGAGGAACATCGCCGAACGCAGCGAGTCCGAAGGCGTGGTCGTAGTGCCAGTGAGTGACGACGACGGCAGCTAGCGGCCGGTCGGTGACAGCGGCGAGGGAATCATGTATTGCGCAGCCCTGCGCGGGACTGGATCCGGTATCGACGAGCAGCGTCCATTGCGCTCCCACGATCAGTCCGAGGTTCACCGATTCCGGCTCGGCAACAGCGACGTACACACCGGATCGCAACTCCCGCCATGGGCCGAGTGTGGCCGTCGGGCCGGATTCGGCAGCCGATGTCGGCGAGGTCATCACGCTAGACTGGCACTCTGTTTGTGCGAGTGCCAAACCTTCCCTCTCTTAGGCGAGCACTTCGGGTAAGCACATCCAGGAAGGAGACGTATGGACGACCGCAAGTTGGAAGTGCTTCGCGCAATTGTCAGCGACTACGTCTCCAGCCAGGAGCCAGTGGGATCCAGGTCCTTGGTCGAACGTCACGACCTTGGGGTTTCGCCGGCGACGGTCCGCAACGATATGGCCGCCCTCGAGGAAGAGGGCTACATCATGCAGCCGCACACCAGCGCGGGGCGTATTCCGACGGACAAGGGTTATCGGCTGTTCGTCGACCGGCTCGGCTCCCTCAAGCCGCTTTCTCCCGCGGAGCAACGCGCTATCCAGACTTTCCTGTCCGGTGCGCTCGATCTCGATGACGTGCTGGTACGCACCGTGCGACTGCTTGCCCAGGTCACCCAGCAGGTCGCCATCGTGCAGTATCCAGCGCTCAGCCACTCCGTGGTACGCCACGTCGAGATCGTGTCGATGTCGCCGTCTCGTCTCATGTTGATCCTCATTACCTCCACGGGACGGATCGAGCAGCGCGCACTCGAGATCCAAGAGCATGACGACGAAACGCTTGCGGAGCTGCGGGCGCATCTGAACGCGGCCGCAGTCGGAAATACCTCTTCGCAGGCAGCTGTTCGGTTGAGCAAGTTGACTGGATCGCTGCCCCCATCGTTGGAGGTCATCGGGCAGGCGGCGATCGCGACACTGCTTGAGATGGTGAGCAGCGAGGCGTCCGGAAGGATGGTGGTCGGCGGGATGCCCAACTTGACGCGCTACGGTGCTGAGTTCGAGACCACCGTCAAGCCGGTGCTCGAGGCTCTGGAGGAACAGGTCGTTTTGCTCAAACTGCTCGGCGAGGCGAACGCTGCCAATGAGGTGACCGTCCGGATCGGTCACGAGAATCCCTACAAGGAACTGCAGTCCACCTCGGTTGTCGCCAGCGGCTACGGTAGCCAGGTCGATACGTTCGCGACACTTGGCGTAGTCGGGCCTACCCGAATGGACTATCCCTCGACAATGGCCTCGGTCCGTGCCGTTGCTCGTTACGTCGGCCGATTCCTCTCCGAAGGATGAGCACAACCCGTATGAGCTCTGATTACTACCAAATTCTCGGCGTACCCCGAGATGCGACACCTGAGCAGATCAAGAAGGCTTATCGCCAGCTTGCGATGAAGTTGCATCCCGACGTAGCCCAGGAGCCGGACGCGGCCGAGCGATTCAAGAGTGTCGCGGAGGCGTACGAGGTGCTCCAGGACCCCAAGAAGCGGGATCTCTACGACCGCGGGGGCGACCCGCTGGGCGGCGGGCTTGGCGGCTTCAACGGTGGCTTTGGCGCGGGTGGCTTCGACTTCACCAACCTGGTTGACGCCATGTTCGGCCAACACACCGCGCGCGGACCACGATCGCGGGTACGCCGCGGCCAGGACGCCCTCGTCCGTCTCGATCTTGAACTTGCGGAAGCGGCATTCGGTACCACCAAGCCGCTGTGGGTGGACACCGCTGTGCTCTGTCCCCGGTGCAATGGTTCGGGCGCATCCAACGGCTCCAAGCCGACCAGATGCCCTACATGCCACGGGCAAGGCGACGTCACCCACGTGCAGCGTTCCTTCATCGGTGATATCCGGACCACTCAACCGTGCCCGACCTGCCAGGGCTACGGCACCATCATCCCGGACCCCTGTATGGAATGTTCGGGCGACGGCCGGGTCCGCTCGACTCGAACGATCAACGTGAAGATTCCGCCCGGCGTCAGCACCGGCAACCGCATTCATCTGTCCTCCCAAGGTGAAGTCGGGCCGGGCGGTGGTCCTGCCGGTGATCTCTACGTCGAACTCCAGGTGATACCGCACGAAGTATTCCGTCGCGAAGGTGACGACCTTGAGGTAGTGATCAAGATCCCAATGACGGCGGCCGCTCTGGGAACCGAGGTCACGGTGGCCACTCTCGAGGCCGACCTCGAGGAAGCGGCTCCGGAGACAAGGTCAGTACGCGTCGCGGTGCCGGCGGGGACACAGTCCGGCACTCGCATTGCCATGGACGGGAAGGGCGTTCCCAGGTTGCGGGGCAGTGGACGTGGTCAGTTCGGAGTGACCCTGCTGGTTCAGACTCCGACGCGTATCGACGACGACCAGCGCGACCTGCTGCGCCAGCTGGCCGAGCTGCGTGATGAGACGCGGCCTGAAGTGACGGTGCAGAAGCACAGCCGCGGCGTATTCGGGCGGCTCCGGGACGCGTTCGCCGGCCAGTGAGACGTCCAGCATGACGGACCCGCTGTTCCTGCTGGATGCTGTCGCAGATCCGCTGCCAAGCGTGGGAACGCGGCTCGAGCTTGCCGGTGACGAGGGACGGCACGCTGCCCTGGTGCGGCGGATCCGACCTGGCGAGGTGATCATGATCGGCAGCGGCGGCGGGCACGGCGTGCGTGGTGTGGTCGTCGAGCTACGCGGGGCCAGCCTCATCGTCGAGGTGGCCGCTCATCTCAGCTCACCTAGCGAGCCACGATGTTTTGTCGCGGCTCAGGCGCTGGCCAAAGGCGATCGGTCGGAGCTTGCGGTCGAGATGATGACGGAGATGGGTGTGAGCGAGATCGTGCCATGGCAGGCTGCCCGCTCGATCGTGCGCTGGTCTCCGGACCGCGCGGCGCGGTCGCTGGCCAAGTGGCGTTCCACGGCACGGGAGGCGGCAAAGCAATCCCGCAGGCTGCACGTACCGGAAGTGTCCGAGCCGGTCACCACCCGCCAGCTGGCGCAACGGGTGGCAAGCGCTGATTGTGCTCTGCTGCTGCATGAGGAAGCCAAGGATTTACTTGCTGAAGTTGATCTTCCTGCTGCCGGCAGCGTGTTGATCATCATTGGCCCGGAGGGCGGCATAGCCGACGATGAGCTGAGCGAGCTGACCCGGGCCGGCGCGCGGCCGGTGTTGATCAGCGACGGCGTGCTGCGCACATCCACGGCGGGTGTGGTAGCGCTGGCCGGACTCAAGCTACGGCGGGAAACCGGCAGTGCATCCTGATCTTGCTGCTTTGGGCGCCAAGCCCTCTGCACTGCGCTCGGAGCCTGTTGACGGGCAGTTCCGCTTTGCGCCGGGCGTCTCCCTGCCCGGCCGGCTCGGCCGCTCCGGGGTGATCAGCACCCCACACGGGGTGATCGAGACACCGGCGTTCATCGCCGTCGGGACCAAGGCGACGGTCAAGGCAGTGCTCCCCGAGAGCCTGGCGGCACTCGGTGCCCAGGCGGTACTTGCCAACGCCTACCACCTCTATCTGCAGCCAGGCGCAGACGTAATCGAGGCGGCCGGCGGCCTAGGCGCCTTCATGAATTGGCCCGGCCCGACGTTCACCGATAGCGGCGGTTTCCAGGTGATGTCGCTCGGCGTCGGCTTCAAGAAGATCCTGGCCATGAATACCCACGGCCTGGAGGACGACGACGTGATCGCCGAGGGCAAAACTCGGCTGGCTCACGTCGACGAGGACGGTGTGACCTTCACGTCGCATCTGGACGGGTCGCAGCACCGCTTCACACCTGAGGTCTCGATGCGGATCCAGCACCAGCTGGGCGCGGATATTCTCTTCGCCTTCGACGAGTGCACCACGTTGATGAACACCCGTGATTACCAGGAGCAGTCGGTCGCCCGGACGCAGCGGTGGGCCGTTCGCTGTCTCGCCGAACACCGACGCCTGACCAGCCAGCGGGCGCAGCGGCCTTACCAGGGTTTGTTTGCCGTCGTACAGGGTGCGCAATACCAAGATCTGCGGCGGCGGGCGGCTCGTGATCTTGTGTCGCTGAGCATCGACAGGTCAGGGTTCGACGGCTACGGCATTGGCGGCGCCTTGCAGAAGGACAACCTCGGCACGATCGTCCGGTGGGTCGCCGAGGAGCTGCCCGAGGACAAGCCTCGTCATCTGTTGGGTATCTCCGAGCCGGATGACATCTTCGTTGCGATTGAGAACGGCGTCGACACCTTCGACTGTGTTGCCCCATCACGCGTGGCCCGCAACGCCGCCGTCTACACCGGCCGTGGCAGGTTCAATGTCAACGCCGCCCCCAGCCGCCGCACCTTCTCCCCGATCGATGAGGAGTGCGACTGTTACACGTGCGCGCACTACACGCAGGCGTACCTGCATCATCTGTTCAAGGCTCGCGAGATGCTGGCCTCGACCCTGTGCACGATCCACAACGAGCGGTTCGTGGTACGCCTCGTTGATGACATCCGCGCCAGCATCGAGGCCGGCGCGTTCTTTGACTTCAAGATCGACTTCCTGAGCCGCTACTACGCATCGTCAGCTGCTCATTGAAGTCGTGGGTCAGAAAACTGTGCTCCTTCAGGGCAGTCGAAAAATCTGCTGCGATCGTGCCTGAAGCACTCCTATCTCCGCGCGCGTCTCGGCGGCTAGCGCCTGTGGCGAGCGATTGGCTGCCGGCGTTTCAGTGAGCCACTGCCTTCTCAGCTCCCGCTCCGGTCAGCGCCCGTACGGACAGCTCGTCGTAGCGTTCCGCAGGGTGGGTCTCCTTGCTGATCAAGGTCCCCACGATGCCGCACAGGAACCCGAACGGGATCGAGATCAGGCCAGGGTTGCGCAGCGGGAACCAGTCGAAGTTAGCGCTCGGGAACAGCGACATAGGCGTACCTGAGACGACCGGCGAGAAGGTCACCAGCAGCACTGCCATGATCAATCCGCCGTAGATGCTGAAGACCGCGCCCATGGTGTTGAAGCGCTTCCAGAACAGGTTGTACAGCAACGCCGGCAGGTTGGCCGACGCCGCGACGGCAAAGGCCAGCGCTACTAGGAAGGCAATGTTCAGCCGCTGTGCCGGAATGGCGAGCAAGATCGCAATCGCTCCAATGCCAAAAGCGGCAATCCGGGCCACCCTCAACTCGCTCCTCTCCGACGCCTGACCCTTCTTGAACACGTTGGCGTAGAGGTCATGGGCAACCGAGGATGCCGATGTCAGGGTCAGTCCCGCGACCACTGCGAGGATGGTGGCGAAAGCGACCGCTGAAATGAGAGCCAACAGGACCGACCCGCCGAGGGTGCCCTCACCGCCGCCGACCGCCTGCGCCAGCAGGGGCGACGCCGCGTTTCCGGCCGAGGTCTGGATCTGGCTGCCCTTGCCGGTGTCGACAAGCGCTGCAGCACCGAAGCCCAGCACCAGCGTCATCAAGTAGAACGAACCGATCAGCCCGATCGCCCAGAGCACTGACTTGCGTGCCGCGTGCGCGGTGGGCGTGGTGTAGAAGCGAATGAGGATGTGCGGCAGGCCGGCGGTGCCGAGGACCAGAGCCAAGGCAAGCGACAAGAAGTCGATTTTGCCGACCAGGTCCTTACCGTAGAGCAGTCCAGGTTGCAGGAAGGCTTCTCCCTTGCCCGACTTTTCGGCTGCGGATCCAAGCAGGTCGGACAGGTTGAAGCCGAACTTGACCAGCACCAAGAAGGTGATCAGCACTGTGCCGGTCATCAGCATCACGGCCTTGACGATCTGTACCCACGTGGTGCCCTTCATCCCGCCAAAGGTGACGTAGATGATCATCAGTACGCCGACCCCGACGATCACCAGGTTCTTCAGACCGGGGCTGGTCACCCCGAGAAGCAGACCCACGAGGCTTCCGGCCCCGACCATCTGGGCCAGCAGATAGAAGACCGACACGACGATCGTCGACGTGGCTGCCGCGGTGCGGACCGGCGTCTGGCGCATCCGGTACGCCAGCTGATCGGCCATAGTGAACCGGCCGGAGTTGCGCAGCAGCTCCGCGATCAGCAGCAGGGCGACCAGCCAAGCCACCAAGAATCCGATGGAATACAGAAAGCCGTCGTAGCCGTAGAGCGCGATCGCGCCGGAGATGCCAAGGAATGACGCAGCAGACATGTAGTCCCCGCTCACCGCCAGACCATTCTGGAAGCCGCTGAAGGAGCGGCCGCCGGCGTAGTAGTCCGCGGCGGTCTTGCTCTGCCGCGACGCCCAGAAAGTGATGTAGAGGGTGACCGCGACAACAGCGAGGAATAGGCCGATAGTCAAGGCGTTGCCAGTGGCGAGCGGCACCAGCATGACGGTGCTCATCGGCCGGTCTCCCGATCAAACTCGTCCCGTAGTTTCGAGGACAGCGGGTCCAGCGACTTTTTGGCGTGACGGGCGTAGAAGTACGCGATGGTGAAGGTCGAGACGAATTGCAGCAATCCCCACACCAACGCGATGTTGATGTTCCCGACGACCTTGGTGTCCATGAAGTCGCGGGCCCAGTTGTTGCAGATCACGTAAAGGAGATACCAGGCCATGAACGCGATCGTCGCCGGTAAGGCGAAGCTGCGATATCTACGGCGCAGTTCCACAAAGTCGCTTTCCTGAGCGATCGTGTTGTACAGCTCGTGATCATGAGCGGGAAGTCGGTCAGCTTCTCCCGCCTCATAGATGGGAGTGGAGCGGTCAGGCATGAGAAACCTCCATCGCAGGGTCCTGCACAGGACCATAACCCTCACTGGTCTGGTCGGGAAGGGAGGCTGGCCGTGTCGATCAGGAGCGGAGGAAAAGCAAGACGGCCAACACCCGCCGCGACTCACTTCCGGTGGCAGGAATGCCGAGCTTGGTGAAAACAGTGGATACATACTTCTCGGCCGCGCGCTGCGTGATCACCATCGACTCGGCGATACCTGCGTTGGAGGCTCCGGTCGCCATCAACTCCAACACTTCATGTTCTCGAGGTGTCAAAGAGTCCAGCGGATCCGAGCTGCGGTGCCGCTTCAGCATTGTGGAGACGATGGTCGGATCAAGCGCTGAGCCTCCATCGGCAACCCGGCGGAGCGCCGCGATGAACTCCTTGACTTCGCTCACCCGGTCCTTCAACAGGTAGCCGACCCCTTCAGCCGAGTCGGCCAATAGCTGCATCGCCAACCCAACCTCGACGTACTGGGAAAGAACCAGGACGCCCACATCAGGATGCTCATCGCGGATCGTCAAAGCAGCCCGCATCCCTTCGTCGGTGTGGGTCGGCGGCAGCCTGATGTCCACGATGACGGCATCTGGCGGGTCATGAGCGACGTGTACCAGCAGCTCATCGGCGGTGCCGCAGCGAGCAGTGACCTCGATGCCGGCGTGGGTCAACAGCTGCGCGACCCCTTCGCGCAACAGCACGCTGTCTTCGGCGATGGCTACCCGCATGGAATTTCCGCCCGTACGCGGGTGCCGGCGCCGGCAGCGCTCCAGATCCGCAGCCGGCCATTGAGAGCCTCGACGCGATCGGCTAGCCCCCGCAGGCCCGTTCCCCGTTCAGAGTCCGCACCACCGATGCCGTCATCGACGAT
>DATLQP010000166.1:0-2486 GCA_035535155.1 Propionibacteriaceae bacterium
GCACGGTGTCGGTCGCGTCCACGAAAGTCACAAACCTGCCGCGCGCTACCCGTGCCCCCGCGTTACGTGCGGCCGTCACTCCCCGCCGGGGATGGAGCAACACAGTGAATCGGTCATCGTGGCTAGCCATCTGCTGCGCTACTGCTGCAGTGCCGTCGGTCGAGCCATTGTCGACAATGAGCACTTCGATCCGCTTGAGGGTTTGCGACCGCAGGCTGTGCAGGCACTCACTCAGATAGGACTCCGCGTCGGTGGCAACGACTACTACGCTCAGCAGTGGCTCTGCCGCCGACCGCTCGGAGGACCCCGCTGCCCCGCGCCGGAACTTCCGCAATCTGAATCGGATCGGGGCGGGGAGCCGCAAGGCAACGCTGCGAGCGAAGGCGGCAAGCCCTTGCTGGGCGTTCATACATTCCTGGGTTGGGCGGACTTGGGAGCGAACGGGCGCCGCGCGTACAGCCGCCGTAGTTTGCGAGCGACCCGGCGCGGAAAGGACTTCCTCGCTGGTGCCGGCTTCTGACGTGGTGCTGGCTTCGAAGGTGCAGCGAGCCTGCGGTGCTTCACCAGCCCGACGTCGAGACACAATCCAGAGGTCCGAAGCGTGAAATAGGCCGCCATCGTTGGGGGGCCATCGGCAACTGGCTCGGGAAGAACGCGGCCCGGCCGCCGTTCCTCTGTCAGCGTTGCGCGATGGCGCATACCCAAGCCCATCACCCCGAAGTACACATGCAGGTCCCACAGACCATCCGCCAGCCGCGTGCCGGCCGCGATGGTATTCGGATCGATGTCGGCGGTGAAAGACGCCGCGAGCCCCATGCGATGGACGGCGGCCGGCACCGCCCAGGTCTCGCCGGTACGGCGTTCGGTCAGATCAACCCGGAGCGTGGACCTCGCCATGCCAAGCCAAAGCACCTCGGTAGCAGCTTCACCCAGCATTGCGGCAAACCTGCGCTCTGCGAGCGGCTCCTCAGGCATATTCTCGAAGATCGACTCGGCCTCTTCGACAACGTCGTGCTCAGCATCAGCGGTGAGAATGTGGGTAGGAATCCTCCCTTGGGGTGTCACGTCAGACATTTCGACAGTTCCGCTGATCTGGAGGCGGCCGTCGACCCAGCCAACTTGCTGGACCCTCGGGTAGGCAGACCATGGCAGCGACATTTCTGCGATGCGGCCGACGCTCTCGGAGTCGGCAGCGAGGAGCGCGCGGGCGATCCGCTGCGGCAACGGCTGGAGCAATCTGACGACCCCATCGCCGAAATAGCGGGACGCGATGCGATGCGCGTTGCTGAATAGCTCGCCTGCCGCAGTGTCGGACAACTTCAGCCACCGCCGCCCGCTGAGGCGCTGCACCATCTCGACCTGAAGCCAGCGCCGATAGATCCGGTCGCGCTTTTCTCCCGGCTCGGTCTGCGCCACGACCACCTCGATCGCGTCAGCCAGGTTGTCGAAGTAGCGCCGCCAGTTGGGGCTGCGGAAACCGGCGTTGGCCAGATCTCTCCGCAGGATGTGGAAATAGCAGGTGTAGTCGGCGTAGATGCTGACCACGTCCGCCATCAGATAACACGTCACGACGAAGAGATGATCCTCGAGTCGCCGCCGGCCCTCGGGAAATCGGATCTGATGGTGATTGAGAAATTCCCGACGGAACAATTTGTGGGGCGTCAGGCTGTCCATGATCGCCGAATTGGCGATCGCGCAGTTGCGGACAGTTTCGCTGAACACGACGCGCGGAACGCGACGCTGCAGCCCGGCCATCTTCGGCAGCACGACATCGGATCCGCAGCTAGTCGCGAAGTCGTACAACCGCTCGAGGGCCTCAGTGCCGAGCCAGTCGTCATGATCGCAGAAGAACACGTACTCGCCCTGAGCGGCATCCAGGCCGACGTTGCGGGGCTGGCCGGGCCAACCTGCGTTCGGCTGGTGAATGACGCGAATGTGCGGGTATGTCGCAGCAAGCTCGTCCAGACGCGCCGGAGTTTCGTCGGTTGAACCATCGTCGATGCAGATGACTTCGTATTCATCGACGGTAAGGCTCTGGGAGATCAGAGATTCGATGCAGGGCCCGAAGTACTCCCCCGGGTTGTACACCGGAACCACCACACTCACCTTGAGCACGTCATCGAGCCTTCCACACGCGCAAGCTAGACCCCTTCACCCCACTCCGGCGACTTCGCGCGTTGCTCAGCACACGGCCACGAATGAGGCGCTTTCCGCGGTTCTGCGCTGGCCTTTGTGGCTCCGTGCGGAGAAACGGCGGCTCCGCGGCGAGCGAAGCGAGCCATGAGGCGGACCCAGCGCGCGATCCGCGCGATCCGCGCGGATCGAGCGCCAGCGAGCGGAGCAACCAACACAGCACGATAGGGTTCAGCCGGTGACCAGATTGCGCAATGTTGCGGTGATCCTGGCGGGAGGTACCGGTACCCGCATCGGCCTGAACATTCCAAAACAGCTGATCAAGATCGCCGGTAAGCCGATCATCGAGCACA
>DATLQP010000167.1:0-2876 GCA_035535155.1 Propionibacteriaceae bacterium
GGGCCTCCCTGATCCCTACGAGGCGTCGGGCAGCGCATCCGGTAGGCCGATGATCGACTGCATCTTGATCATCAGCCGCGCCAACAACCTCGAGACCTGCATCTGGCTGGTACCGATCTCCACGGCAATCTCCGACTGCGATCGCTGCTCATAGAACCGCAGCCATATCAGCCGCCGCTCATCGTCCTCCAGCTGAGCCACAGCCTCGTCGATGATCATGCGCGCCTCGGTACGGTCGATGTCCTCATCCGCCTCGTCTGAGCAGAAGCAGATCCCTCTCGACATCGCCAGATCGATCGAGGAAGCGCTGTAGCCGCGGCTCGCGAACCGAGCCTGCTGCACTGCGCCGACCGGCTCTCCGAGTTCGTCGGCGAGATCTTTGGCTCGGGGCACGGCACCCATCCGCTGCACCAATGTGGGCCACTGCCGCCAGATGGTCGACGCCAATTCCTGGGTAGGCCGAGGGGGACGTACCACCCAACCGCGATCGCGGAAATGCCGCTTGAGTACGCCGGTGATGGTTGGCACCGCGAAGCCTATGAACGACCCTTGGTGCGGATCAAAGCGTTGGCACGCCTCGACTAGTCCCGTGCAGGCAACCTGGAGCAGGTCTTCCTCGTCCTCGCCGCGGTGGCTGAACCGCCGCGCCAGCGTCTCAGCCAGCCACAAATGAGAGGTGACCACTTCGTCGAGTATGTGTTGACGCCGCGTCGGACCGGCGGTCTCGGCAGCGATGAGAAGTTCGTGAGTCCGTTCGGAAAGTTCATCCCGCGAGGACTGCGGATGCGAAGAATTGAAGGCAGTTTCGGTGATCGCCATGAGCGCGACACCCTCCGTGTGGAACGGCGTGGCGCGCTTCTCGGCCACACCACGATCAAAACACTAGGGCCGCTTCGACGGCAACCCCTCTGGACTATCCCAGAAGCGAAGAATTCTCTAAGAAGCGTATCGATACTTACGCACAAATGATGCAGGTGATAATGACCATCATCCATTGAGCGCAATCGCTCCAGCGAGCTAAATGATCATGAAACCCGCAAGTCTGCCCAACCCGGCTGCGCTTGAAACAGAAAGTTTCCCGCAATCATGGCCAGTTCATTGAGCGTGACACGTTGACTTCTCCGACGATTGGGTAAGTCGCAAACAGGATGGCGAGCACAACCTAGGGAGTTGCCGCGATCCAGGCCCCGTAGCTGAGCAGACATGCTGCGGGGCCGTTCCCATTTTCCCTGCGCGGCGTTTCCCTGGCCGACTAGACTCCCACCTGAGTTCTTAATCGGTCTCCGCCCTGTGTCTGCGGACGTGACGTCATTGAGGTGGCGCATGATCCCGCAGCAGCTGCGAACAGAGGTTGAGTCAGCCTTCGAGATGTTGGAGGCTAATTCCCGCGTGGCAGAGCTGGAAGCGGAGATCGCACAGCTCAAGGATGCGTTGGCAAAGCGCCAGCAAATAGGAGTGGCGACCGGACTGCTGGCCCAGCGCTTCGCCATTACCCCGGAGCGGGCCTGGTCATTGCTGGTGCGGCTCTCCCAAAACTGCCACGTCAAGGTACGCGACATCGCGCAGGCCATGATCAACGCGCATTGCGGACGCCTCAGCCCGGCAGACGCCGACATCCTCTCCTCGATCGAGATGCACCTGCCCGGCGGCGTACAGCCCATCGGCTTCTGTCTGGACGGCCAGCATCCCAGCAAGGACAGCCCGCAGTGATCTGGGCTCGACACTTCCGGCTGCGTAGACCATGATCGAACACGATGCCCACGAAATCCTGGATCCTGGCCCGCCGCGCTTGCGCCACTCATCAGGCGGATCATGGCGATTGATCCCGAGATGCTCGCAGCCAGCCTGCGTCGGCTCGCCACTCTCGGCAAACCGGGTACCGGCGTCGTCGAGGCGCTGCAACACGTAACCGCGGCATGTGTCGACCTCTTCGGCGTCGCGGGCAGCGGCATCATGCTGGCCGACGAGCAGAACGTTCCCCGCTACGTCGCAGCGTCCGACGGGCCGGGCCGCACGCTCGAGATCGCGGAGAGCAACACGGGGCAGGGTCCCTGCACCGAGGCGTTTGTCAACAACACCGTCGTCGCCAGCACCGACGTGACCGAGGAAGATCGCTGGCCGGATCTTGCCGCCGCAATCCGCCCGAATGGGATACGCGCGGTCTTGGGTCTGCCGGTCCGCTTGGGTGGTGTCACCGTCGGCACACTTGACGTCTTCTACAGCCAGCCGCATGTCTGGCAGGACGAGGAGTGTCAAGCCCTCGGTCGCTACCGCGATCTGGTCGAATCCACCCTCGCTACCGCGGTGGCAGCTCACACTGCAGGCGAGCTAGCCACTCAGCTGCAGTACGCGCTGGACTACCGGGTGATCATTGAACGCGGCGTTGGCTACCTGATGGCTCGCGATCAGGTGGACTCCATCACCGCTTTCAACAAGCTGCGCCGAGCCGCTCGCGATACCCAGAGCAAGATCGGCGATGTGGCGCAACGGCTGGTCTCCACGGGCCGGCTGCCGACCTGATGGTTCTGGTCGACGTACCAGCTAGTGCAGCCGGTATGCCAGACCGTGTCGGCCAGCGCCCCGCGTAACTCAGCATCGAAGCTGTCCGCGACCTCCTGGCGGACCTCAATCCGTTGCGCGTGCGAGCTCTCCAGCGCGTCGAGAGCAGAGATGACATGGTTCATCCCGGCCTCGATGGTGTAGATCACCGAGCCAGTACCACCGCCGGTGTTTGGCCCGTACAGCAAGAAGAAGTTTGGAAAGCCGGGAACACTCATGCCCAGGTAGGCGGGGTCTGCCGTCCCATGCCTGCGCCAGCGTACGGCTGCCCTCGCCGATGACCTCCATCGGAGCCACAAAGCCATGAGCCTTGAAGC
>DATLQP010000168.1:0-10872 GCA_035535155.1 Propionibacteriaceae bacterium
GCTCTGGTCAGGCCCTCGGTGACGGTGAGGAGGTAGGAGTAGGCGAAGAAGGCCAGAGCCCCGATGCCGACCACGCCGGTAGCCAATCCGTCCAGGCCGTCGACGAAGTTCACAGCGTTCGAGCAGAGCACGATGAAGAACACCGTGATCGCCACCGACGTCGTGCCGTCCAGGGACACGAGACGATTGGGCAAGGGGATCCAGAGCATCTTGACGCCGAGCGCGACGGCAATGCCCGCAGCGAAGACCTGGCCGGCGAATTTGGTCAGCGGCGGCAGCTCGAAAACGTCATCGAGCACGCCCACCAGACAGATCACCACCGCTGCGACCAGGACGGCCCAGGAGTCCTGCTGCACGGTCACCAGCCGGCCCAGGAACGGCAGTTGCCAGGAGATCAAGATCGCTGCCGCAACGCCTGCCAGCATGGCAACGCCGCCGAGGTAGGGGATCTCGATCGTGTGCACATCGCGATCCCGGACTCTGGCCAGTGCGCCCGTCCGCAGGGCCAAGCGACGGCATACACCGCTCAGCAGATAGGTCACCGCCGCCGCAATGCAGAGGACCAACAGGTACTCGCGCACTCAGCCTCCCGCAGCGGGGGCGTCCCCGGACGGTGTCGCAGGGCCATCCTCTGCGCCGTCGGTTTCATCGGTCAGATCACGAAGATTCGGGGCCGTCTCGCGCAATATCTCCACGCTGATGGCGCCTCGCCGCACGACCTCGCCGTCGTCATGTCGGCTGAAGTCCACGATGGTCGATGGTGCGCTGCCGGCGTCACCAAGTGGACCTCCGTCGAGATAGACCGTGACCGCGCCGCCGAGCTGATCAATTGCTTCGTCACAGCTCAAGGCGGCGGCCTGGCCGCTGATGTTGGCGCTACTGACGGCCATCGGACCGGTGCGGCGCAAGATCTCCCGGGCCAGTTCATGATCGGGAACTCGAAGTGCGATGGTGCCCTCTGTGTCGCCCAGATCCATTCGCAGACTTGGCTGGATACGACAGATCACCGTGAGTGCTCCCGGCCAATGCTTGTCAACAAGATCTTTGGCCGGCTCGGGCACGTTCACCGCGAGCGCACGAATCAAGGTCGGCTCGCCGATGAGCACGGGAGGAGGCATGTCACGGCCACGGTGCTTGGCCTCGAGCAACCGCCGCACCGCCTGGGCGCTGAACGCGTCAGCGCCGATCCCGTAGACGGTGTCGGTAGGTAGCACGATGCATTCGCCAGCCTCGACGGCCTCGCGAGCAGCCTCGGTGGCCTCCGCGTTCCCCGCCAGATCGCCGGCCGTGCAGTCGAACCGCTGGTAATTCGCGGGGAGTTCGTTTTCCGCCGCCTCCCCGGGTTCAGGTTCACCGGGCACGGCAGTCGTGGTCACCGGTCAATCTTGCCAGAGTTGGGTGTGTTAATTGCGTTTTGATTGCTTCGCTCGCTGCGCTCGCTCAGCGCGGATCGCGCTCTATAGCCACTTAGTTCGTCGTCGCTCCGGCACGAAGAGCGTGTCCCCTCGCTCCTCCTCGCCACGGCGGCGCGCGGTCCGTGCGGTAACCGAACTAAGCGCGCCGGACGGCCGTGACGAAGCGCGCGCGGCCAGCGAGATCGGGATGATCGCGTACGCCGGTAAAGCCACCGTGGTCCACGACGATCTGTTGGGCAGACTCGCCTTGCACATCAGCGTGCTCGAAGCACAACAAACCCGCCGGGCGCAACAGGCGGGCCGCCTCAGCGACCACCACCCTGATCGCATCCAGACCATCCTCACCCGCAACCAGCGCGAGTAGCGGATCATGATCGCGTGCCTCCGGCACCACCGACTCGAATGCCTCCAAGGGGATGTAGGGAGGGTTGGAGATCACCAGATCGACGGCGCCGTTCAGATGCGGCAGTACACCGATCATGTCCTGCACGTGGAGCTCAACGGTCGTGTCGCTGAGATTCCGCGCTGCGTACGCGGCCGCGTCTTCAGATACCTCGATGGCATAGACCCGAGTCCCGGTCAACTCCGTGGCAACGGACTTGGCAATCGCACCAGATCCGGTGCCAAGCTCGACCACAACGGGCAGGTGTCGCGACTTCCCGCGAGCGACGGCGTAGACCATCGGACGCAGCTCTTCGATCGCCCAGCCGGTCATGACTTCGGTCTCGGGCCTGGGCACGAAGACTCCGGGGCCTACTTCCAGCTCCAGATAGCGAAAGTGAGCCTGACCGGTCAAGTGCTGCAGGGGAATCCGACGTGACCGCTTGTTGATCAACGCTTGAAAATGCGCGGCCTGGCCGTCTGCTACTGCGTCGAGCAGTGGAAGACGAGCCAGCTCGACTCCTGCGGCGTATGCCAAGAGCTGCCGAGCCTCCTGCTCCGGCGACTCGACACCAACAGCGCGTAACTGACCTGCGGCCTCAGTTAACAGAGACCGGACAGCCCTGCTCATGGGGTCGAGCCGGTGACCTGGGACAGCCGCAGTCGGGTGTCGGCTTCCTGCAGCGCGTTGATCACCGCGTCCAGGTCCCCATTCAGAACTTGATCAAGGTTGTAGGCCTTGAAGCCGATCCGATGATCAGAGATCCGGTTTTCCGGGAAGTTGTAGGTGCGGATGCGTTCTGAGCGGTCGACGGTACGCACTTGACTGCGGCGTGCCGCCGAGGCCGCAGTGGCAGCCTCTTCCTCCGCGGCCGCGGTCAACCGAGCTCGCAGCATTCGCATCGCCTGCTCGCGGTTCTGCAGCTGCGAACGCTCGTTCTGGCAGGACACCACAATCCCGCTGGGTAGGTGGGTAATCCGGACCGCCGAGTCGGTGGTGTTGACGCCCTGGCCTCCGGGGCCGGACGAGCGGTAGACATCGATGCGTAGGTCGTCCTCATTGATCTGGATCTCTGTTTCGGTCACCTCGGGCATCACCAGCACACCGGCTGCAGAGGTGTGAACCCGACCTTGCGACTCGGTGATCGGCACCCGTTGCACCCGATGCACGCCACCCTCGAACTTGAGCACGCCGTAGGGCATCGAGTCGGGCTCTCCCGCGGCAGCCGCCTTGATCGCAATGGTCGCCGACTTGTAGCCGCCGAGATCGGTCTCCTGCGCATCGAGAACCTCGAGCTTCCAGCCGCGGTTCTCGGCGTAGCGCGAGTACATCTTCAGCAGGTCAGCGGCAAACAGCGCCGACTCCTCGCCCCCTTCGCCTGATTTGATCTCCATCAGCGCATCCGAGGAGTCGTTGGGGTCACGCGGGGCGAGCAAGCGCGTCAGCCGATCAGTTACGGGACCTAGCTGCGCCTCAAGCTCAACAGCCTCCGCCGCGAGCGAGTCGTCCTCGGCAGCGAGTTCCTTGGCTGCCGCAAGATCATCTGTCAGACGGTCGTACTCGTCCAAAGCCTTGACGATGGGTATCAGCTCGGCGTAGCGGCGGCCCACCTTGCGGGCACGAGCAAGATCGGCATGAACAGCCGGGTCGCCGAGCGCCGCTTCCAGTTCCTGGAACTCGGCGCGCAGCGGAGCGGCCGACTCAAACATTCGACACACTCCTCGGTGATCGAGACGCAGCAAGCGCCGGGCTGCGGGGGGTATCCCCGCCTCCCGGCGCCGCGTGTAACGCTATGTGGACGCCTTCTTCTTAGCCGCCGGCTGCCGAGCCGCGTACCGCTTCTCGAAGCGAGCAACACGGCCACCAGTATCGAGAATCTTCTGCTTGCCTGTGTAGAACGGGTGGCAGTTCGAGCACACATCCGCGTGGATCACGCCATTCGGCGCGGTGCTCCGGGTAGTGAAGGTGTTGCCACACGTACAGGTCACCAGCGTCTCGACGTACGCGGGGTGAATGTCGGGCTTCATGCTTGCCTCCTTCTCATTGTGCCGGGTCGCCTGGGTTGGATATCTGGCGTGAACCGGCACCAAGGGGTGATTCTGCCGCAGGCCGACTGCGGCACCAAATGCAGAACAGTGGGCAATACCGTTTTAGTCCTGAGCGCCTAATCCTGGGCGGGAATGCTCTTGGTGATCGCCATCAAGAACTCTGCATTGCTCTGCGTTTTGCGGAGCCGGTCCAGCAGCATCTCCAGCCCCTGCAGGCTCTCGAGTCCGGAAAGAACCCGGCGCAGCTTCCAGACGATGGCCAGCTCCTCGCGGCTCATCAGGAGTTCTTCTCGGCGGGTGCTCGACGCGTCGACGTCAATCGCAGGGAAGATCCGCTTCTCGGCGAACTCGCGGCGCAGCCGGATCTCGGAGTTGCCGGTGCCCTTGAACTCCTCGAAGATCACTTCGTCCATCTTCGAGCCGGTCTCGACCAGAGCGGTCGCAAGGATCGTGAGCGAGCCGCCTCCCTCGATGTTGCGGGCAGCGCCGAGGAACTTCTTAGGCGGATAGAGCGCAGCGGAGTCCACCCCGCCGGACAGGATGCGTCCGGACGCCGGAGCCGCCAGGTTGTACGCCCGGCTCAGCCGGGTGATGCCATCGAGCAAGATCACCACGTCGTGACCCATCTCGACGAGACGTTTTGCTCGCTCGATAGCCAGCTCGGCAACGGTGGTGTGATCTTCGGCCGGCCGGTCGAAGGTCGATGAGATCACTTCGCCCTTGGCCGAGCGCTCGAAGTCGGTGACCTCCTCCGGCCGCTCGTCCACCAGCACGACCATCAGCTTCACTTCAGGATTGTTGATCGCGATGGCATTGGCGATGGCCTGCATGATCAGGGTCTTGCCGGCCTTCGACGGTGAGACGATCAAGGCACGCTGACCCTTGCCGATCGGGGCGACCAGATCGATGATCCGGCCAGCCATCTGATTCGGCGTTGTTTCGAGCTTGAGCCGGTCCTGCGGATACAGCGGGGTGAGTTTCGCAAAGTCCGGTCGCTGCCGGGCGGATTCCAGCTCGCCACCGTTAACGGTGTCGATTCTCACCATCGGGTTGAACTTTTCCTTGCGTTCGCCCTCACGCGGCGTACGGATGACGCCGGTGACCAGATCACCCTTACGCAGGCCGAGCTTCTTGACCATCGACAACGAGACGTAGGCGTCGTCTGGCCCTGGCAGGTAGCCGTTGGTGCGGACGAACGCGTAGTTGTCGAGGACGTCCAAGATCCCACGAGCCGAAACGAGCACATCATCTTCAGAGACCACGGGCTCGGAGTCGTAGCGTTCGAGATTGCCGCCGCCGCCACGGCTACGGCGATTCTGTCGGTCGCGACTGCGGCGCCGGCGACCGCGGCGATTGCCGCCTTCCTCTTCCCAGTCGCGGCCCTGGTTGTCTCGACTCTGGTTATCTCGCTGTTGGTTCTCGCGGCCCTGGTTGTCACGCTGCTGGTTGTCACGCTGCTGGTTCTCACGGGCCTGTGGGTTGCGATTCCTGCGATCCTGCCGGTCGTTTTGCCGACCGTCGCGCTCGCCGCCCTCACCCTGCCGGCTCTCACGAGCCTGCTCATCGGTACGAGGTTGCTGGTCAGAGCGATTGGGCTCCCGCTGCCCGTCGCCGCCTACCTGGGGCGTTTCTTCGCGAACCCCTCCGGCGCGGCTCTCAACCGGCTCTTGCCGCTCACCCGACGACGTGTCGGCGGGCCGGGTCGGTTCGACCAACTCCGGCTGTACAGGGTTTTCAAGCATGTGTGCCTCCTCGCGTGGGCCACGTGCCTCGCGCGGCGCCTGCTGCAGCTCATCGAGTGCGCTGGCGACATCCCGGTTGTCCCGGGGATGCTGGGGAAGATTGCGGTGGCCATTATCTTGCTCGGCGCGGCCCTCATGCCCGGCTGCGCCGGAGCCACGCTGGGCAGCGCGAATGGCTTCGATCAGCTGGCTCTTGCGCATTGCGCCAAGGCCCTTGATTCCCAGGGAGCTAGCCAGCTGCTTCAGCTCGGGGAGGACCATCGAGTCCAAGCCCGCGCCCTTGCGATTGCGACGATCACTGGTGAGTTGCGTACTTTGCTCGCCGGCGCTTTCCTGGATCGGAGATGCGCTCGTCACTTCGGCGATATCGGTCAACGTGTGTCCTTGTCAGTTCGGGCACGTCATCGGTGCCCATTCATGGCGGGGTGATGTCCCCGACCAGCGGGTCTTCCTTGAGGTCTTCAGCGCATCGCGACAAATGTTCTCGAGATGTGGCTGACGGGAGATGCCTTAGAGCTTCGTCGGCGTCGCACCTGACCTTGAGGCGCTACTCGGTCAGATGTGCGTTTTTTGTGACTTGGCTGGTGTTGGGAGCCGGTCGCCGCAGCTGCCCTGACCGTGTCGGCATGCCAAGGCTAGCACTTGCACCGGGACTTTCCATCACAGTCTGATTCTGAGAACCTGGAGCGTCGCTCGCCTCGATAATCGACGCGGCCGAGCCAATCTGACTAAGGCGTACCGAGAATCCCGCTGTTTGCTGATCTTGAAGCACGGCCAGATCCGTTCGGGTACCTAGTACCAGAACGCTCGGACCCGCGCCGCTGACCATGGCCGCAAAGCCCTGCCCGCGTAGCGATTTCATCAGTTCGTAGGAGCGTGGCATGGCGGTTTCCCGGTAGCCCTGGTGTAGCCAGTCGCAGGTGGCGTCATAGAGCAGATCTGGTTCGGAGGCCATGGCGTGAACCAGTAGAGCCGCTCGCCCCGAGTTGGCGGCTGCCTCGACATGCGGCACCGTGCCGGGCAGCAGTCCACGAGCAGCCTCGGTAGCTACCGAGGTTTTGGGGATGAACAGCGCTGCCGCAATTGAGCGATGGACGGTTCCCTTCGCCACGGCAACGCCGGTTCGGCCTTCGTACGCCAGCACGAAGCCGCCGTAGATTGCAGCAGCCACATTGTCCGGATGACCCTCGATGGCATTGGCGTGTCCGAGCAGCCACTCCGGCCTGGCGTCGCTCGCCGCCAATCCGGCAGCAGCCACGAGGCCAGCCACGATTGCCGCCGAAGAAGATCCCAGGCCTCGAGCGTGAGGAATCGTATTGCGACAGCCAAGCCACAGGCCGGGTGCACGTACACCAAGATCGGCCAGACCCACCAACGCCGCGCGGATGATCAAGTGGCTCTCGTCCCGCGGCAGCTCTGCTGCGCCTTCTCCGGAGACCTCGATCTGGTAGCCATGGTCGATCACCGCGAGGTGAACCCGTTCCCGCCAGTCGAGCGCGAGCCCGAAGCAATCAAAGCCTGGACCCAGATTTGCACTCGTGGCTGGAACTTCCACCGTCACCGACCTACCGCGGCTCAAGACCCGCTGCTCAGTGAGGTCAGGACGCATGGTCTGCTCCTTTGATCGAGCACCCGCTGGATGCTTAGTCCGCCAGCCCGCAGACCGACGCGATAGCGAGCAGATCGGCAGTCACGACCTCTGCACGAATCGGACCAAGTCGCGACAGTGCGGTATCCACGTCCTTGAGGCCGTGACCCGTCACGGTGATCGCAATCTGCAGACCCGACTCGATCTCACCGCGCTCGTGCTTGGCTAGCAGGCCGGCGACCCCGGCAGCCGAGGCTGGCTCGACGAAAATGCCTTCTTCACGCGCCAGAAAGGCTTGCGCGTCGAGGATCTGGTCATCGCTGACAGCCTCGATCAACCCACCCGACTCGTCCCGGGCGACTCGTGCCTGCTCAGCAGATGCCGGATTACCGATCCGGATCGCCGTCGCTACGGTCTCGGGCTGCAAGACTGGGTGCCCGAGCACCAAAGGAGCAGCGCCCGCTGCTTGGAATCCCCACATTCTGGGGGTCCGCATCGCCTTGCCGGCCGACGCATACTGCACATAACCACGCCAGTACGCCGAGATATTCCCGGCGTTGCCAACCGGGATGACATGTACATCCGGCGCGTCGCCCAGCTCGTCGATCACTTCAAAAGCAGCTGACTTTTGACCTTCGATCCGGTTGGGATTGATCGAGTTGACCAGCGCGACCGGGTAGTCGTCGGCCAGCTTGCGGGCGAGTTCAAGGCAATCGTCAAAGTTACCGTCCACCTGCACGACCTTGGCGCCATGCACGATCGCCTGGGCGAGCTTGCCCGTCGCGATTCGACCGGCGGGCAACAGCACGATGGTGGCTAGGCCTGCCCGTGCGGCGTACGCAGCAGCCGATGCGGAGGTGTTTCCGGTCGAGGCGCACACCACCGCTTGGGCACCGTGTCCGGCGGCGACGCTGAGCGCAACCGTCATGCCACGGTCCTTGAACGAGCCGGTCGGATTGGCGCCTTCGACCTTGATCCATGCCTCGCAACGCAAAATTTCTGACAACTTTTCAGCCGCTACCAGCGGCGTGCCGCCTTCACCGAGAGTGATCACCGGATCACTGTCCGCCAATGGCAGCCAGTCGCGATAACGAGCGATCACGCCGTATCCCGGACGGTGCTTGAGAGCCGTGTTTCGGTCCACGACGAAGGACTCCGGGATCACATCAATCGCCTTCGACTCGCATCACGCTGGTGACGTGCCGTACCACGTCGAGGCCTCGCAGCGCCTGCACGGTGGCACTGAGCGCAGCATCGTGCGCGGGGTGGGTCACGAGCACTAGCTGAGCGTCGGCACCTCGCCCGTTTTGGCGTACGGTTTCGATCGACACGCCGTGCTCGGCGAAGACATCCGCGATCGTGGCGAGAACACCCACCACATCGGCAACCTCGAGCGACACGTAATAACGCGTCATCACGCTGCCGATCTTGCTCACTGGGCGCGCCGCATAGCTGGACTCACCCGGACCGACCGCCCCGCGCAGTCGGTTCCGGGCAACCGTGACGAGGTCGCCCAGCACTGCGCTCGCGGTCGGGGAGCCGCCGGCGCCGGGACCATAGAACATCAGCCGGCCGGCAGACATCGACTCGACGAAGACCGCGTTGTAGGCGTCGCCGACCGCGGCCAGCGGGTGGGAGCGCGGAATCATCGCCGGATGGACGCGTACCGAAACCGTCCGCTCGGCAGGAGCTGGACCGGGCGGCGACAGCTGGCAGATCGCCAGTAGCTTGACCACGCAGCCGATGTCGTGCGCCGAGGCGACATCAGCCGGGGTGACGCTCGTGATGCCCTCCCGGTACACGTCGGCGCCCGTGACCCGGGTGTGGAATGCCAAGCTCGCCAGTATCGCCGCCTTGGCGGCGGCGTCGAACCCCTCGACATCGGCAGTCGGATCCGCCTCCGCATAGCCCAGTTTTTGAGCCTCTTGGAGCGCCTCGGCAAAGCTGATCGTGCCGGTATCCATGCGGTCCAGGATGTAGTTGGTCGTGCCGTTGACTATGCCCATCACCGAGGTGATCTCATCACCGACCAGCGATTCCCGAAGTGGCCGGATGATCGGGATGGCGCCGGCGACTGCGGCCTCGAAGTACAGATCCGCACCGGCCCGTTCAGCAGCCTCGAACAGCGTCACGCCATCCTCGGCCAGCAGCGCCTTGTTCGCGGTCACCACGGATGCCCCGTGCCGCATCGCGGACAGGATCAACGACCGCGCCTGCTCAATCCCGCCGATGACCTCGATCACCAGGTCGACATCCTCCCGGGTGACCAGCGTCTCGGCGTCGGTGGTGAACAATTCTGGATCGATCCCCGGGCGGTCGCGCTCGCGGCGCCGCACAGCGATGCCGACCAGCTCCAGCGGTCGGCCCACCCGGGCGCGTAGATCGGCTGCCTGCTCGATGATCAACCGCGCCACCTCAGAGCCCACCACGCCGCAGCCGAGGAGAGCTACCCGCAGCGGTGTCAATGGAGAGACGTCAAGTAGAGGCGCAGGCCGCACGCTGGTCAAAGTCACGGAAACCTCATTTACACAACGACACCACGACCCCGAATCGTGGCGCTCTTATTGTTCCTCATTGACACGGCGTCGGCGAAACTTAAATTTTTCTTGAGCCGGGCTTGCTTCACCTCAGGTAGCTCTTAGCCAGCATCCAACGCCAGCAAATCCTCGATTGTCTCGCGCCGGATCAGCGTGCTGATCTGGCCGTCACGCACGGCGATCACGGGTGGTCGCGGAACGTGGTTGTAGTTACTCGCCATCGATCGGCTGTACGCGCCCGAGGCCGGCACTGCGAGCAGATCGTCTGCGGCGATGTCAGCTGGCAGGAACTCATCACGCACCAAGATGTCACCGCCTTCGCAGTGCTTGCCGACGACGCGGGCCAGCACGGGAGGTGCGGTGGATAGGCGCGAAGCCACGGTGGCGGAGTACTCGGCGGCATAGAGGGCAGTTCTGATGTTGTCACTCATTCCGCCGTCGACCGCGACGTAGAGGCGGCTGGCGCCGCCGTCCAGTGCGACGGGCTTGACGGTGCCGACCCGGTAGAGGGCAAATGTGCTGGGACCGCTGATCGCACGGCCCGGCTCGATCGACAGGTGTGGAACGGCGATACCGAGCGCAGAACATTCCTGGTCGATGATCGCCCGAAGATCTTCCGACAGAGCAGCGGGCGTCGACGGGCTGTCGGCACTGGTGTAGGCGATGCCGAATCCACCGCCGAGGTCCATCTCGCCGAGCTCGACGCCCGTCTCCGCGGCGAAATCAGCGTGCAGGCGGAGGGTACGACGTGCCGCCACCTCGAATCCCTCCGCATCGAAGATCTGGGAGCCGATGTGGGAGTGGATACCGATCAAGTCCAACCAGGCATTCTCGTGGCAAGTCAGTAGAGCGGCTGCGGCGCTGCCGCCGGCGATGGAAAAGCCGAACTTCTGATCTTCATGAGCCGTAGCGATGTATTCATGGGTGTGCGCCTCAACCCCAGTGGTTGCCCTGATCATGACCCGCGGCCGGATCTGGAGCCGCTCCGCGAGAGCACTGAGTCGGTCGATCTCGTCGAAGGAATCGAGAATGATCCTTCCGACCCCAGCGGTCAGTGCGTACGTCAGCTCCTCGACACTCTTGTTGTTGCCGTGCAGCCCTACCCGTCGAAGATCAACTCCAGCTCGCTGCACCACAGCCAGCTCGCCGCCGGTGCAGAC
>DATLQP010000169.1:0-2027 GCA_035535155.1 Propionibacteriaceae bacterium
AACGCTGCTCACCAGGGCACTGCTGATCGAAACCAACCCCCGTTTAGGGTGGGCACTGCCCCTGATCGCGGGCAAAGCCGAGCCGACCGAGAAGCCGGAGCAACCCCAGAAGGAAGCGGCTGGAACGACTTCGAAATGACGCCAAACTATCTTCAGACGCCCGGGCCCCTGACGGCATCGCGCGGGGCAACGAGTAACGATCAACCGCACCTGGCCTGACAGGTTGATTGGTGGCGTGCCGGGACGACGCGGCCCGCTGCGGCTACGACGAGCTCAAGACAAACCCGACGACTCGC
Organism: Propionibacteriaceae bacterium; assembly: GCA_035535155.1. GTDB lineage: Bacteria > Actinomycetota > Actinomycetes > Propionibacteriales > Propionibacteriaceae > Microlunatus. The sequence continues at coordinate 297 of DATLQP010000169.1, forward strand.
TGGACCTGTACTTCGGGCCCAAAGCGTGTTGCGCCTCTACAGCCCCACTGCCCCCCGGTTCGACACGGCACGTGGACACTCTCCGACGCCGAGCAGATCTGACACTCATCGGCGAGGCGTCAGTGAGGTGCGAGTACTACTGCAGCGCCGAGACCAGCCGCATCACATTGTCGACGTACCGCTGACCCTTCGGTCGCTGCCGCCACTCGTCAAGATTCAATTCGCGGCACACTGCTCGGTATCCGTCGGCGACTGCTTGCAGGTCGGTAACAAACTGTTCACCGGTCGACATCAGCGTGATTTCGTAGTCCAGCCCGAAGGAGCGGTAGTCCATGTTGCTGGAGCCGATGATGCCGACCATGTCGTCGACGGTGAAGTGCTTGGCATGCAACACCGTCGGCTTGGGATACAGGTAGATCCGCACGCCCGCCTCCAGCAGCACGTCGTAGTAGGAGGCTTGAGCGTGCTGGACCATGAACTGGTCAGCCTGCTCGGATACGAACAATTCGACCGCGACACCACGGTAGGCAGCGGTGGTGATCGCCTCCAACAGCGAGTCATCGGGCACGAAATAGGGGCTGGTCAAGGACAACTTGTGCTGGGCGCGATGCACCAGCCCGGTGAAAAGCCGCAGGTTCGGGATCGTCAAATACCCGGGTCCGGACGGCAGCAGCTGCATCGGGACCGGGTCAACCTCGGGATCAGTCACGAGCTCCAGCTCAGCGCCCAACTTCTCTCCGGTCTCGGTGTACCAGTCCATCGCGAAGACCGCCTCAAGCTCCGTCACGATCTCGCCGGTGATCTTGATATTGAGATCCTTCCAGTGCCGCCCGATCTTGATGTTCGCCGGTTTTAGGTAGCTGGAGTCGATCATGTTTTGCGAGCCCATGAACGCCACCTTGCCGTCCACCACGAGCAGCTTGCGATGATTACGCAGATCGGGCCGACGCCACTTGCCCTTGAACGGCTTGATCGGCATCATTTCGTGCCACTCGATCCCGGCCGCGGTGAGCTTTGCGTTCATCTCCTTAAACCCCGGATACGCCCGAGATGCGATGTCGTCGTAAAGCAACCTGACCTTCACGCCGCGCTTAACCGCATCCGCCAACGCCGTACAGTAAACATCGGTGGTGTCGTCCCACGCCGTGATGAAGAACTCGCTGTAAACCCTCGTCTCCGCTTCATTGACGGCATCGGCCATCGCCTGGATGGCGGCGTCGGAGTCGCCGAACAATCCATGGCTGACACCGGTCACGCACGGCAGATGACTCAGATGCCGGTTCAGGCGGAACAAGCTGTCCACCCCGACCGGGATATCAGCTCCCGGTGGCAGGTCAGGAGTCCCGGCGGTACGTTCGGTGATCACCTTGTTGGCCTCAGCCTGGACCTTTGCCCGCCGGCCCCGCACGAATGGGCTGCCGATCAACAGAAAGATCACCAGGCCGAGAATCGGCGTCACCACGATGAGCAGCAGCCAGGCGATGGAGGAGGACGGTCGCCGGTTGCCGGGTATCGTGCCGAGCGCAACGATCTTGATCGTCAGTTCGACGAGATACAGGATCAATGGGGCCCAGGCAATTGCGCTCACCGATACCACCTCTCGAATTCGGGACCACGATAGGGCAGGGGCGGCCGATTCAGCCTCACCTACCAGGGGTGATCCGGCGACAGAGGCTGCTGCCTCACCGCCGCCTGTGACCAGGCACGTACTGCTGAATCGGCCATACGGCC
>DATLQP010000170.1:0-21814 GCA_035535155.1 Propionibacteriaceae bacterium
GTTGCGCTGCTCGGCCAGTCGAAGCCATTCGGCATTGTGCTTGCCGGCTTGCTGTTCGGCGCACTGCACGCCGGCGGTTTGGCGATGCAAAGCATCGCCCAGACGCCACTCACCCTGACCACTGTGCTGCAGGCACTGATCGTGTTGTTCGTCGCAGCACCCGCATTGGTGACCAAGATCGTGCCGTTCCTCAAGCCGCGCAGAACTCGGGCGCTCGGGCCGGTTCCCGAGGGAGGTCTGGTGTGAGCGTCCACACCGTCGAGCAGGCCGCGCCGGCCACCGAGGTGGCTCGGGTCGAGACGCCCCAGAAACGCCGCCAGCGCATCTCCACAGGCGTGCTTATCGCGGTCGTCGGCGTACTCCTTCTGATCGGTCTTGGTTCAACCACTGGCAGTGCCAGATTTGCGCTTTCTGACGCATTCGATGCGGTACAACTGCCCACGGTGACGGTGCCTGGCTTCGTAACTGTGCTGGTCTGCGCGTTGCTCTGCCTCGCGGCCGCGGTGGGCTACCTGTCCGGCCGGATGAGCGCTCGGTGGCCGGTCTTGGCGGGAGCCGTGGCTGCCCTGGCCGTCGTCATCGGTTTCCTTACGTGGGCGGCGTCCGGCAGGGACCTGCCCTTCCCAGTCAGCAACCAGTTCGCCGGCACGTTGTCACTCGCCACCCCGCTGGTCTTCGGCGCTCTGTGCGGGGTCTTGTGCGAACGGTCCGGCGTGGTCAATGTGTCGATCGAGGGCCAGTTCCTCACGGCGGCCTTCGCGGCGGCTGTCGTGGGCAGTCTCACCCAGTCGGTGACGGCCGCTGTCATCGCTGCAATCCTGGCGGCGCTTGGCATGGCAGCGTTGCTGGCGGTGTTCTCGATCAACTACCTGGTCAACCAGGTGGTACTGGGAGTCGTGCTCAACCTGCTGGCTGTCGGCGTGACGGGCTTCCTTTTCGACCAGTTGGTGGAGCCTGCGTCGAGCACCTACAACGCCGCACCGGTGCTGGAACCCATCCCGATTCCAGGTCTTGCGAGTATCCCGTTCTTCGGACGCGTGCTGTTCGAGCAGAACATTTTGGCTTATCTGGCGGCAATCTCGGTGGCTCTGGCCTGGTTGGTGCTGTACCGGACGACCTGGGGGCTCCGGATCCGGGCGACCGGTGAACATCCCGAGGCGGCTGACACGGTCGGCATCAGCGTCCGAGGAATCCGTTGGTCGGCGGTGCTAGCGGGCGGTGTGTTCGGTGGCCTCGGCGGATCCTTCTTCACTCTCGCCTCGACCGGCTCGTTTACCAAGGAGTTCACCGTCGGCAATGGCTTCATCGCCCTTGCGGCAGTGATCATGGGCCGGTGGCATCCGGTGCTGGCGTCGATCATGTGCCTATTCTTCGGCTTCGTCACGCAGATGGCGTCCCAGCTGCAGACCCTGAACACGCCGATGCCGAGCCAGTTCCTGTTGATCTTGCCGTATGTCGCGACGATCATCGCTGTCGCCGGGCTGGTGGGTCGAGTGAGACCGCCAGCAGCCGACGGCATCCCCTTTGAGAAGTAACTGTGTTGAATTGCTCCGCTCCGCTCCGCGCGGATCGCGCTCAGAACCCGCCTACTTCGTCGTCGTTCGCCGACGAAAGGCGTGTCGGCTTCCTCCTCCTCAGCACGGCGGCGCGCGATCCGGTCTGCGGCTCATTTCATCAGCAATCGAGCAGCTGTGACTGATATCGACTGGGAGCGGCTGCGTGCCGCTGCCCGAGAGGCCAGCCGTCACGCGTACGCGCCGTACTCCGGATTTCCGGTCGGTGCGGCGGCCTTGGTGGATGACGGACGGGTGGTGACCGGCTGCAATGTGGAGAATGCCTCCTACGGTTTGACCCTCTGTGCGGAGTGTGGGCTGGTCTCGGCGCTGCATTCGAGTGGTGGCGGTCGGCTGCTTGCGGTTGCGTGCGTCGGCGGGAGGGGATCTGTGCTCATGCCATGTGGCCGGTGCCGTCAGCTGCTCTGGGAGCACGGCGGTGCCGGGTGCCTAATCGATACGCCTTCCGGCGCTCAGCCGATGAGTGCAGTACTGCCTCTTGCTTTCGGCCCCACTGACCTAGCGCAGGGTGATCATGAGCATTGATCTTGAGACGTTGCGAGTCTTCCCCAAAGTATCGCTCCATGATCATCTCGACGGTGCTCTACGGCCCCAGACGATCATCGAATTGGCCGCGGATCTTGGACATATGCTGCCCGCCCGTACTTCAGATGATCTTGAACGCTGGTTCGTGCAGTCGGCGAATTCAGGGTCTCTGGTGCGCTATCTGGAGACCTTCGACCAAACGCTCGCGGTCATGCAGACAGCGGCAAATCTGCGCAGGATTGCGGCCGAGTATGTCGCGGACCTCGCCTCCGATGGAGTCATCTACGCCGAGACGCGCTGGGCGCCCGAACAACATCTGCAGGCGGGCTTGACCAAGGCGGAGGCGATCGAGGCCGTTCGCGAGGGCTTGGCTGAAGGGATGGCTGCCTGCCGGACGCGTGGTCACGAGATCGAGGTACGGCAGCTGCTCACTGCGATGCGGCAAGCCGATCCGACAACTGATACCGCCCAATTGGCGCTGCGCTACCGCCAGGATGGGGTCGCCGGTTTCGATATCGCCGGACCAGAGAAGGGATTTCCCCCGTCGCGGTTCCTGCAATCGTTCCAGCTGCTGCGCCGGAAGAGTGCGTATTACACCATCCACGCCGGCGAGGCCGAGGGCTGCCGGTCGATCTGGGAAGCCGTCCAGGTGTGCGGCGCCAACCGGATCGGTCACGGCGTCGCGATCATTGAGGACATTCACCGGGACAGTCACGGGAGCGAGGTGCTCGGCGACTTCGCGGCGTACGTTCTCAACGAGCAGATCACGTTCGAGATGTGCCCGTCCTCAAATGTGCAGACCGGCACCGTCCCCTCGATCGCCGAGCATCCGATCCATCGATTGGACCGGCTCGGCTTCCGGGTAACGGTGAATGCCGACAACAGGCTGATGAGTGGGACCACGCTGACCAGGGAATTCACCCTGCTCGCCGAGGCCTTCGACTACTCGCTTGCCGACGTACGCCGGCTCGGGATCCACGCAGCCAAGAGTGTCTTCGCGCCGCACGAGGTGCGAAAGGCCCTGGTGCAACGCATTGCAGCGGCCGGATAGGGCGCTCGCCGGCTTGAAACACCGGCGATAGTGCAGCCGCGCCCGGCTAGGGTTTAGCCCATGACTTCGCGTGTCCTCGCTGCGGTGGCGTGGCCGTACGCAAACGGCCCTCGCCACATCGGCCACGTCTCAGGCTTCGGGGTTCCCTCAGACATCTTCGCCCGCTACATGCGGATGAGCGGACACGACGTCTTGATGATCTCGGGCACCGATGAGCATGGCACGCCGATTTTGGTTCAGGCCGAGCGGGAAGGGCTGACCCCACGCGAGACTGCCGACAAGTACAACCGGGTGATCGTGAATGATCTGCGCGATCTTGGCCTGTCATACGACCTCTTCACGCGCACCATCACTCGCAACCACTACGCGGTGTCCCAGCAGCTCTTTCTCGGCCTGCATCGCAACGGCTATGTGGTCCCCAAGATCACCATGGGTGCAGTGAGCCCGTCCACCGGCAGGACGTTGCCGGACCGCTACATCGAAGGCACCTGCCCGATCTGCGGCTATCCCAGCGCGCGCGGCGATCAGTGCGACAACTGTGGCAACCAGCTAGATCCGATCGACTTGATCAATCCGGTCTCCAAGATCAACGGCGAGACCCCCAAGTTCATCGAGACCGAGCACTTCTTGCTTGATCTCCCCGCGCTGGCGGGGTCACTCGGGAAGTGGCTGAGTGATCGAAACGACTGGCGTCCCAACGTATTGAAGTTCAGCCAGAACCTGCTAGATGATCTGCGGCCGCGGGCGATCACCCGTGATCTTGATTGGGGAGTGCCAGTACCGCTGGATGGCTGGCGCGATCAGCCGATGAAGCGGCTTTACGTGTGGTTCGATGCCGTCATCGGCTACCTCTCCGCATCACTGGAATGGGCCAGGCGGAGCGGCGATCCGGACGCTTGGCAACAGTGGTGGATCGACCCGGACGCCCGTAGTTACTACTTCATGGGCAAGGACAACATCGTTTTTCATACGGTGATCTGGCCGGGAATCCTGCTGGGCCACAATGGCGAGGGTGATCATGGCGGCACAGTGGGGCCGCTTGGTGAGCTTCGGTTGCCCGACGAGATCGTGTCCAGTGAGTATCTGACCATGAGCGGCTCGAAGTTCTCCACCAGCCGCGGCAAGGTGATCTACGTCGGAGACTTCTTGCGCGACTTCGGCCCCGACGCTCTGCGGTACTTCATCGCCGTAGCCGGCCCGGAGACCACCGATACCGACTTCACATGGGATGAGTTCGTGCGCCGCACCAACTTCGAGCTGGCCAACGAGTGGGGCAATCTGGTGAATCGCTCGATCTCGATGGCGTACAAGAACAACGGTGCAATCCCGGCGCCCGGCCGGCTGCTCGATGTTGATCATGAATTGTTACGCACATCCCGTACTGCGTTCGACACCGTCGGCGAGTTGCTGGGCCGCAACCGCATCAAACTCGCGATCACTGAGGCCATGCGGGTGGTGGGCGCCGCCAACAAGTACATCTCCGACACCGAGCCCTGGAAGCTGGCGGCCGATCCCGAGCGGCGCGACACGGTGCTGCACACCGCCTTGCAGGTGGTTTCGGACACCAACACGCTGCTGACCCCATTCCTGCCGCATGCTGCCCAAAAGGTTCATGAAGCCCTGGGTGGCGGTGGCGTGTGGGCGGCTCAGCCGGAAATCCGCGAGGTGAGCGAGGAGGGCGGGGCCGACTATCCGGTGATCATGGGCAATTACGCCGACGAGCAGGCGCGCTGGGAGTCTCGGCCGATCACATCAGGAACGCCGCTGCAGCGACCGACGCCGCTGTTTACCAAGCTCGACGAGTCTCTCGGCAAGACCGGCCCCGAATGGGCGCCCATCGAGCGCTGATTCACCTCGCAGCTGCTAGGGCAGCTGTGAGCTCTTCGACGTTAAGACGCGGGCCGTAGCCGGGCGCACCGGGCTGGATGCGCCAACTCTCCGCTAGGGGACCTACGTCGACCACGTCGAACCCGAACCCGTCGATCAGCTCGGCCACCTGGGCCTTGGCGACGGCATCGTCCCCGGCGATCGCCAAGGCGCGCCGGTTCCCGGTACGCGGCGGCGTGGCATCGCTGGTGATCTGATGAGCGTAGATGTGATTGAACGCTTTCACGACGCGGGCACGAGGCAGCTTGGTCTGGAGAAGCTCCGAGCTGGTCAGGCTGTGATCATCCAAGGCCGTGATGTTGCCATCTCGCTTCGGGTAGTAGTTGTTGGTATCGATGACGGCCTTGCCTATCAGAGGCTCCGCGGGAACCTCGCCGATCGCCTTGACAGGGATTGCGACGACGACGAGATCACCCGCTGTGGCCGCCTCTTCGGGGGTGCCGGCCCGGGCTCGTGGACCAAGTTCGGACGCCAGCTCGGCCAGTGTCTCCGGCCCTCGCGAGTTGCTGATCACCACGTCGTAACCGGTAGCGATTGCGGCGCGGGCGACCTGACTGCCGATGTGCCCGGCGCCGATCAAGCCGATGGTCTTGACGCCGTCTATGGTCATGCGGCTGCAACCCGCACGCGCCGGTGACTATTCCTCTCACCCGCTTCTGACAAGTCGGCTAGTACGAGGTCCCGCCTGACAGGGACAGGGCGCCTGTTGGATGCCAGACCGTCTTGATCTCGAGGAACGCCCGCAATCGTGCGGTTCCGGGCGCGGCCGCGAAATCTGGAATTCCCCTGGGCACATAGACGCGCTTGACCGTTTCGGCCGCAGCCTGTTCCAAATGCTCCCGGAGCTGCGCACCCGCTCCGGTGAGATCGAGAGCGTTGACGTCCGCGTGCGCCGCAAGGTGCGGTGCGAGCTCTGCCATCTTCCCTGTCAGGATGTCGATCACCCCAGGCGGCACATCGGAGTTCCCCGCAACTTCTGCCAAGGTGATCGCGACGCAGGGATCCTCTTCGGCGGCGACCACCACACACGCGTTACCGCCGGTGATCACCGGTGCGATCACCGAGATCAAGCCGAGCAGCGGTGAGTCAGCCGGCGCGAGGACGCCCACTACGCCGGTCGGCTCAGGCGTCGAGTAAGAAAAGTACGGGCTTGAGACGGGATTGGAACTCCCGAGTATCGCAGCCAATTTGTCTGTCCAGCCGGCGTAATGCACCAGTCGATCAATGCTCGCATCGACTTCAGTGGTAGCGATCTTGGTCGAGGTGCCATGACTGAGCATGATCAGTTCGACGAACTCGGCCTTGCGGCTTTGCAGCATTTCGGCCATTCGGTAGATCACTTGGCCGCGGTTGTACGCCGTGGCCTTGGACCAGGCCGCATATCCCTTGCGGGCCGCGACCACGGCATCTCGAAGATCTTTACGCGAGGCGAGCGCCGCGTTCGCCATGAAATTACCGTGGCTGTCCCGCGCTTGATAGGTCCGGCCCGACTCCGAGCGGGGGAACGCACCGCCGATGAAGAGCTTGTATGTCTTGGAGACGGCCAGGTGGCTCACCGCACCACCTCGTCGTCGGTATCCAGATAAGCCGCCAGACCGGATGGTCCGCCTTCTCGCCCGAAGCCGGACTCCTTGTAGCCTCCGAAGCTGGCCGTCGGATCGAAGCGGTTGAACGTGTTATCCCAGATCACGCCCGAACGTAGCGCCGCAGCCATCCCCATGGCCCGCGAGCCCTTCTCCGTCCAGACGCCGGCTGACAGGCCGTACGGGCTGTTGTTAGCCTTCGTGACGGCCTCATCCGGTGTCCGAAACGTCATCGTGGTGAGCACCGGGCCGAAGATCTCCTCGCGCGCGACCCGCATGGACGGGGTTGCGTTGGTGAAGATCGAGGGCGAGAGATAGAAGCCATTCTTCGGTAGCGGGCAGGAGGAGGACCACAGCTCAGCGCCTTCGGCGATGCCGGCCTTCATCAGCGCGGTAATGCGACCCAGCTGTGCCTTGGAGTTGATCGCACCCACATCGGTGTTCTTGTCCATCGGGTCGCCCACCCGCAGCGTCTCCACCCGCTGCTTGAGTCGTTCGACGAACTCATCGGCGATCGACTCTTGCACCAGCAGCCGAGAACCGGCGCAACACACCTGTCCCTGGTTGAAGAAGATGCCGTTGATGATGCCCTCCACGGCCTGGTCCTGCGCCGCATCATCGAAGACGATGTTGGCGCCCTTGCCGCCGAGCTCCAAAGTGATCTTGCGGCCGGTGCCGGCCAGCTCGCGCTGGATGCGGCGGCCGACCGCGGTAGAGCCGGTAAAGGCAACTTTGTCGATGCCCGGGTGATTGACCAGTGTCGACCCCACATCGCCGGCTCCAGTGAGGATATTCACCACTCCTGGTGGCAGATCGGCATCCGCAATGACCTCAGCCAGCACCAAGATCGACAGTGGCGTTGTTTCGGCCGGCTTGATCACCACGGTGTTGCCGGCCGCCAGTGCCGGTGCGATCTTCCAGGCCGCCATCAACAGGGGAAAATTCCAAGGAATGACCTGCCCGGCCACACCCAGCGGTTGTGGCGCTGGTCCCAGGCCCAGGTGCTGCAGCTTGTCGGCCCAGCCTGCGTGGTAGAAGAAGTGCTGCGCGGCGGCCGGTACGTCGAAGTCCCTGGTTTCCTTGATCGGCTTGCCATTGTCGAGGGTCTCGACGACGGCAAGCTCGCGGGACCGCTCGGCGATGCCACGGGCGATCCGAAACAGGTATTTGCCGCGCTCAGCTCCGGGCAGCTGTGACCAGACGCTCTGGTACGCCCGGCGGGCGGCGTTGACCGCCCTATCGATGTCGGCTGCGCTGACGGTCGATACCGTCGAAAGCCTCTCACCGGTTCCGGGGTTGATGGTGTCGCGATCCTCGCCGTTGCCTTCCTTGAAGGTCCCGTCGATGAACGGCAGATAGCGGTCCTTGATATCGGCGATGGCACTCGACTCCGGCGCCGGCGCATATTCCCATTCCATGATCAAACTTCTCTCAGTCCACGGTCACATAGTCGGCGCCGGAGTAGTGGCCATCCAGCTGCGCCCGGCGCTGCATGATCAAGTCATTGAGCACCGACGAGGCGCCGAACCTGAAGTAGTACGGATCCAGCCACTCGGGCCCTGCTACCTCGTGCACCGCGACCAGATAACGGATCGCATCCTTCGCGGTTCGGATGCCGCCGGCGGGCTTCACTGCGCGCTGCTCGCCGGTCTGGACCTTCCAGTCCTTGACCGCCTGCAGCATGACATGGACGACGGGCAGGGTAGCGGCTGGCGTGATCTTGCCGGTCGAGGTCTTGATGAAGTCTGCGCCTGCGAGCAACGCAAGCCACGAGGCGCGGCGTACGTTGTCGTAGGTGGCCAGCTCACCGGTCTCCAAGATCACTTTCAGCCGGGCGCCGCCGCAAGCCTTTTTCACGGCGACAATCTGCTCAAAAACGCTCCCGTAGCGGCCCGCCAGGAACGCGCCTCGATCGATCACCATGTCGATCTCGTCGGCCCCGCCGTCAACGCCGATCTTGGTGTCGGCGAGCTTCACCTCGAGACTGGACCGACCAGACGGGAAGGCCGTGGCGACAGATGCGACCTTCACACCGGAGCCCTTCAGCTCTGCGACCGCAGTCGGCACCATATCGGGGTAGACGCAAATGGCCGCGGTACGCGGGATCTCGGGATAGTCCGGATCGGGCAGCATCGCCTTGCGTGCCAGATTCCGCACCTTGCCAGGAGTGTCGGCCCCTTCCAGCGTGGTGAGATCGACCATGGAAATCGCCAGGTCGATGGCCGCGAGCTTGGAGGCTCGTTTGATCGATCGAGTCGCCAGCCCGGCGGCCCGCTGCTCGATTCCGACGGGGTCGACCCCGGGAAGACCGAAGAGGAAGCGCCGCAGCGACACCTCGTCCGAGGTCACGTCGGCCAGATGCGTTGGCAAGGCGACCGTCGGGACTATCGACAGATCCTGCCCCTGTCGGGGAACGGAGTTCATGATCGACTCGGCGAGCCAGCAATGCTGATCGGCGCCGTGCCGGGCGGTGTCCAAAACTCCGGCTTTTTCATACTTGCGATATTAGAGGTGCGTTGAGAAGCCAAGAGCGCGAGGAGCGGACCGCGTGCAAGGCGCCGCTGCAATGGTTCATCACGCGTGGCGAGCAGGCGAGCGTGCCTGAGCGCATGGCGGATGGCGAGCCGATGCGGGCGCTGCGCGCTTAAGACCGAGATCGGACGCCGAGGCCGTCAACCGCTCCGTAGCAGAATGTGCACGTGCAGACACGTCATCCGCTCATCCGGGACGAGCAGGCGCAGGCCAGAGTAACCCCGCTGGAGCTCTTCTTTGATCTCGTGTTCGTTTTCGCCTTGACGCAGGTGACCGCGTACATGGCCGACGAACTGAACTGGCAGGGCATCCTGCGCGGCGCACTGGTGATCATGCTGCTGTGGTGGGCGTGGACTGGGTACGCCTGGCTGGCCAATGTGGCCAGCGCCGAGGAGCCGCCCATCAAGCTATCCATCCTCGCCGGAATGTCGGCGATGTTCGTGCTGGCTCTGTGTATCCCGGAGGCTTTCGACGACGCGCCTGGCGGTCTGAATGGACCTGTGGTGCTGGCCCTGTGTTACCTGCTCTTCCGGTTCATGCATTTCGTCATGTTCATGATCGTCGCTCGAGATGATCCGGGTTTACGGTCGCAGCTGCTCCGCTTCGCACCCAGCGTCCTCGTCGGCAGCGCGGTGTTGCTGGTGGCGTCGCAGTATGACGGGTGGGCGCAGACCGCGCTGTGGATGCTGGCGCTGGTGGCCGATTATGTCGGGACAGCGTTGGGCGGTTTCTCTGGATGGAGGCTGCCAGCTCCGCGCCATTTCTCCGAACGGCATGGCTTGATCCTCATCGTCGCGCTGGGCGAGTCGATCGTGGCGATCGGCGTCGGTGTGGCCAAAGAGCCAATCTCGTGGGTCATCATTCTCGCCTCGCTGCTGGGTCTGGTTCTCGCGTCGGCCATGTGGTGGGCCTACTTCGATGTCAGTGCCTTGCTCGGCGAGCATGCCCTCGCCAGCGAGCCTCCGGAGACCCGGGTGCGGCTGGCGCGCAACGCGTACTCCTTCGGCCACATGCCCCTGGCGGTAGGTGTCGTCTTGGTCGCACTGGGCCTGAAGGAGGTTTTGCTGTACGTCAGCGACAGCAGTCACCACGAACTGACCGAGCCCTTGCCGAGCGTGGCGCTGGCTGCTCTGATTGGCGGCGTCGTGGTCTACCTGCTGGGCCACGTCGTCTTCAAATGGCTCACGGTGCACTCTGTCTCAGCGGTGCGGCTAGCAGCGGCGGGGGTGCTATTGCTGGCGATTCCCGTGATCGCCGGGCGCCCCGCGCTGCTCCAGTTGGGTGTCGTGGCATTGATCGTCGTCTGTGCCGTGCTGATCGAGTCAGTCATCTTTGCTGAGTCGCGGCGCAGGATTCGGGCCGAGCTCGCGCCACAGTGACTCGAATCAGTCGAAGGCGTTCTCGCCCGTCAGGGCCTGACCGATGACCAGCTGGTGAATCTCTGAGGTGCCTTCATAGGTCAGCACCGACTCCAAGTTGTTGGCGTGGCGGAGCACCGGATACTCGAGGGTGATGCCGTTGGCGCCGAGAATGGTTCGGCATTCGCGCGCAATGGCCAACGCTTCCCGCACGTTATTGAGCTTGCCCAAGCTGACCTGTTGCGGTGTCAGTCGATGATCATCTTTAAGCCGCCCAAGGTGCAAGGCGAGCAGGAAGCCCTTCTGCAGCTCCAACGCCATGTCCGCCAGCTTTGCCTGAGTCAGCTGCAGGGAGGCAAGCGGGCGGTCGAACACCTCGCGGGAGATTGCATAGTCGATCGCGGTCTCCAGAGAGTCGCGCGCTGCGCCGAGGGCACCGAAGACGATGCCGAATCGCGCCTCGTTTAGGCAGGAGAGCGGGCCGCGCAACCCGATCGCCTCCGGAAGCACTGAGTCAGATGGCAGATGGACCTCCTCCAGTACCAGCTCTGAGGTGATCGAGGCACGCAGCGACAGCTTCTTGCTGATCTTGGGCGCCGAGAAACCCGGAGTGCTGGTCGGAACGAGAAAGCCTTTGATTCCTTCATCGGTCTGCGCCCAGACGATCGCGACGTCGGCGACTGATCCATTTGTGATCCACATCTTGGTTCCGTTGATCACCCAGTCGTCGCCGTCCCGCTTGGCTCGAGTACGCATTCCAGCTGGGTTGGATCCAAAATCGGCCTCGGTCAGGCCAAAGCAGCCGACGGCCTCGCCCGCCGCCATCCGGGGTAGCCAGGTGGTCTTCTGCTCCTCGGTACCGAACTTCCAGATCGCGAACATGGCAAGGGATCCCTGCACCGACACCATGCTGCGTACGCCGGAGTCGCCGGCCTCGAGCTCCAGGCAAGCCAGCCCGTAGGAAACGGCATTGGCTCCCGCGCAACCGTAGCCCTCCAAGTGCATGCCGAGCAGTCCGAGATCACCGGCCTCGCGCATCAGCGCAAGATCAAGATCACCCCGCTCGTACCATTCCGCGATGTTCGGTTTGACTCGCTGCCTCACCCAGTCTCGAACTGTCGCTTGGATATCGCGCTCTTCCTCAGTAAGAAGATGATCAATGCCAAGCAGTTCGAGTGGTCCGGTACGGCTCATCGTTCTCCAATCTCGGCCAACGTACGCGCCGCCTTCTCGATTTCGTCCTCGCTCAGCAGCACGTGCTCGGCCGCTGCACCCAGCGGAACGAAGCTGTCCTGGCTGGCCACCCGCTGAATGGGCCCGACGAAGCCCCCTTCTACTAGAGCAGTGACGACGCCCTCGCCCACACCTCCACTGTGCCGCGTCTCGTCCACCACGAGCACCCGGCCCGTCGCCTGAGCTGCCGCGAGCAGATCCTCGACCGGTAGCGGAACAATCCAGCGCAGGTCCAGCACCTGCGCGGCGATGCCGTCCGCGGCGAGCCGGCGTGCTACCCGGAGGCTCATCGGCACACCATTGCCAAAGCTGATCATTGTCAAAGCCGCCGCCGGCGCATCGTAGCTCCGAGCTCGGCCAATCGGTACATGTTCCCCTTGATCAACAGCGAGCCACGCCTGATCGCCGGACTCGTACAGGTCCCGCTGGTGGTACAGCGCAATGGGTTCGAGAAAGACCGACAGCGTCGAGTCGGCCAGGGCGGCAGCCACGCAGGTCCGCAGCATCGCGGCAGCGTCGTCGGCGCGCGCCGGGCACGCCACCACGAGCCCGGGAATGTCACGCAACACCGCTACGGCATTGTCATTGTGGAAGTGGCCGCCGAAGCCTTTCTGGTAGCCGAGACTGGCGATCCGGACAACCATCGGGTTGCCGAAACGGCCGCGGGAAAAGAACGGCAGGGTGGCACCTTCACCGCGTAATTGATCCTCGGCATTGTGCAGATATGCCAGGTACTGCACCTCGGGGATCGGGATCAGCCCGGCAAGCCCAGCGCCCAGCCCAAGTCCAAGAATCGCTTGCTCGTCGAGCAGGGTGTCGAAGACCCGAGCAGTCCCATGTTTGCGGGCCAGGCGCGCGGTGACGCCGTAGACCCCTCCCTTGGCTCCGACGTCCTCGCCGAAGATGATCACTCGGTGGTCCGCGGCCAGCAGGTCGTCCAGCGTGGCATTGATCGACTCGGCGAGGGTACGCGGTCGGGTGGCCGGCTGCCCTTCGACGAGTCCAGTCCGTTTGGCGTGTAGCTCTTGAACGGTCTTTGCGACGTGGACTGGGTTGCGGGGCGCGATCGGCTCCATGATCTCGGCTGCTGAGCTAAGTCGTGGCTGGTCCTTGAGCCGCTCCACCTCCATCTCGATCTCGGCGCGAATGTCGTCGTAGCATGCCAGGACGTCGGCGGCGCTGACCCCCATGGCCCGCAGGCACGACGCAGTGGCCAGCAGCGGGTCTCGCGCGTAGTCGGCTTCAATCTCTCTCGGTTTCCGATAGCTGATCTCGGCGTCACTGCCCGCGTGACCGCCAAACCGCACCGTTCGCAGGTGCAGGAAGGCCGGTCGGCGCTGCTCGCGTACGGCCTCGACGGCGTGCATGATCGCCGGCCAGGCGGCAAATGGATCGGAGCCATCGGCCGAGACGTATGTCAGTCCTGGCCGGGCTCCGTAGGCTGCTTCGATCCAGCCCAACGGCGTCGGGACCGAGATACCGAAGCCGTTGTCCTCGCAGACGAAAAGGATCGGCACAGGGAGGCCGCGGAAGGCCGTCGCGAGGGCTGCGTTGATCGCACCCGCTGCTGTCGAGTGGTTGGCCGATGCGTCGCCGAACGAGGACGCCACGACGGCGTCCTCAGGCCACTCGCAGTCCACTCCAAGCCGGTGTGCCCGATGTAGTGCGATCGCCAAACCAACGGCTCTCGGAAGATGAGAGGCGATCGTGGAGGTCTGTGGGATGACAGCCAGGTCCGGATGCCCGTAGACCTTGTGCCGCGCGCCGGCAATCGGTTCGTCAGCCAGCCCCATCAGCCCCTGCAGCACATCGCGAATCGGCGTCGATCCGGGCAGTTGGCTGGCTCGGGCCGCATAGAAACCCCCGGAGCGGTAATGCAGCAGAGCCGGATCGGTGATGCGCAGGGCCATCGCGACCATCGCGTTGCTCTCGTGGCCGGCTGAACCAACGGTGTGGAAGCCCATCCCGGCCTGCTGCAACTCACGCGCCACAAAGTCCAGCTGCCGGCTGGTCGCTTGCGCCCTGAAGAGGCTCCACCACCACGCCGACCTGTCAGAATCCAGTTGGGCTACAGCCCAGCTGGATTCTGCCAAGTCGGCGGTCAGGGAGTCCCTGAAGTGGCGGTCGAGCGGGTCCATCGAAATCGTCAGAGCCGGAAGTTGGTGTCCGGTGTCAGCTCGGCAATGTCCATCTGAGCCTTTTGCAGTCGGCCGGAGTAGTCCCAGTTGACCGCTTGCCAGCGAGTGAACTGGTCCAGCACCCAGATGCCGGATTGCCGCGACCCATTGCCCGACCTGCCGTTTCCCCCAAACGGCAGGTGGGCCTCCGCCCCCGAGGTCGAGTTGTTGATCGACACCATGCCGGCGCTGATCTTGTCGCGGAAGGTGAAAGCGTCCTTGGGATCGGTGGTGTAGATGGAGGAGGAAAGTCCATACCCAGGAGCGTTCGCCAGCTCGATCGCCTCATTCAGCGACTGATAGCTCGTGACGCCGACAATCGGCCCGAAGGTTTCCTCCATGAAGATCCGATCACCAGCGCGGACGCCGTCGACGACCACCGGGTGGTAGTACAGCCCGGTGCTCGGATCACCGATGAAGCCGTCGCGCGGATTGTCCGACGTGATCCTGCCGTACGCCGCCTGGACCGCCTGGTGCGGCTGGATCCAGCCGAGGAATTCCTCGTAACGCTCGGCGAACTTTGCATCGAGCATCGGGCCCATCAGTACGTCGTGAGCCGGGTCGCCCACCTTGGCGCCCGCAACCGCAGCGTTGAACCGCGTCACAAATTGATCATGGACCGACTCGTGGACGATTACGGTGCCAAGCGATGTACAACGCTGTCCGGCGGTGCCGAAACCCGAGAAGAGCGCACCATCGACAGCAAGATCAAGATCGGCGCTCGGCGTGATCACCAGCGGATTCTTGCCGCCCAGTTCGAGGCAGGCGGTTTGCAGATGGCGACCGGTCAAAGCGCCGATCTCCTGCCCAACCGCCGATGATCCGGTGAAACCGACCTTGTCGATCAGCCCGGCTTCCAGCGATCGCTCCAGCCCGCCGAACGTCCCGGCGCCGTCGGCGTACACGACGTTGAAAACGGCATCAGGAAGTCCACCGCCACGTACCACGAGTTCGTGGAACGCCGCGCTGGTCACTGCTGAGTACTCAGCCGGCTTCCACACAATCGCGTTACCGGCCAGCAGAGCGGGCACGATGTACCAGGACGGCACCGCAACCGGGAAGTTGCCTGCGGTGATCACTGCAACGGTGCCAACCGGCCGGCGAAACGTGAACAGCTGCTTGTCCGGCATCTCGCTCGGTACGGTCTGGCCGTAGAGCCGACGACCCTCCCCGAGGAAGAAGTCACAGGTGTCGACGATCTCCCGGACCTCGCCCAGCGCTTCGCCATACGGCTTGCCAATCTCGGCCGTGACCAGCCGAGCGAGCGCCTCCGCGTTGTCTTCGACCAGCCGGCCGATGTGCGCGATCGCTCGACCCCGGATCGGGGCGGGTATGGCAGCCCAGGATTCCTGAGCCTTCTTGGCCGACTCGGCGGCCCTGACGAAAGTGGCGGCGTCGCCAAAGGAGACCTCACCCACCACCTCGTCAAGGCGCGCCGGATTGGTGCTTGGCAGGGTCCGGCCGCCAGGCACCGGTGCGCCGTCGATGACCGAGGTCACCAACCCACGACGGGTTGGCGACCTCTGGGGGATTGCGTCCCCTGACGCAGGTTCACTCACGAGAACTGCAGCTCCTTGCTCGCCACGCGTATCACCGAGCGACTAGTGGCTCGGATCGCTTCGTCAATCTCATCCTCACTCACTGACAGCGCAGGCCGGAAGCGGATGGACCGCTCACCACAGGGCAGCACGATCAGTCTTTCGGCGACGTGCAGATCGGTGAGAACGGCATCGCGCTCCTCGCGGTTTCCCAGGTCGAATGCGGCGAAGAGACCGCGGCCGCGGACGTTGCTAATCAGTCCATAGTCATCGCGATGCTTCTCCAACCCGGCCACAAGTTGCGCGCCCTTCGGGCCGGCTTGCTCGATCAAGCCCTCGGATTCGATGATCTCCAGAGCGCGCTGCGAACGCACCATGTCGACGAGCCCGCCGCCCCATGTGGAGTTGATCCGCCCAGAGACGGCGAACACGTTGTCTGCCACCTCATCGACCCGACCACCAGCCATGATGCCGCCGATCTGCGCCTTCTTGGAGAAGGCCACGACGTCAGGACGAATCCCTAGTTGCTGATAGGCCCATGCCGTTCCCGTGGTGCCGACGCCGGTCTGCACCTCGTCGAGGATGAACAGCGCATCATGCGCGTGGACCAGTTTGAGCATGGCCTGCAGAAACTCCGGCCGCATGTGATTGTCGCCGCCCTCGCCCTGAATCGGCTCGGCAATGAAGGCCGCGATGTCATGCGGATTCGCCGCGAAGGCCTCCTCAGCCTGACGCAAGGCGTGTTCCTCCGCGGCGATCACTTCACCGAGGTGGTCACTAAGCGGATGCGTGATGGCAGGCACGTCGATTCGCGGCCAGCTGAACTTCGGGAATCGGTCGGTCTTGTGCGGTTCGGTATTGGTCAGCGAGAGGGTGTAACCACTACGGCCATGGAACGCCCGGGTCAGATGCATGATCTGGGTGCCGAGGTTTCGGTCCCGCCCGGCCGCCTCGTTCTTCCGGCTCTTCCAGTCGAACGCGACCTTGAGGGCGTTTTCGACTGCCAGTGCTCCACCTTCGATGAAGAACAGGTGGGGGAGCGCGGGATCGCCGAGCACTCGGACGAATGTTTCGACGAACTCCGCGTACGCGGTGCTGTACATGTCCGGGTTGGCCGGCTTGTTGACGGCGATTTCGCCCAGCTCCGCGACGAAGGTTGGGTCGTCTGCCAGACCCGGTGGATTCAGCCCGAGCGGCGCCGAGGCGAAGAAGGTGTACATGTCGAGATAGGAGTCGCCGGTTCGGGCATCCACCAGGCGGCTACCTCGGCTGCGGCGCAAGTCGAGCACCAGCTTCATTCCATCTGTCAGCACGTGCCGCGCCAGCACCTCATGCACCTCTGCAGGCTGGAGGTGGGTCTGTTCGGCCATTGTGACTCCTTCCCCGAGCAAAAAAAATCCATGTGACCCCCACACAGGTGCCATAGATTCTAACGCAAATGTCGCTGTTTGCTCTAATATGCCGACTGGGAGTTAAGGAGAAAGTTCGCTCCCGCTCGGCACGGCGGTGATGTCCAGGGCCGCCTGCATCTCCGACCGCATCGTCGCGAGCATCGATCGTGCTGCGGCTCGGGCGGTAACCAGATCGGCGCTGCTGGGTAGATGTGACTCGAGGTAGCACTTGAGCTTCGGCTCGGTACCCGAGGGCCGCACCACGGCCTTGATCGTTTCGCCGCTCAGCAACAGCGCATCCGTCGGTGGCAGTTCGCTGGTGCCGTGCGCCAGATCGACCACCGACGTTGGCTGGCCGGCAAGGGTCCGCGGTGGATTGGCGCGCAGCCGGGTCATCGCTGCAGCGATGATTTTCGCGTCCTCGACCCGCAGCGACAGCTGATCGGTCTCGTAGACGCCATAGTGGCGAGCGATCTCGGCCAACCGGTCGGCGATGCTTCCTCCGGCCGCCTTGAGGCCTGCCGCAAGCGTCAGCAGCCGTGCGAGTGCCGATATCCCGTCCTTGTCGGGTACGGCTGCTGGGTCAACGCAATAGCCAATGGCCTCTTCATAGCCGTACACCAGGCCGGGTACCCGACCGATCCACTTGAACCCGGTCAGGGTGTGGACGAACGGTTGGTGGTACGCCGCGGCGATGACGGACAGCTCGGAGCTGGAAACAATCGAGCAGGCGTACGTGCCGCGTACGCCGCGCCGCAACGCATCCTCGCCCAACAGCACGCCGAGCTCATCACCACTCAGCATCCGCCACTGCCCGTCGATGACCGCAGCCGCCGCCAAACGGTCGGCATCCGGGTCGTTGGCGATCACCAGGTCTGCACCGATCTCCGGCGCCCGCGCCAAGGCGAGGTCGATGGCCCCAGGTTCCTCGGGATTCGGGAATGTGACTGTCGGGAATCGTGGATCGGGCTCGGCTTGCTCGGCGATCACATCGGCGGGCGGAAAGCTACAGGCCTTGACCACTCGCTCCACGAGCGACAAGCCCACCCCGTGTAGTGGGGTATAGACCCAGCGCAGCTGCCGTGGCGCATCGGGAGGCACTTCCGAGGCGATGCGATCAACGTAGGCATTTCCCAGCTGCGGTCCAACGATTGAGTACGCCTGGGAGCGTTGCACAGTGTCGAGGGCGCGCTCTGCGACCTCATCGATCCTGGTAGCAATCTCGGCGTCCGCCGGTGGGACGATTTGGGAACCGTCGCCCAGGTAGACCTTGTAGCCGTTGTCTTGAGGCGGATTGTGGGACGCGGTGACCACCACGCCGGCCGCGCAACCGAGGTGGCGGATGCCGAACGCCACCACAGGTGTGGGCAGCGGCTCGGGTGTGATCATGGCGTGGAAGCCGGCACCGGACATGATCTCGGCGGTGTCTCTGGCAAAGACGTCGGAGTTGCGCCGGGCATCGAAACCGATGATCACCCTGCCGCCGGCAAGGCCATGATCAAGAAGATAAGTGGCCAGCGCCGCGGCCGTCTGACCGACGACCACCCGATTCATCCGATTCGGGCCGGGGCCAAGTGCTCCGCGTAGCCCGGCTGTGCCGAACTCAAGTCGCCCAGAGAACGCATTGCCGAGCTCGGCCAGCGCGTCGGTTTCTCCGGCGTCCGCTGCGGTTAGAAGATCGGCTACCTGCTGCCTGGTCTCTGGATCCGGGTCTTGCTGTGTCCAGCTTGCGATGGCACGGGCGAGGTCCTCGGACACACGGGATGCGGTCGATGTCACAGTGCAGCCGCGATGCCCGCCAGCAGCCGCCGTAGCCGAGGGGCGGCCTCCCGCCCCGTTTCCAGCACCTCCTGATGGCTGAGCGGTTCTGGCGAGATGCCCGCTGCCAGGTTGGTGATCAAGGAGATGCCGAGGACGTCGGCGCCGAGTTCGCGCGCCGCGATGGTTTCGAGTGTCGTCGACATACCAACCAGGTCGCCACCCAGCACGCCGGCCATCCGAACCTCGGCCGGAGTCTCGAACTGCGGCCCGCGAAACTGGACATAGACCCCCTCCGACAGTTCTGGATCGACGGAACGAGCAAGATCACGAAGTCGCGCCGAGTAGGCCATCGAGAGATCGATAAAGCGGGCGCCCAACAAGGGGGTGCTGCCGGTCAGGTTGATGTGATCACGAATCAGTACTGTCGAGCCGGGCGGCCGCTCAGGGTTGAGACCACCGCAGCCATTGGTGAGCACGATCGTGCCGACGCCTGCGGCAACGGCCGTGCGGACGCCATGAACAACGCGGTCCGGCCCATGGCCTTCGTAGAGGTGAGTACGCCCGGTGAAGATGGCCGCGATCTTGCCGGTCGGGGTCGAAACGATACGGAGGGCGCCGCCGTGCCCCAGCACGGTCGGCCGGGCGAAGCCTGGCAGCTCGGCCAGCTCGCAGCTGCCCATCGGCTGACCAAGATCATCGGCAGCGGCCGACCATCCCGAGCCGAGCACGAAGGCGATGTCAAACGCGGCAATGTCGAAGCGTTCCAGGATGGCGGTTGCGGCTACCTTGGCCAGAGAGTAAGGATCAGCAGGCAAGCCGTCGTTGAGCATGATCGCACTGTAGTGCGGCGACATGGGCGCCCTTCGACAAGCTCAGGGGCCGCGTGGTTTACCAGCCGCTGGTGCAGGGTCGGGAGCGCAGCTCCGCCACATAGTCAGTCGGAGCACCGGCCGCTTCAGCCGCGTCCGCAAGAATGCCAATTGTTCGGGCGCTTGGGGTGCCGCCCTCGAAGTCGTTCAGCACATAGACCCAGGCGGTCAGCTCGCCGTCGAGCGTTGCCACCCGGATGCGGAGTTTGCGATACAGGCCGGTATCGGCGCTCTCCCATTGATCAAGAGCGTTCTCGTCACCACCAGTCACGTCGTACAGCGCGACGAAGACCTGGCCTTCCATCTCCTCAGCGAGCGTCGGAAGGGCACCGTCCCAGCCTTCTCCGCCGAAGGTAATGCGCCATCCCACGGCCCATCCCGTGCCGCGCTGCGGTGAGTGGGGGCAGCGGCCGGCCATCTGGGTTGGATCAAGATTGCTTCCGTACGCCGCGTACAGCACAGCAGCGAGGCTATCGGGTCAAGGCCACCGCAGTGAGATGAAAGAATGCCAAAGGTGACCCGGGTGGTAATTATCGGTGGCGGGCCTGGCGGTTACGAGGCAGCGCTGGTCGGGCAACGGCTGGGCGGCGAGGTCACCCTCATAGAAAGTCATGGCATGGGCGGATCGGCCGTGCTCACCGACTGTGTTCCGTCGAAGACCTTGATCGCTACCGCGGAGGTCATGACCGATGTACGCCAGTCGGCCGATCTTGGACTCCGGTTCGGTCCGCATGATCAAGACGACGGGTACGCCGGCGTACGTGTCCAGCTACCGATGGTGAACGAGCGAGTACTTGATCTTGCCAGGCAACAATCGTGCGACATCACGGAGCGCCTGCAACGCGAGAACGTCAACCTGGTGCGGGGGCGCGGTCAGCTGGATGGCCCAGACCGAGTGATCGCCAGCACCGCCGAGGGCGAACAGTCCTTTCCCGCGGACATGATCTTGATATCCACTGGAGCTCATCCCCGCGAACTGCCTGAGGCCGAACCGGACGGCGAGCGGATCCTGACGTGGACCCAGGTCTATGGATTGACTGACTTGCCACAACGGCTGATCGTCATCGGCTCGGGCGTCACGGGTGCGGAGTTCGCGAGCGCGTACGACGCCCTGGGTTGCGAAGTCGTGCTGGTCTCCTCCCGGGACAGAGTGCTCCCGACCGAGGACGCCGAGGCCGCTCAGGTGCTCGAGGACGTCTTCACTCGCCGGGGGATGACAGTGCTGGCACGATCACGTGCTCAGTCGGTCAGGCGCGATGGTGATCAGGTCACGGTGACACTGACTGACGGTCGGACCGTCATCGGCTCCCATTGCCTGCTCGCAGTCGGCTCGGTACCCAACACCGTCGATATCGGTCTTGAAAAAGCCGGGGTCAACGTTGATCAGCACGGCTTCATCGAGGTCGATCGGGTGTCGCGTACGTCAGCGCGAGGTGTGTACGCGGCAGGGGACTGCACCGGCGTGCTGATGCTTGCCTCGGTGGCGGCCATGCAGGGCCGGATCGCCATGTGGCACACCTTGGGCGAAGCCGTCACTCCCCTTGATCTGAAAACCGTCTCATCGAACGTCTTCACTGCGCCGGAGATCGCGACGGTGGGTGTCTCGCAGCAGCAGGTCGACTCCGGCGAGGTGCAGGCACGCGTCATGACTCTGCCATTGCGAGGAAATGCCCGGGCCAAGATGCAAGGCAGCCGCGACGGTTTCGTCAAGCTCATGTGCAGGAAGGTCACCGGCATCGTGATCGGTGGTGTCGTGGTTGCTCCTCGGGCCAGTGAATTGATCTTTCCCATCGCAATCGCGGTCGCGCAGCGGCTGACTGTTGATCAAGTATCGGACTCTTTCACCGTGTATCCATCGATGAGTGGCTCGGTAGCTGAGGCCGCGCGCCGGCTCAAAGGCACCGGCACCATCAGCTGAGTAGGAGGGACTCCCGTGGGCTTAGAGGAGAACAAGGCGGTCGCGCAGCGGCTCTTTGACGCCATCAACAACGGCACTCTCGACGAGTTGCCCCAGGTGGTCGCCCCGGACGTGGTCGACCACAACGCAGTTATCTTTATGCAGCCTGAGGGCCCTGGCGGGGTGGAGGAAGGCGTCCGAATGCTCCTGCAAGGTTTCCCAGACCTCCACTTGACGACTCAGGAGCTCCTCGCTGAAGGTGACAAGGTGGTGGCCAGATTCACCATGTCGGGCACCAACACCGGCGACTACCGAGGCCTCCCAGCGCCGACCCAGGAATACTTCGAAAGCGAGGCGATCGCCATCCTACGAATCGCTGGTGGCCGGGTGGCCGAGCTTCGTGGCACAGCCGATCGACTGGGAATGCTGACCCAGCTC
>DATLQP010000171.1:0-2434 GCA_035535155.1 Propionibacteriaceae bacterium
AGATTGGTGTCCATCGTCGCGGCATCGATGGCATCGACGCGCCAATCCGGTGGACCGAATGCCTCCCTGATCTCCGACTGACTCACCCGTCGCGGCCCCATCGTGCCGGGCTGCCGATCGCTGAAGCACAGCAGGTAGTAGTGACCGCCGGCGGGGATGACGGCGCCAAGGGAGGCCACGAACCGGGCGCGGTCCTCGTCGCTGAAGATGTGAAACAGCCCGCTGTCCAGCACGGTGTCGAACTGCTCGCCGAGGTCAGCCAACCGCAGGGCGTCCCAGACCAGAAATCGGGTCGTAAGACCGCGATCGCGAGCCTTGCGCTGGGCAAGGCCGATCGCCTTCGGCACGGCATCCACGCCGGTCGCGTCCGTGCCTCGTGCTGCCGCCATCAGCGCATGTTCACCGGTCCCGCATCCGACATCCAAGACGCGTCCCGCCAGTAGACCTTGATCAGCTAACTCGACGAAACTGGGCTGAGGTCGTCCGATGTCCCAGGGTGGTGGTTCACCGTCATACATCGCATCGAAGCGGCTGACTTGCTCAGACGGTGACGAGCTTGGCGAACTGCCGGAAACGCTCATGCTGCCATCATGCTTCGAAAGTGCGGATGACGCGGGCCGGATTCCCGACGGCAACGGCGTTTGCTTCAAGATCACGAACCACGACTGCGCCGGCGCCCACCACGGTATTCGCACCGATCGTGACCCCCGGACACACGATCACACCGCCGCCCAGCCAGACGTTGTCCATGATCAGGATCGGCTCGGCGGCTTCCCACTTGTCGAGCCGCAAGCCGGGGTTGATCGGATGCGTCGCGGTCAATAGCTGAACATTGGGACCGATCTGGACATCGTCGCCGATCGTCACTTTGGCGACATCCAGCGAGATCAGTCCCCAGTTCGCAAAGCAGCGCGCTCCGAACGAGGTTTGATACCCGTATTCGCAAGAGAAGGGCGGCCGGATCTCCGTGCCATCACCGAACGCGCCCAGCAGCTCGGTCAGGATCTCGTGCAGTCTTATGGCGTCGCGAGGATCGGCTGTATTCAGCTGATGGATCAACCAGCGTGCGCGGGCCGACTCTTCGCCGATCTCGGCATCATCGGCGATATACAGCTCTCCAGCGAGCATGCGTTCCCGCATCGACGGAGTCTGAGTCATCGAACGCCTCCCTTCGAGCGCCGGCCGGCAAACTGTTCGAGCACTGGCAGGCACTCAGCAACATCGGGGAGGGTCGCAATCTCCGCCGCGATCGCACGCGCTCCGTCGGCGTACGCCGGATCATCCAACAGCCGGCGCAGCGCATCCGGGAGCGCGGCAACCGCAGCCACACTGCCCAGTAGCTGGATCCCGGCGTTGACATCGACCACCTTGCGCGCGTGCACAGCCTGATCGAAGGCGAACAGCGGCAGCACAACTTGGGGTACGCCGCCGGTCAGCGCCGTCATCGTCGTACCGAATCCGCCGTGTCCCACGACTGCCGCCGCCTCGCCCATGACCGCCTCCTGCGGCCACCATTGCTCCACATGACTGTTGGGCGGTATGGGCTCCAGGTCGGCCGGATCGAGGCCATGTCCAGTCGTCATCAACACTCTGATCGGCTGGTCGGCCAGGGCATCAAGGGTGGCGGCGTACAGCGGCGCAAACTCGGACTGGCGGGAGGTGACCGAACCGTAGCTGACGTACACCAGTGGCTCATCCGGATGTCCCCAGGCCGCTGGCAACACGGGACTGGCTGGTACCGCAGTGCGGAACCGCCAGATCCGGCCATGATCACTCGGCGGCTGTTCGGCTCCCGGTTCACCGAGCACCAGTTCGCCTGAATCCAGCGCGGCCGGCACCGAGGTGAGGGTGTCAGCGTGTAGCAACAACTCGGCGCCGCGCTCCTGGGGGAGTCCGGCGATGGTGCTCAGCTCGGCCAATGGCCCGTGCAGTATGCCGAGGATCGCCGGCCCAAAGTGTCCTGTCATGATCGCTACCTGCAGATGGCCGATTCCGGCTCGATCCGCGGCAACCATGGATGCGAGCTCGCAGGGTTCGCGCACCACCAGATCAGGCTGCCAATCGTTGATGATCTTGGTCATTGCTGGGAGCGCCGCCTGGGCATCAAGGCGGCCGAAAAGCTCAGCGACGATGACCCGATTGGCTTCCTCGAAGCTGAGCTGGGAAATCCTGCCGAAGATCTGGCCTATGACGTCCGGAGCAGGCTCATCGAAGGGCAGGTGGGCGAAACCCGCTCCAGAGACAGCCTCGGCGAAGCGAACCGGCGCGGCTACTGCGGCCGTGTGACTTGCGGCAGCACAGGCCCTGGCGAACGGGATGAGCGGGCCGAAGTGCCCGGTCCCAGCCGTCGTCGAGAACAAGATGCGCACGACGCCACACTGTCACGGAACGCCCGCCCTGAGCTTGTCGGTATGTGCCCTGAGCTTGTCGAAGG
>DATLQP010000172.1:0-7006 GCA_035535155.1 Propionibacteriaceae bacterium
CGCCTCGTCGACGAGAGTGAACCCGGCGGCAAGGTAGAGATGACGCGCAGCTGCAAGCGAGTCATTGGTCCAGAGCACCAGTCGGCTGTAACCGGCAGAACGCGCGAAGTCAATGCAGGCCTGAATCAAACGGCGACCCAGTCCCTGGCCACGGCCGGCGCTGCTGACTAGCAGGATCCGCAGCTGAGCCGTCGCATGATCTTTGCGTACACAGAACACGCAGCCAACACGTTGCCCGTCCACCTCGGCGAGCCAGGCCCGCTCGCGGTCCGGGTCATGATCAGCAGCAAAGCCGGCGACGATGCGAGCAACCAGCGCTTCGAATTCGGTGTTCCAGCTGAATTCGGCGGCGTACTGCTCGCCATGAGCCATCACAACCCAACCAAGATCGCCAGACCGATCTGCCTGCCGGATAGCGATGGACGGTCGTTCGGACTCCGGCACGACGATTGCCCTTTCAGACCCGCTGACACAACTGTTTCAGTAAGCTTAGCTGGCAGGACGGCACTGACACAGTCGTTTCAGGCACAATGACACCGTGATCGGCAGCGGCAAATCTCCATCACCCCGCAAGGCGGAATTGCTCGAGCGGTCTTATCGATACGTGTTGCAACACGGCTTGATCGACATGTCGTTGCGGCCTCTGGCCGAGGCCATTGGCTCCAGTCCGCGAGTGTTGCTGTTCTTGTTCGGTTCCAAGGACGGCCTCGTCCGTGAACTGCTGACCCGCGCTCGCGAAGCTGAGCTAGCGATGCTCAAGACCGTCGCTGAGCAGAGACATACTGATCTCGCGGACGCTGCGGCGTGGCTCTGGCAGTGGTTGTCAGATGCACAGCATCGAGATCTCCTCTACCTCTGGGTGGAAGCCTATGGTCGATCGCTGACGACCTCGCAGGGTCCGTGGGGAGGCTTTGCAGAATCGACCGTGCGCGACTGGTTGCAACTGCTCCAGGAGCATCAGCCTGAGGTTTTCCGCTCTACTGCCGCGGGTGCCCAGCAACGCACCAGGATTCTTGCGACGCTGCGCGGTGCATTGCTTGACTTGCTCGCCACGGGAGAGACCGCTCGCGTCACAGCCGCCGTCGAGGATGAGCTTGAGGCGCTCCGGTCCACCAGCACCAACCATTGAGTGATGCGCCGCAGAGAATGGATGTTGTGGCGCTCCGCCGAGGCAGGACCCGTACGTGGCTCTGGATAACGCTCGCCCTCACGATCATTTGCGTGGGGGCTCTGATCAGCGTCGGCACCATCAGAAGCGGCAGCGCCGGGAGCGAATACGCGGCGAGTGGCGGCCAGTCGTTGACAGTGATGACCCGCAACCTCTATCTGGGCGGGAACATTGACCGCCCGATACGCGCGGCGTTCGACAAAACAGGTGCTGACGGAGTGCTTGCCCTGGGTCATGCCAACCACGAGCTGCGGGAGATCGTAGAGCGCACCGACTTCAGGACTCGAAGCCGGCTGCTCGCCGATGAGATCGCAGCCGCACGGCCCGATCTTGTCGGCCTTCAGGAGGTTGCGCTCTGGCGCCACGGACCCATGCAGCTGGACCGGATCGGCCAACTCAACGCGACGGAGGTCGACTATGACTTTCTGGCGATCTTGCTCAACGATCTGGCCAGCCGCGGCACTCGCTATGAGGCTGGCTCGGTGCAGCAGGAGTCAGATGTGGAGGCGCCGGCCTTCACCGGCAACCCCTTGTCCGCTACGGCTGGGGCGGCCGAGGATGTGCGTCTCACCGATCGCGATGTGATCTTGTTCCGAAGCGACTCCGGAATCCAGGTCGAGGACCGCGGCGGTGGTCAGTACGCAACGGAGTTCAAGGTCCAGCTTGGTGATGTGACTTTTCCTTTCGTACGCGGGTACGCCTGGGCTGATGTCGCCGTCGGACCGACCACCATCCGGTTCATCACCACCCACCTGGAGTCGCACAGCGCCAAGCTGGCCCGAGCGCAGGCAGATGAGCTGCTCAGCGGGCCAGCGGGTGACACACGTCTGTCCACGGTGGTCGTCTGCGACTGCAATTCGAACCCGGCAAGCGTGGCGGCACGTGCGCCGCTGCCCCTTGGAACCGGCGGTGCGTACCGGTTGATCACCGAGGATCACGGATTCACCGATCTCTGGCTGGAGCAGCCGGGTCGGGCCGGCCCAGGCAATACGGCTTCACTAGCCGAGCTCGCCAACAACACAACCCCGCATTTCACCCGGCGCATCGACCTCGTACTGGCTAGGCCGGCATCGCCGGACCAGATCACGGCCAGCCGAGCCGAAGTCAGCGGGAACGAACTGAGGGATCGAGATCCGGTCACCGGCCTCTGGCCATCGGACCACGCCGGCGTCGTTGTGCAGTTGCAGATCGGGTGATCCGTGTTTGACGCGCTCTCCCCGCAACGACGACGTCTGGCACTGGGCGCTGCAGCCGTGGTGCTGTTGTTGATCATGACCATCGCCGTGATCGCCGTGGTCCGCGTTACGGCCAGCTCCGTTCATCCCGTCCCGCAGACAGAGCCCGGCCCGGTCCTGTTGGTGCCGGGGTACGGCGGCAATCTCCAATCGCTTCAGCCGCTGGTGACTGCATTACGCTCAGCTGGCCGGATCGCTGTCATGGTGGAACCGGTAGGGGATGGCACTGGTGATCTTCGGGTGCAAGCCCAGCATCTCGCCGAGGTCGCTGCTCGGGTACGCGAGGATGCCGGGGCGGCCTCGGTTGACGTCATTGGATACTCAGCGGGCGGGGTCGTTGCCCGGGTCTGGGTACGAGACGACGGCGGTGCGAAGGTCGCGCGGCGCGTCCTCACACTCGGCTCGCCACACCACGGATCGAGTCAGGCAGCCCTCGGAGCCGAATTTGCTGGCGGATGTGCTGCTGCTTGCGAGCAATTGATTCCCGACAGCGATCTGCTGCGTCGGCTGAACGCCGGCGATGAGACGCCCGCTGGGCCACTCTGGTCAACCGTTCGGTCGACAAGCGATCAGGTGGTGACGCCTGTGGATTCTGCTGCCTTGTCGGGTGCCATCAACATCGTCGTCCAGGATGTCTGTCCAGGCTCGACAACGGCGCACGGCGACCTGCCCAGCAGCCCCGTCGTACTGGCGGCGCTTGGCTCGGTGCTCGGCGCCGAGATGCCTCGGGCACCGAGCGATGTCGCTTGTTGATCTTCAGTCGTCGATATCTTTGGTGCCGAAGTTTGCCCACGCAGCCAACGTGAAAACAGTCAGATATCCCAGCTGAACCACCAGCCCACGCACCACGTCTCGCCACAGAATCGGGTCGCGGAACAGATCGACGAACGCCAGCCAGTAACGGGTCGGCAGGAACGGATGCAACGCGTCCGCCGCGTCCAGTCCGAGCAACACGGTTGACGCGACCAGGACGCCGATAGTGCCAAGAGCCGCACCGATACCCGACCTCGTCAGGGTCGAGAAAAACAAGGCGATTGCTGCGACGCCGAGCATTGAGATGATCACGTAACCAAGCGCCAGCGCGGTTCGCCAGGTGAGCTCCTGCTGGGTGAGCGTCGAGCCACTCAGGCTTACGGTGCCGGTGGCCGGGGCTCGGCCTAGCAAGAGGCGGCCCTCGGCGTAGCTCACTCCGGCAACGGCAAAGACGGCAAGCAGCACGAACGCCACGACGGTGGCGAGTTTGGCGAGCAGCAGGTGGGTGCGGCCAACTGGCCGGGTGAGGAGATAGCGCAGCGTGCCGGTCTGGCTTTCTCCGGCGATGGCGTCGCCACCCAGTACGGCGACGGCGATCGGCAGCAACAGAGGCAGCACGACACCGAGCGCGGCGAGTGGGAAGAGCGTGCCGTCGCTGAGAACGGCCGAAAGGAAGGGCGGACCTGTACCGGGTCGCGGACCAAGATCAGTAACCGCCAGCAGGACCGCCACCAGAGTCGGTAGGGCAACCAGCATCCCGAGAATGAGCCAGGTACGCGGCCGACAGATCATCTTGATCAACTCGACGACGATCATGCTCGTGCCTCAGCTTCGAGAACGATCTCCTCCAGAGTCCTGCGGTAGGGGCCGATCTCGTCCACGCGTACGCCCTCACCGACCAGGTAGGCGTTGAGCCGGGCCGGATCCTCGGCGCGCACGAGCAGCCGGTCATCCGCGACGGACGCCACAACGTCACCGAGCAACTCTGTGCAGCGGTCGATGTCCGGCGTCCGGACCGCTACCAGACCAGTCGGTCGCAACAGGGTGTCCAACTCCTCCTGCAAGATCAACCGCCCATCGCGCAGGACCCCGACATGGGTACACATCTGCTCGATCTCGGCAAGCAAGTGGCTGGAGAGGAAGATCGTTGTGCCTTCGGCGTTGAGCTGCAGCAACAGCTTCCGGATCTCCTGGATGCCTTGGGGGTCGAGTCCATTGCTTGGCTCATCCAAGATCAGCAGTGTCGGTTGGCGCATCAGGGCGGCGGCCAGTCCGAGCCGCTGACGCATGCCTTGTGAGTAAGTGCGGACCGGTCGGCGATCACCGGGGTTGAGGCGAACCTGCTCCAGTGCAGTGCGTATCCGGGTGCGTCGCTCTTCTCGTCGGCTGCGGTCGGATCCGGTTGCATCGAGCAACGCGAGATTTGCGCTGCCGGACAGGTGCGGGTAGGCGGCCGGGCTCTCCACGAGTGAGCCGATGCGTGGCAGCACGCTTCGGCGGGCAGTTGGCATTGGCATCCCCAGCACCTCCGCTTCGCCGGAGGTCGGGAGCACCAGTCCCAGCAGCATGCGCACGGTGGTGGTCTTGCCCGAACCGTTCGCGCCGAGGAATCCGTACACGTCGCCCGCGCGAACTTCCAGGTTCACGCCGTCGACAGCGCGCAGCTCGCCGTAGCGCTTGGTCAGTGCTCGCGTTCTGATGACATGCCCGTTGGTCGCGTCGGCGCCCGTCATTGGCGCTCCAGCAACTCTGCCGCTGCCCGCTGTAGGGTTTCTGCCGGCACCGTACCGGCCAGCAAGAAGGCCTCGCCGCGTCCCCGAAACGGGGTAATCAGCAGTCCGACGGGACCGACCGGCACCAAGGTACCGACGTCGGTGACCTGCGCGTTGCCGCGATCGTGGAGTTGTTGCCGCAGTGGTCTGGCGACCCGGCCGCGTAATGGCAAGGCGATCAAGGTCGTCGGGCCATGCCCATAGATCCCGACTGCGCCCGGATCCTCGCCGTCGCGTGAACTCAACCCGGCAAGCGAAGCGGGCAGATCGTACCGTGCGAGCGCGTTTGCCGCTGCAGCGACGTCGACCGATTCCTCGTAGACGACTCGTATGCCGCCAGCCAAGGTGAACCTCGTCGTCGAAGCGGAGGGTGCGCCGAGCTTGAGCTCACGAAGCGTTGTGGTGAGCACAGGACGCTGGTCGCCAACGCCGTACAGCTCTACCTCGAGCGGCAGCCCGCTGACTGCATCAGCCCAGATGTCGACATGGCCGACGGTGGTTGCCTTGTCGCTCGGCGTAAGTCGCAGGCCCGCTGCGTTGATGCCCGCGAGCCGCCGCCCTGGCAGCGGGCTTAGTTCGCTCATCCGTACGCCCTGCAGCACGGACCGGGCGAAGGTTGGCGGCAGCAGATCTGAGGCATCAGGCAATCTGATCTTGGAGACAGGGGAATAGGTCGCGGTTTTGGACTCGAAGACCCACCGAACGGTGCCACTGCCTTGGCGGAACAGATCGGTCTCGCCGGTACCGCGGATCCGGTCGACCCGCCAATCATCCAGGCCGCGCCACCAGACCCGAAGCTGGGTGTTCTCTCCGAGCAGTTGAGCCAGTGTGGCAAATGACTCGTTGTCGGGCACCTGCAGTGTTCCGTCGGTCTCCACGAATCCTGACCACCCGACATTGGCCGATTGTTGGATTCGGCCGGCCAGCTCGATGACAGAAGTGTCAGAGGGCATGGCCGGACGTGAGGCAATCAACAGAGGCGTCGCGACGAAGGCAGCCGCGGTCAGGAGCACGACCAGCCAGCGTGCCGACATGGCGCCACTTTAGGTCGGATGCACTAACGCGACCGCGAAGCTGCGAGGCGCACTTGATCTCGGCCTGCGAATGATGACGGGAGACAGGCACCAAGAAAGATCTTGTGCAACCGCGCAAAGAATTTGCCGTCGACCCTTGATTCTCGTCACGAAGTGTCCATTTTCGGCGGAACTGGTTTTGGCGCTCGGCGTCTGCTTCGGTAAAGTTCGTCAGAACTCGCGAGCAAGCATTTTAGCCCCGAGATGCGGCCGCACCAGTGTCGTGGAACCCCCTACCGACGCCTGTCGCCCTTTGCTTGAGGAAACGTATGCCGCAAGCCGCACCACCAAGATCGCAACAAAGTTATCGGCACGAAGCGTTCATGTGGCGTGATGCTGACGACTATGCCTCTGTCCTCACACCATTCGTCGAGGACGGCCTGGCGGCAGGCGAGGCCGTTATGGTCGCCGTAGTCCGGCGCCATGCCAACTGGTTGCGCGAAAGCCTCGGCACCCAGGCTCGCAAAGTGAAATTCGTCGACATGGCCAAGCTTGGCCGGAATCCTGCACGGATCATTCCCGCTTGGCAGAAGTTCGTTGATCAGCATTCGGGTTATGGACGCCCGGTACGCGGTGTGGGTGAGCCGATTTGGGCCGGTCGTCGGCCAGAAGAGATTCTGGAATGCCAGCTTCATGAGGCCTTGCTCAATCTGGCGGTCGACCCGAAGATTCCACTCTGGCTGATCTGCCCGTACGACCTGCAAGGGCTGGACTCCTCGGTCATCAAGGAAGCGCACCGCAGCCACCCCGCGATCATGGAGGGTGACCGCTATCACGGGAACTCCGATTATGGCGGTGCTGCCCACGTCGAGGCGATGTTCAGCACGGACCTTCCCAATCTGGGTCCCGATCCAGCGGAGTTCACCTTCACCACCGACTCGGTTGATCGGGTCTTCAACATCGTCACATTGGAGGCCTACGGCGCTGGGCTCTGGTCAGACAAAGTGACCGACCTCGCTGCCACCTCGCGCCGGCTCGCCTCGTGCAGTCTGCGCCGGGGCGCCA
>DATLQP010000173.1:0-7041 GCA_035535155.1 Propionibacteriaceae bacterium
CCCACTCGGGCCGCCACCACAAACGTCGCCGACCCTACGTGATCATCTGCAACTTCGGTGAATGTTGCCGGATTGACGATGGTGGCGTAGTCGAGCTGGAAGCACGGCTCGGCCTCCGCGCGATCCAGTACCTCGTAGGCCGCTGCTCGGGCCGCCGGGACGGAGCTCTGAGTTGCCGCCTTCTCCAGTGCCGCGGAGATACTGCGCGCCACGGAGCGCTCGGTCGCGGTGAGGAAGACGTTGCGGCTGGAGATGGCGAGTCCATCGGGTTCTCGGACAATCGGTGCGCCGACGATCTCGACGGGGATGTTCAGGTCGCTCACCATGCGCTGGATACAGGCCAGCTGCTGCGCGTCTTTCTGGCCCAAGATCGCGATCTGTGGCCGGACGATGTTGAACCACTTGAGGACTACGGTGAGCACTCCGTTGAAGTGCCCCGGCCGCGAGCGTCCTTCTAGCACTGATCCCAGGGCGCCGGCGTCGAGGGTTATCTGTCGCCCGGGCGGATAGAGATCGCTGACGCTCGGCACGAGCACGACGTCGACGCCTTCCGCCTCGCAGACCTCAAGATCATCATCGAGGGGTCGCGGATAACGGGCATAGTCCTCACCAGGCCCGAACTGCAGCGGATTCACGAAGATACTGACCGCAACCACATCGCCAAGTGATCGTCCCAGTTTGATCAGGGAACGATGGCCCTCGTGCAAGGCGCCCATCGTTGGCACGAAGGCAAGCCGGGGAGCAGTAGGCCCTTCGAGGGTGTTGCGGAACGCGTTGTATTCGGTGATGCTCTGGGTGATCTTCATGACTTGGCCTCAGGATTCGGAATGGTCGAGGCGAACGTGTGCTGCTCACTAGGGAACGTGCCATCCCTGACCTCGTCGATGTACGCGGTGGCCGCGTCGCCGATGATCTTGGCCAGGTTCGCGTACTGCTTGACGAAGCGCTGCACTCTGCCGCGTCTCAGACCAAGCATGTCTTGCCAGACGAGAACTTGCGCGTCGCAGTCCGGGCCCGCGCCGATGCCGACCGTTGGGATCTGCAGTTCGGCGGTCACTTTGCTCGCCAGATCACCTGGGACCATTTCCAACACCACGGCGAAAGCTCCGGCGTCTTCGACGGCGTGAGCGTCATCAAGCAGTCGTTTCGCGTCGTCGCCGCGGCCCTGCACTCGATAGCCGCCGAGCTGGTGCTCGCTTTGTGGGGTGAAGCCGATGTGACCCATAACCGGGATGCCGGCGTCGGTGACCTTGCCGATCTGCTCTGCAACGCGTGCCCCACCCTCGAACTTCACCGCGTGGCAGCCGCCTTCCTTCATGAAGCGGATCGAGGTCTCGAGGGCTTGGGACGGCCCGTCCTCGTACGAGCCGAAGGGCAGATCGCCGATGACAAAGGCACGCTTGGTGGACTTGACCACGGCGCGAACCAACGGCAGCAGCTCGTCCACTGTGACGGGCAGCGTGGTGTCGTAGGCGTAGACATTGTTGGCAGCGGAGTCGCCGACAAGCAGTGCCCAGACCCCGGCCTCATCGAAGAGCTCGGCAGTGTACTGGTCGTAGCTGGTCAGCATGGCCCAGCGCTCGTGTTGACGCTTGGCGGTGTGGAAGTCGGTGACGCGAATGCGGCGCCCCGGCGCCGCCCCCACACGGCCTGACTCGACAGGAGGACTGGTCTCGGTCACTGCGGCAGCCTCACTCTGTTGAAACTAACGCATGCCTCCATACGGTGGGCCGCGTCTCGGACACGCGAAGATTGGGCCGGATCATGCGACATATCGGTGATGCACGTCGGAAGCATCTTGACCCGCAGCGAGATCGTTCGGTGCGAGGCGGATCTGTGGACGATCAGTCAGTCAGCGTGGCGACCGTCTGTTGATGTCGCGGGTTCTCAGAGTCGGGAGAGAACGAGCGAGGATCGGGTGCGAGCGACGCCGGGATGGTTGCGGATGATGCCAAGGACCTTCTCGAAGTGAGTGGTATCGGCGGCGCGGACCCGGAGGATACCGTCCGCCTCACCCGTCACGGTGTATGCCTCCGCCACCTCAGGAATAGTGCTCACCATCTCCCGCATCCGTTCCGGCGGCACCCGTCCCTCGCAGTAGACCTCGACGAAAGCCTCGATCGTCCAGCCCAGCGCGGCGGGCTCAATCTCGGCTGTGAAGCGCCTGATGACGCCGCTCAGACGGAGCCGATCCACCCTCCTTTTGGTAGCCGCAGTTGACAGTCCGATGTGGTGCCCGAGCATGGCGAAGCTCTCTCGGCCATGATCGGTGAGACGCGCAAGGATCTTGTGATCAATTTCATCAAGACGCAATAGACTCTCCTCGTTTTCGTTGATCACACTATCGGACTTGCGCCATTTCAGACCCTACCCTTCAAGAGTGACAACAACTGTGCTGAACCTGATTGGGCGCCCTATGCGGCGCGCGAGGCTTCGGCACTACCTCATGTGCCCGCCGACCTATTTCGACGTGGTCTATTCGATCAATCCGTGGATGGATCCGAGCGGTCAGGTCGACCGTAGGTTGGCCATCCGCCAGTGGTCAGGGCTTGTCGAGGCCTATCGCTCCACCGGCCATCGAGTGGACCTTCTGCAGCCACTGCCAGGCATGCCGGACATGGTCTTTGCCGCAAACGGCGCGACCGTGGTGGATGGTCACACCCTTCCGGCCAAATTCGCCAATAAGCAACGCGCGGCCGAGGTTGTTGTACACGCAGAGTGGCATCGTCGCAACGGGATCTTGTACGGCGGCGGGAACCTGCCTCGGCCGAACGCGGTCAATGAGGCCGAGGGCGATTTCGCCGTCCTGTCGCGGAGAATCCTTGCCGGCTACGGCTTTCGGACTTCTCTGCAGGCTCACCGCGAGCTCGCAATACTGACGGGCCGCGAGGTTATCAGCCTTGAGCTCATCGATCCGCGTTGGTTCCATCTCGATCTCGCGCTATCGGTTCTCGACGACGAGCGTGATCACATTGCCTACTACCCCGAAGCGTTCAGTCTGCCAAGCCGGGAGCTGCTAGCCGAGCTGTTTCCTGATGCATTGATTGCGAACCAGCATGACGCGTACGCCTTCGGACTCAACGCGGTCAGCGATGGACTGCATGTCTTCATCCCCTCCGGGGCCCGCCAGCTACGCGAAGATCTAGCCGCCGGTGGGTACTGGCCGATCTCAGTTGACCTCAGCGAGCTGATCAAGGGTGGCGGCAGCGTGAAGTGCTGCACGCAGGAGATCAGGCCTGCGCTCATCGCGCTGCGCAACACAGTCGTGCCGCGCAGCACAGTCGCGCTGAGTGACGACGTCTCGAGTCTCGTCCCCACCATCCCATCCCAACGGTCGGCAGGAGCATCATCGTGATCACCATGGACCACACCACTCTCAGCAGCGCCAGCCAGTTGTTGCAGCTCGAGGACGAGCATGTCGCTCACAACTACCACCCCCTCGATGTCGTTGTGTCAGGCGGATCGGGCGCGGTGCTCACCGACACCGAGGGCACGCAGTACCTGGACTTTCTCGCGGCGTACTCGGCCAACAACTTCGGGCACCGCCATCCGACGCTGGTCGCCACGGCAAAGGATCAGCTCGATCGTCTTACGCTCACCTCGCGGGCGTTCCACCATGATCAGTTGGCGCCGTTTGCCGATGGGCTGGCGACCCTGATCGGCAAAGACATGATGCTGCCCATGAACACCGGCGCGGAAGCGGTCGAGTCGGCGATCAAGGTTGCCCGCAAGTGGGGCTACGAGGTCAAGGGCGTGCCGGACGGCCGGGCAGTGATCATCGTGGCCACCGGCAACTTCCATGGCCGTACCACCACGATCGTCAGCTTCTCCGATGATCCGTCAGCACATGATCACTTCGGACCGTACACTCCGGGCTTCGTGATGGTGCCCTACGGTGATCTTGAAGCTATTCGTGAGGCGATCACAGACGCTGTCGTCGCGGTACTACTGGAGCCAATACAGGGTGAGTCGGGGGTACGGATCCCACCCCCCGGCTATCTGGCTGGAGTACGTGAGCTGACGAGCAAGCATCGGGTGCTGTTCATTGCCGATGAGATCCAGTCAGGACTCGGCCGTACCGGCCGTACCCTCGCTTGCGAGCACGAGGATGTCATCGCCGATGTCTACCTGCTCGGTAAGGCGCTGGGTGGCGGGATCGTGCCGGTGTCGGCAGTCGTTGCTGATCATGATGTGCTGGGCGTGCTACGGCCTGGGCAGCACGGCAGCACATTCGGCGGCAATCCACTCGCCTGTGCCCTCGGTCTGGCCGTTGTTCAGCTGCTCGAGACCGGCGAGTATCAGGAGCGCGCCACCAGGCTCGGCTTGCAGCTGCGCGAGCGGTTGGATCGCATGATCGGTCGCGGTGTGATTTCTATCCGATCCCGGGGCTTGTGGGCAGGAGTCGACATTGACCCTCGGCTTGGCACGGGACGCGACGTTTGTGAGGCGCTGGCGCGACGGTATGTGCTGGCCAAGGACACGCACGGGTCGACCATTCGCCTGGCGCCGCCCTTGGTGATCAGCGAAAGCCAGCTTGATCATGGTCTGGACCAGCTCGAGCTGGTTTTGAAGGACCTGAACTAAGGCCCCATTACTTGGTGAGCTGCTCGCGTATCTCCGCTGCTCGCAGCTCCTACGAGTTGGCTGCTGTCGCGGTCGGTCAAGATGGAGCCATGACGGCACAGGGGCCTGACGACGACGCGCGGCGACTGTCACGGGATGCCTTCCGCGAGGGCGACGCGGCCGGCTGGTTCGAGCGGCTGTATGCCGAGGCGGCCGACGGGCGCGCCATCGTGCCCTGGGATCGCAGAGCACCGCACCCGCTGCTGGTCGAGTGGATCGAACAGCAGGTCGGCCTATCGGGAGGCCGGACCTTGGTGGTTGGTTCGGGGTTCGGGGATGACGCTGCGTATTTGGCGGCGCAGGGATATCGCGTGATCGCCTTTGACATCTCGGTGTCCGCGATCGAGGCCGCGCGGCGCCGTTTCCCGGCGAGCCCCGTCGACTTCCGGGTGGCCGACCTACTGAATCCGCCCGCCGAGTGGCGCCACCACTTCGACCTCGTCGTGGAGACCTACACCACTCAAGCTCTGCCGGTACGCCTTCGTCCGACCGTTACGCTGCATGTCGGGCACTTCGTCGCGTCGGGGGGCATATTGCTCGTGCTTGCCGTCGCGCGCGACGCCGGCCAGTCGGTTGATGGTCCGCCCTGGCCGCTCACTCGTGCCGATATTGAATCCTTCGAGGTCGAGGGCCTGGAGATGGTGAGCGTGGAGGAACTTCGTGATCCGCCCGGCTCGCACCGTTGGCGTGCTGTCCTTGCCCGTCCACCCCGCTGACCCTCTAGGGTTGGCGAGCGAAGCAATCAGAACGGAGCAGTTGAGTTGGCGAGCAAGACGGTGATCACCTTCGGCACATTCGACGTATTCCACGTCGGCCACGTACGGGTGCTCAATCGCTCGGCGTCCCTCGGTGACCGGCTGGTGGTCGGGGTCTCCTCGGACAAGCTCAACTTTGCCAAGAAGGGTCGCAATCCGGTGTTCAGCCAGGAGGAACGGCTCGAGATTGTTGCCAATGTCAAGGCTGTCGACGACGTCTTCATCGAAGAAAGCCTCGAACAGAAACGTGAGTACGTCCTGGAACACAAGGCCGACATTCTGGTGATGGGCGATGACTGGCAGGGCAAGTTCGACTACCTCAACGACATCTGTCAGGTCGTCTACCTGCCGCGTACGCCGTCCGTGTCGACAACGGCAATCATCGAACAGATCGTCGGCAGCTCCTGACCGAGCCGTCGCTCGGCCGAAAATGGCGGCTCACCGGCTTGACGAAGACAGATTGGCCGAGGGTCAGCCTGACAAACGCACGAGCTCACCGTGGCGGCCAGGGTTCGTGTTCTCGCCAGGTCAGATGTTTAGGCACCCCGCGGCCGGGGTTTTTAACACACGGGAGTGTGAAACATGCGTGCTGAGAGATCACGATGACGGACCGACGGACTGCGGACATCGACGCTGACGCGGACCCGACGGACGGGCGCCACGAGACCCTGAACGAGCGGATGGACCGCAATTGGGCCGAAATTCTCCAGGAGCTGCGGGTCACTCAGACTGGCACTCAGATCCTGACCGGCTTCCTCCTCACTATTGCTTTTCAGCCCAAGTTCGACGACCTGACGATGTTTCAGCAACGGGTCTACCTCATCCTCGTTATCGCTGCCGTCGTGACGACCGCGCTCGGACTCGCGCCCGTGAGCTTGCACCGCGGTCTGTTCCGCAAGGGTGCGAAGCAGACCATCGTGCAAACCGCACACATCATCCTGCGGATCGCGCTTGTCGGGGTTGGCATCATCTTGGTCGGCACCGTGCTGTTGATCTTCGATCTGGTGGTCGGCCGGGTCGCTGCATTCGTCTTGGCCGGCATCACGCTGCTCGTAGTGATCATCATCGCGGTGCTACCGGTGATCGTGGGAGCCCATCGACCAGCGCCGGGGCAGCCGTCAAGAAAGCGGACCAGCTGAAAGGAGAGAATCATGTCGGGCAAGAAGAAGCCGGGCCCAAGTGTCAAGGACTCCAAAGTTTACGAAGGGATCCGAGAACAGGGCGGGTCGAAGGAGAAGGCAGCTCGGATTGCCAACGCGGCGGCGGCCCGCGGCCAATCCTCGGTGGGAAGCAAGGGTGGCCAGTCCGGCTCGTACGACGACTGGACCGTCGACGACTTGCGTAAACGCGCCAAAGACCTAGGCCTGTCCGGCTACTCAGGCAAAAAGAAGTCCCAACTGGTGTCCATGCTCCGCAATCACTGATGAGGTGAAATCCCACCTGCGCCGAGACCGCCATCTCGGCCGAAATGTCGCTTGGAGGCAAGTCTGGGTGCGCGCCTGGACGTGGGCAGCCGGTCTCGCCCTTTCGGTATGCCTTCTCGAGGGCTGCAGTCAGCAGGCCGCGGCGACCGATGATCTCATCCATGCCTTGAGCGAGTCGCACAGCGCCATTGCAAGCAGTGTCCTTGCTATTCGGCTCTACGCGCAGCACCGATCGACCC
>DATLQP010000174.1:0-7795 GCA_035535155.1 Propionibacteriaceae bacterium
CCCAGCCCGCTGGCCAGTTCTGCCTGACGAGATCGAAACTTCCGCCGATACCTCCACTCGCGACAACGACGGCCTGGGCTGTGAAGGTGAACTCACCGACCGGAGTTCGCGACGTCTGAACGCCCAGCGGGAGATCGGTCGGCTCCAGCACCTGGCCGGACACGCGTACGCCGGAATCTTCCACGTTCAGCGACGTGACCTGGTGCCGGGATCGGATCCGCACCACCCTGGAATGCCGGACGCGGCCCGCGAAGGGCTCGACCAATGCTGGCCCGGTACCCCAGGTGAGATGGAAACGCGGCACCGAGTTGCCGTGGCCGGGAGCGGCGTAGCCGCCGCGTTCGGCCCACTGGACCAGCGGGAACCAGCGGACACCCAGGTCGTGCAGCCAGCGGCGCTGCTCGCCGGAAGCGAAGTGCACGTACGCCTCGGCCCAGCGGCGCGGCCAATAGTCCTCGCCCCGGTCGAAGGCGGCGCTGCCCAGCCAGTCGGCCATGGCCAGCTCTTCGGAGTCGTGAATCCGCAGCCTCCGCTGCTCCGGCGAGTTCACCATGAACAGCCCGCCGAGCGACCAGTGCGCCTGACCGCCCACCGAATCCAGGGACTCCGCATCAAGCATGATCACCGAACGGTCGGCTGCTGCCAGCTCGGAGGCGACGACGAGACCAGCCAGTCCTGCGCCGACCACGATGACGTCACTGTCCATGGTCCGATGCTGCCATCCGCACCACGCTCGCTCGCGCGCTACCGACGCTGCGGGAACACGGTCCGCCACTACTCTGGGCGGCATGAGCGTGCAAGCAGTCTCCAATTCTGACGTGGATCGATTGGGGGCGTTGCTCACCGCGACAGGACCGGCCATGGAGTTGCGTTCACCACTCACCGGGCAGCCGATGGGGGAGCTACCGACCTCCACCGCGGCCGATGTCGAGGTCGGCGCGCAGCTGGCCCGCCGGGGCCAGGCCACCTGGGCCGCTCGGTCAATCGAAGATCGGGCCCAGCTGCTGCTCGATTTTCATGATCACCTGTTGGACCGGCGGGACTACTTCATCGACCTGCTGCAGTCAGTGGGAAAGGCGAGGTTGAGTGCCGCCGAGGAGGTGCTGCACGTTGCGCTCACCGCGCGCTACTACGGACGCACCGCCCGGCGCTACCTACGCTCCGAGCGGGGCGAAGGCCTGGTGCCCGTGCTGACCCGGGTCGACCGGCACTACGTGCCGAAAGGCATCGTCGGTGTCATCGGGCCGTGGAACTATCCGCTGACCATGGCGATATCCGACGGGCTGGCGGCTCTCGTCGCAGGCAACGCGGTCATGCTCAAGCCTGATCACCAGACTCCGTTGGTCGCATTGGCGGCGGTTGAGCTGTTGCGCTCGACCGGCCTTCCGGCGGACCTGTGGCAGGTGGTGCACGGTCGTGGCGCAGTGGTGGGGCGTGAATTGATCGACGCTAGCGACTACGTGTGCTTCACGGGATCGACTGCTACCGGACGTACGGTAGCCGCCCAGTGTGCCGGTCGGCTGATCGGCTGTTCGCTGGAGCTGGGTGGCAAGAACCCGATGGTGATCTTGGACGACGCTGACGTCGAGACAGCTGCCGAGGGCGCCGTGCGAGCCTCGTTCTCCAACGCCGGTCAGCTGTGTGTGGCGACCGAACGGATCTATGTTGTGGAGCCGCTCTTCGAGCCGTTCATCCGAGCCTTCGTCGCGCGTACCCAGGCGATCCGGCTCGGCGATGCGCCCGACTTCGACCACGACATGGGCAGCCTGATCAATCATGATCAGCTGGAGCGCGTCTGTGCTCATGTCGAGGACGCGAGGAGCAAGGGCGCCACCGTGCAGACCGGCGGACGGCAGCGGGAGGATCTCGGTGAGTTCTTCTACGAGCCCACCATCTTGACCGGTGTTACTCCGGACATGGACTGCTGTGCCCAGGAGACGTTCGGTCCGGTGGTCAGCGTCTATCCGGTTGCCAGCGAGGAGGAGGCCGTGGCATCGGCCAACGACTCCGACTACGGCCTCAATGGGAGTGTCTGGACCACAGACCATGATCGCGGTCGCCGGGTGGCGAGCAAGATCAAATGTGGCACCGTGAACGTCAACGAGGGCTTCGCCGCTACCTTCGGCAGCATCGACGCGCCGATGGGCGGCATGAAGGATTCCGGCCTCGGGCGCCGCCAAGGACGGGAAGGCATCCGGCGCTTCGTCGATGTCCAGTCTGTCGCGACTCAAACCGGAATCCCCATCGCTCCCAGTCACGGCCTCGATGGCAAGTCGTTCACCTCCGTTATGACCGGAATGCTCAGGGTGATGAAGAAGGCCGGCCGGGCCTAGAGTGGATCGGCGTCTCTTGGCCTGCGAGACCGGAGATGTGGCGGGAAAGCCATAGACTCATCGCTCTCGGACTGAGCGGGGAGAGGACGCGAGATGAGCCAGCGAGACCACGATCTGGTGTTAGTGGTCGACTACGGGGCCCAATACGCGCAGCTGATCGCCCGCCGGGTACGTGAGGCGAAGGTCTATTCCGAGATCGTGCCGCACACCGCCTCGGCAGCGGAGATTCTGGCTCGGCAGCCCAAAGCGATCATTCTCTCCGGCGGGCCGTCGTCGGTGTACGAGCCCGGAGCCCCCCAACTCGACGCGTCGCTGGTCGAGAGCGGCGCACCAGTGTTCGGTATCTGCTACGGCTTCATGGCCATGGCCCAAGTCCTCGGCGGATCGGTCGCTCGAACCGGGATGCGTGAGTACGGCCGGACCGCAGTGAGCCTCACCGATGCGAGCACGCTCCTCGCCGGATTGCCCGCAACTCTCAGCGCCTGGATGTCTCACGGCGACGAAGTGACCGCGCCCCCGGACGGATCTCGGGTGATCGCCACCTCGGCACGCGCGGCCGTTGCTGCGTTCGAGGACCTCGACCGCCGCCTGGCCGGCGTCCAATGGCACCCCGAGGTGCTGCACACCGAACGTGGCCAGCAGGTATTGGAAAACTTCTTGTTCACCATCGCCGGCTGCACGCCCGACTGGACACCCGCGAACATCGTCGACGAGTCGGTGCTGGCGATTCAGCACCAGGTCGGCGGCAAGCACATCATCTGCGGGCTCTCCGGCGGAGTCGACTCCGCGGTCGCGGCGGCGCTGGTGCAACGTGCCGTCGGCAGTCAGCTCACCTGTGTTTTTGTTGATCATGGTTTACTCCGCAAGGGTGAGGCCGAGCAGGTGGAGCGCGACTATGTGGCGGCGACCGGGGTGGACCTGAAGGTGGTCGATGCTTCAGAGCAATTCCTGTCCGCACTCTCCGGCGTGGCCGATCCGGAGCAGAAGCGCAAGATCATCGGTCGGGAATTCATCCGGACCTTTGAGTCAGCTGCGCGGGAGGTGGTCGGTGAAGCCGGCGAGGTCGAGTTCCTGGTGCAGGGCACGCTCTATCCGGACGTGGTCGAATCGGGTGGCGGTCAAGGTGCGGCCAATATCAAAAGCCACCACAACGTCGGAGGGCTGCCCGACGATCTGCAGTTCCAGCTTGTTGAGCCGCTGCGCACACTTTTCAAGGACGAGGTGCGGGCGGTGGGGGTGCAGCTCGGCTTGCCGGCGGGAATCGTCTGGCGACATCCGTTCCCCGGACCGGGTCTGGCGATCAGGATCATCGGCGAGGTCACACTGGAGAGGCTCGCCGTGCTGCGAGAGGCGGATGCCATCGCGCGAGCCGAACTGACGGCCGCCGGGCTCGACCGCGACATTTGGCAGTTCCCGGTGGTGCTGTTGGCCGACATCCGCTCGGTCGGCGTACAGGGCGACGGCCGGACGTACGGACATCCCATCGTGCTCCGGCCGGTGACCAGCGAGGATGCGATGACCGCGGACTGGGGCCGGCTCCCGTATGAGGTCCTGGAGAACATCAGTACGCGCATCACGAACGAGGTCGATGAGGTGAATCGGGTCGTACTGGACGTCACCAGCAAGCCGCCCGCCACCATCGAGTGGGAGTAATCCCGACCGGCCATGGGGCAGATCCTGCGTTTTCCGTCTCAAGATGACTAAGGGGTGTCTCTTGAGCTGGTCTGACCCTCGTTTGCCGTCTTGAGACGGCAAAGGTAGGGCTGGTGCGGCACTAGCGCCAAAGGTTGCGAGTCCAAGCGTCCGCCCGGGGGCCGGTAAGCCGTACTTCAGAGCCCCAGGGCCGCCTCGGCCGCACGCGCGAGATCCCCGTACTGCGATTCATGTTCTGGCGGAACCTGTATCCACGCCTTCATCGGCCGGCCAGCCATCGGCTCAAAGAGGTGCGCACCCTCCAGCGACAGGGCCTGGGAGTGAGCTTCACCCTCCAACTTGAAGATCATGTCCTCTCCATACAGCCCGCAGAACGCCTTGCCGCCCCGCCGCTTCATTCCCGGCATGCCGAACATCGAGGCCCTGACCACATCCCGCTCGCCAGACAGCTCATCGAGCAGTGCCGTGAACCGGGCTATCCCGGCCTCCGTCGGTTTGGACATGTGGTACGGCTGTGTCATGTTCCGGAGCGTATTCGTGTCCAGGCCGTGGGCGGT
This sequence comes from Propionibacteriaceae bacterium, assembly GCA_035535155.1. Lineage (GTDB taxonomy): Bacteria > Actinomycetota > Actinomycetes > Propionibacteriales > Propionibacteriaceae > Microlunatus. The sequence continues at coordinate 4,544 of DATLQP010000174.1, forward strand.
GCGTTTCGCATCACAGACGTCAACAAGAACCCCGAATCCGGGCCTGGAGGGTGCGTATTCGATCACAGCCGCGAAGACGATCCCAGAATCCGCGGGCTCCTGCCGTCTCGTGGAAAATCGCGTCGCGGCCGTGTGAAGCCCACCTAGACTGAGTGACGAAGGGCCGCGTTGCGAGCAATTTTCGCCGTACCAGGCTCCGTCGGGAAAGCGACCACCGAAATCACAGAGGGATTGACCGTGTCCGAGATCACCACCTCCACCGCATCATCCGGCCTGACCGGCACTGCTCGCGTCAAGCGCGGCATGGCCGAGATGCTCAAGGGTGGAGTGATCATGGACGTCGTCACAGCGGACCATGCCAAGATCGCCGAGGACGCCGGCGCGGTTGCCGTGATGGCGTTGGAGCGGGTGCCCGCCGACATCCGAGCACAGGGCGGTGTCGCGCGAATGAGCGATCCGGACATGATCGAAGGCATCGTCGCTGCGGTCTCGATTCCGGTCATGGCCAAGGCGAGGATCGGGCATTTCGTTGAGGCTCAGGTGCTGCAGTCACTGGGCGTGGACTACATCGACGAATCCGAGGTCCTGACCCCCGCCGACTACGCCAACCACATCGATAAGTGGCGGTTTACTGTGCCGTTCGTCTGCGGCGCTACCAATCTTGGCGAGGCTCTGCGCCGGATCGCGGAGGGCGCAGCCATGATCCGATCGAAGGGCGAGGCCGGCACCGGCGACGTCTCCAACGCCGTCACCCACATGCGCCAGATCCGCGCCGAGCTCGCTCGGCTCACGTCCATGGCACCCGATGAGCTGTACGTCGCTGCGAAGGAACTGCAGGCTCCCTACGAGTTGGTCTCCGAGGTCGCGCAACTAGGCAAGCTGCCCGTCGTGCTCTTTACGGCCGGAGGCATCGCAACCCCGGCGGATGCAGCGATGATGATGCAGCTTGGGGCTGAGGGTGTCTTCGTTGGCTCGGGAATCTTCAAGTCCGGCAATCCAGCCGAGCGGGCCGCTGCCATCGTCAAAGCGACCACCTTCTACGACGACCCGGACGTGATAGCAAAGGTCTCTCGCGGGCTCGGCGAGGCCATGGTCGGCATCAACGTTGATGACATTCCGCAGCCACATCGGCTCGCCCAACGCGGCTGGTGAGCCGCTTACCTGTCGTTGGTGTCCTCGCCCTGCAAGGTGACGTACGGGAGCATCTTCGCGCATTGACAGCCTGCGCTGTCGATGTCCGAGCCGTACGCCGCCCGGCGGATCTGGAAGGGCTGGATGGCATCGTGTTGCCCGGCGGGGAGTCCACCACGATCGACAAGCTGTCCCGGATCTTCGGGTTGCGCGAGCCGTTGATCGAGGCGCTAGGTGCCGGCCTTCCGGCGTACGGCTCCTGTGCCGGAATGATCTTGCTTGCCAAGAATGTGTTGGACGGTACTCAAGATCAAAAAACGTTTGGTGCGCTGGATATCACCGTACGCCGCAACGCTTTCGGCCGTCAGGTCGAGTCGTTCGAGGCCGATGTTGATCTTGTCGGCATAGCAGGCGGTCCCATGCACGCCGTCTTCATCCGCGCTCCGTGGGTGGAGAGGATCGACAACGGCGTGGAGATTCTGGGCGCGGTTGTGCCACCCGGTCTGGTCGAATCCAAGATCATCGCAGTCCGCCACGAGAACGTGATGGCGACCTCATTCCATCCCGAGGTCACCAACGATCTGCGGATCCACCGCTACTTCGTCGATGTGGTACGCGCCGCCCGGTGATCAATTTCTGCAAAACGATGCGGCGAGGTGCGCTGAGAACCTGTCGAAGTGCGCCTAACGATGCGGCGAGGTGTGCGCTGAGCCTGTCGAAGTGCGCCTAATGCGGCTCAAGTGTCAACTGCGGTCGGTTTGCTGGCCGCCCTCGGTCTCGGCTGGGCGCTCCTCGGGTCCCTCGGGCTCCAGTGCTGACTCGGTGGCATCCTCTTCATGGGCAGCCGGAACGACGGGAGCCTCGGGCTCCGACGGACCGACGGGCTGCGGCTCGGATGCAATGGGTTCCGGCTGAGGCGGAGCCGGCTCGGGCGCAGGCTGGCGCTGTTCCCAAGGCGCACCCTCACTGCCCCATACAGAGTCCTCAGCCGAGACCGACGCGCTAGAGGCAGGACGCGGTGCAGGCGCCGAGGTCGGCGGTGCGTATGCGGGTTGCGCGGTCTGTGATGGGGGCGTTGGGAAGTCGGTCGCTTGAGCTTGCGGGCCGCCGACCGGCGGGTAGGCCGGAGAGGCGGGTTGTGAGCCCTCCTCGGGCACGACGAACAGAGCGATGATGTAGAGGATGACCGGTACGCCGGTGAAGAGTGAGATCACCACGGTGAGCACTCGCACCAGCGTCGGGTCCATGTTGAAGTAGTTTGCGACTCCGGCACAGACCCCGCCCACGATGCGGTTGGACTTGCTTCGCTCCAACCTCTTGGGCGCCTGCGAAGGGTAGGGGCTGCTCATGACACACCTTTCAGTGGGGATGGCTACTGACGGTTTCGGGAAAGGACGAGGCCGGCAACGCCGACAGCGACCAGACCCATGGGAGCCACGATCCTGATCACCTGCCAGTTGAGAGGTCCGGCAAAGGTTAGCCACAGCGATCCGAGCGCCACGCAGCTGAGCAGGAGGCCGAAGATCAAGGCAACGACATCGTAGGTTTTCCTCATCGTTGCACCTCGATATCGCCCGCGTCTACGGACAGATCAAGAGTTAAGGTGTGCTGCCCAGGCAGCACGGGCTGCGGATCATTGATCCGACCGGCGAGGTCGGAGCCCGCTTGGACTTCGACCCCGTAGGCCCGAACGGCACCAAGATCGGCCTTGTAGTTGATCACGACGTTCGCGCCGCTCGGCACGGTGATGTCAAGATGCCCCACGTCGACATGCGCTGCATAGCTCGCGTCGCTCGTCACTGGGAGCTGACTGAGGTCGACGGACAGCTCGCCAAGGTCCTGCGAATCCCCGGCGGCCGGCAACTCAGCCAGGTTGGCGTAGCTGTGGCTTGAGGTGGCAGCGACGGGTACCCGAAATGCCGGCCCGGCAGCAGTGACAAACACGACCGCAATCGCGAGCACAATTCCGAGCGGCAGCAGACCGCGCGCCCTGCCGAGCCAGGTGGCGGCTACGAGCGTCAGGCCGATGATCAGCAGCGCAGCCGCAAGGTATCCGGCCAACGGGATAGCCACGCCTAGCGCCTGAGCTATTCCGAGCCCGGACAAGGTCAGGCCGAGCGT
>DATLQP010000175.1:0-2825 GCA_035535155.1 Propionibacteriaceae bacterium
TTGACGACGTTCTTGTTCGGTGGCCTCACCGGGATTGTGCTGGCCAGTCCTCCGCTGGATTTCGCGGTTTCTGACACATATTTCGTCGTTGCGCATTTCCATTACGTCGTGTTCGGCACTGTCGTGTTCGCCATGTTCGCCGGCTATTACTTCTGGTGGCCGAAGCTGACCGGGCGAATGTTGGACGAGACGCTGGGGAAGATCCACTTCTGGCTGCTGTTCATCGGATTCCACACCACGTTCCTCATCCAGCACTGGCTCGGCGTCGAAGGCATGCCGCGGCGCTACGCGGATTACCTGCCTAGCGACGGTTTCACTATTGGCAACCAGATCTCCTCGGCAGGCGCATTCTTGCTGGGCGCCTCAACTCTGGTCTTCTTCTGGAATGTCTGGAAGAGCCGGAACAGCCCGAAGGTGACCGAGGACGATCCGTGGGGGTGGGGCCGTTCGCTCGAGTGGGCGACCAGTTGCCCGCCGCCGCGTCACAACTTCACTCAGCTGCCTAAGATCCGCTCGGAGTCTCCAGCCTTCGACCTGCATCACCCCGAGATTGCGCTCATGGAGTACGGCGGCGAGGACGAGGAGTTCGACGAGACAATCGTGGATGCCGGCGAGGACACCGGTCGCCGGTCGGAGCTGGCGCACCGGGTCTCGGGGAACACCGACGACCTTGCCGCTCAGTTCGAGCACGGCCACCACGGCCAGTCACCTCAGGCTGAGGAGGATCAGAAGTGAAGGTCGAGGCCTGGGTCTTCGGCTCGCTGACGATCTTCATGGTTATTGTCACGCCGATCTACTGGCTGATCACGGCGGACGCCAGCGGGGTGCCAGAGATCACTGGCACCGTAGCGTTGATCTTGACGACCTTCCTGGTACTGATGATCTTCGTCTACCTCCTGCTCGTGGCACGGCGAATGGAGCCAAGGCCTGAGGACAGGAGCACCGGCGAGATCGTCGAAGGCGCAGGCGAGTTGGGTTTCTACCCGCCGCAAAGCAAGTGGCCGTTCTTCCTCTCCCTTACCTTCGTGCCTGTGGTGTTGGCTCCCGTCTTCGGATGGTGGCTGATGATCATCGGCTTCGGGTTCGGCTTCATCACGTTGAGTGGCTTGTTGTACGAGTTCTACCGCGGAGATCACGCGCACTGAGTGGGCTCTCTTTTTGGTCATTCGGTGCCGCTGACCGCGCCCATGCCAGAGGAGTGGGTCGCGCCTGCGATTGTCGTGTGGTTCTGCGGCGCTGCAGATTCAAGCATTCTTAGCCTCTTGCATGGGCGCGGTCAGCCGCACCGAACAATGGGGCGGCCGCACCGAAGTTTCACGCGGCTTACATGGGCGCCGAGCTGTTGAAGGGTGTCATCGTTTGCGTCGGGCACAATGGGGGGATGTGTCGAAATATCCGCCCTCTGAACAACTTCGAGCCACCGGCGACGCACGGTGAGGTGCATGATGCGGCGCTGCAATATGTGCGGAAGGTCGCAGGGACGTCGAAGCCGTCAAAGGCCAACGAGGCAGCGTTCCAGCGGGCGGTGAGTGAGATCGCGCACGCAACGCAGCATCTGCTCGATGAGCTGGTCTCCGCCGCGCCACCGAAGAACCGTGAGTTGGAGGCGGCCAAGGCTCGGGCACGATCGGCCAATCGCTTTGCCGACGTTGCACAGTGATCGACGACGTGCTGCGCTATGCAGCGTTCACCGTCGAAGGGCGTGGCGGGAATCCCGCCGGGGTGGTCCTGGATGCCAGAGGCCTCGACGCCGCTCAGATGCTGGCCATAGCGGCTGATGTCTGTTACTCCGAAACCGCCTTCCTCGTGGCACGGGATGGTTGGCCGAATGTGTACGACGTCCGCTACTTCTCGCCCACCCAAGAAGTGCCCTTCTGTGGGCATGCCACCATCGCCTCAGCGGTTGCGCTGGTTGAACGGTCTCCGGCGGACGAGCTGATCTTTCACACGCCAGCCGGCTTCGTGAGTATCGCGACTTTCCAGAACGACGACGACGAGCTCGTGGCAGAGCTGACGAGTGTTGCGCCTCGGGTGTCCGAGCCACCCCCCGACCTGCTGCCTGCCGTCCTCGGCGCGCTTCGCTGGTCCGCTGATGATCTTGATCCGGACTATCCAGTCTTGCTGGCCAACGCAGGTTCGGAGCATCTCGTGCTGGTGACCAAGACACGGCAGCGGTTGGCCGATCTCGACTATGACTTCGATGATCTTGCCAACCTGATGCGCGAGCATGGACTGGTCACGGTGCTCCTGGTCTGGCCCGACTCAAAGAAGCGTTTTCACGCACGCAACGCAGCTGCCAGCTTGGGAGTCGTGGAGGATCCCGCCACCGGCGCTGCCGCGGCCGCTTTCGGAGGTTACTTACGCGAGCTCGGCATGATCGGGGAAAACGCCGAGTTCAGGATCAGCCAGGGTGTAGACATGGGCCGCCCAAGCGAGATCCTGGTAAGCGTCATAACCGGTGAACCGGGCGTACGCGTCACCGGCGCTGCCCATCGCATCGAGGACTAGCGGCATCCAGAACTAGCGTTGCGAGCGCCATCCTCGACCTCGGCTCCGCCGCCTACCAGCTCAGGTGAAGCGGCCGGCCCTCCTCGTAGCCAGAGCTCGACTGCACACCCACGACCGCGAGTTCATGAAATTCTTCCAGGTTGGCAGCGCCGGCATACGTACAGCTGCTACGCAAACCGGCGACGATGGAATCAAGAAGATCCTCCACGCTCGGGCGCTCCCGATCTAGATACATCCGGCCGGTGGAGATGCCTTCCTCGAAGAGGCCTGCGCGAGCCCGGTCGAAGCCCGAGGAATCTTTGGTACGCATCTTGACC
>DATLQP010000176.1:0-2051 GCA_035535155.1 Propionibacteriaceae bacterium
TTGTGGTACGCGTGCAAGGTGGCGGCCGCGGTGTTGTCCCAGCTGAAGGTGGCTGCATGCGCTGCCGCGTTGCCGCCCATTCTGCTCATCTCAGCGGGATCATCGAGGATCGTGGCAAGGGCGTCAGCCCAATCGCGTTGATCATGCCCCTTGACCAGCAGGCCGCTGTAGTGATTGCGTACCGCGTGCCGAAGACCCCCGACGTCTGTCGCCACAACTGGGCGGCCGCACGCCTGTGCCTCGAGCGCAACCAGTCCGAATGACTCGTTGTAGGAGGGCACCGCCACCACGTCAGACACGCAGTACCAGCGGAACAGCTCCGCGCGAGCTGAGTGTGGCCGGAAATCCACCATCTCCTTGATGCCGTGATCGATTGCCAGCGGCCCGAGCGTCTGAGACCACTCCGGATTCGAACCGCTAGGCCCACCGATCATGATCAACTGCAGTCGATCACGGCGTGCTGGATCCCGCCGCACCAGTTCGGCAACGGCCTTGATCAACACGTCAGGTGCCTTGAGCGGCTGGATGCGGCCCACGAACAAGATCACCTGAACGTCCTGAGCCACCCCGAACTGGGCGCGTGACTTGGGCTGGTTGCAGGGATGGAAGATGCGCAAGTCGACACCCGGTGGCACGATCATGATCTGCTCGCCGCGCGCACAGTAATGGCTGCGAAGCTCGGCTGCCTCGTCGCTGGTGCTGGCGGTGAGCACGTCGGCGCCGCGGACGATGGCGGACTCGCCGCGTTGTCGTACGTCTGGCTCGGCTAACTGGCCGGCGCCGAGGTTTGAGTTCTTGACCCGAGCCATGGTGTGCATGGTGTGCACCAGCGGGATGCCATGTCGGCCTTTGAGCTGCAGACCGACCTCACCCGAGAGCCAGTAGTGGGAGTGGACCAGATCATGATCGTCGAGCCGCGCCTCCAGTTGCGCACTGAACTCCTCGGTCAGCAAAGGCAGCGCTTCCTTGGCGACATGCTTTGCTGGTCCCGCCTTGAGGTGGATCACTCTGGTGTGCTCGTGTACGTCAACGATGTCGGGCACATCTGGTGTGTCCCGGCGGGTGAAGACATCCACCTTCAAGCCGCGCTCGCCAAGCCGCCGCGCGAGCTCAGAGACGTAGACGTTGAGACCACCCGCGTCGCCCATGCCTGGCGTGGCCAATGGCGACGTGTGCATGCTGATCATCGCCACACGATGGGGATACTCCGTGCCTCCGTGCACACTTACCTCCGCTGAGAGGCTACAGGCGATAGCCAGTACGGTCCCTGATTGCTCGATTACCTGCTGACCAGCACCAGGGCTGCGACTGCGAAGATGAGTCCCGCTACCTGAATGCCACGCAGCCGTTCGTGCTCGATGATCAGCGCCAAAATCACGGTCGTCACCGGGTAGAGCGCGGCGATCGGTGCGACGACGCTGAGATCGCCGTCCCGGGAGGCCAGCAGATAGAGAGCATTTGCTGTCATGTCGCACGGCCCGGCCAGCATGGTCCAGCGGAGCGTGGCCTGCCGCGGCCAGGGCCCGGGTCGGGTCATCAGGAGGAGCAGAGCGAGGATGACTACCGCGCTGATCTGTGAACCTGCGATCGGCCACAGACCGACAGAGCCCGCTGCCGCCCTGCCAGCCACCGAGAGCAGGATGAAGAACAGGGCAAAGCCGGTGCCGGCGCCGAGCGCGGCGACCACGAGTCTCCGAGTAACCACCTGACGATGCCCGGATGGCTGCGGTGCGAGGCTCACCAGCGCGATCGCCAGCAGGGCACAGCCGACGCCGAAGAGTCGCAATGCAGAGGGATGTTCGCCCGCAACCAGTCCGACAACGACCGGGATGGCAGCTGAGGTGACACCGGTCACCGGGGCCACGACCGTCATCGCGCCGGCAGCGAGCGCGCGGTAGAACAGCACCAGGCCGACGACGCCCGCAATCCCAGCCAAGCCACCCCAAGCAAGGCCGATCGCTGTCACCGGCACGTACGTCGCGACCAGAAAGATCACAAGCAGCGGCAGGCTCACCAGCTTTGACACCCAGACAACGGGCAGCACAGCTGCC
>DATLQP010000177.1:0-5483 GCA_035535155.1 Propionibacteriaceae bacterium
CACGACGCTCGCGATCAGATGCCCGCACACTAAATCTGGGTGCGGTGGAAGTTCAGGTGCGACCGGCTCGGCGTAGGGCCGCGCTGGCCCTGGTAGTGCGAGCCGTACTGGGCTGACCCATACGGATGCTCGGCCGCGGTCGACAACCGGAAGAAACACAGCTGGCCGATCTTCATGCCGGGCCAGAGCTTGATCGGCAGCGTCGCGACATTGGACAGCTCGAGAGTGACGTGACCACTGAATCCAGGATCGATGAACCCGGCCGTGGCATGGGTCAGCAACCCGAGCCTGCCTAGCGATGACTTGCCCTCGACGCGTGCCGCGATGTCGTCGGGAAGGGTCACCACCTCATAGATCGAGCCCAGCGCAAACTCACCGGGATGCAAGATGAACGGTTCATCGCCCACCGGCTCGACGGCCCGCGTCAGCTCAGACTGATTAGCCGCGGGATCGATATGCGGATATCGGTGGTTCTCAAAAACCCGGAAATATCGATCGAGACGGACATCAATGCTCGACGGCTGAACCATATCCATGGCATACGGTTCGAGTCCGATGCGGCCGGAATCGATCTCGGCTTTGATGTCCCGGTCCGAGAGCAGCATGGCGGGACACTACCGCGTGAAGCAGCGGTTAGCTGCCGCGCGTGATCTCCAGCCAGTGATCTCCGATGGAAACGATGGCACCTTCGCCGACCCGGACCATTTCGTCAGCCTGGCAACGCGTCGACATCCCGTTGGTCGTTGACACGGTCGAGCCGTTGGTCGAACCACGGTCCACGACATACACTCCCCCTGCGTCCAGCCCGACAGCCAAATGTGACTTGGAGACGGTACGCGTCTCGTCGGCGATCTTGATCAGCTGGGCATCCTCCTCACCAGCCTGCGGCTGCGGATTGCGGCCCAGCAGAATGAGTCCGTCCAAGGCGATCCGCCTTCCGTCATCGAGCAGGATCGACCATTCCTGGAGGTACGGGGACCGCTCAGCGACGGATGTCTGGCGGGCGAGATTTCCCGCAGTGTCGTCCGACGTCCCTTCGTCACCATATTGGGAACCGCCCTCCTGACCTGGCGCATTGAGTTCGCCACTAGGGCTGGCCGATCCGTATTGCTGTTGTGGTGGGTACTGCTGCTCCGGTCCGTACGGCGTGCCTGGGTACGGCGTCGCGTACGCGTTGCCTCCATATGGGCCGCCCGGTCCACCCTGCGGCACGGCAGCAGTTCCGGCGTACGGCGACGCTGGACCGCTCGGGTAACCAGCCGGTGCAGCCAATTGGCCAGGCGGCGGAGTCAATTGGCCAGGCAGTGCCGGGCTGCCCGCTGAGTTATAACCCTCCCCGGCGCCATAGTTCGGGGACATTGGGCCGGGGGGCATCGCGGTGCGAGCACCATTTGCCTGCTGAGAACCGTTCAAGACCGGCGCCGGCGGGCCCTGCAGTGCAGAAGCCGCTGCCCGAGCAGGCTGCGCAGCCGGTGCGAGGACGCGTTCCTTGATCATCACCGCAGTAGCAGCGAGGTCGTGCCAGCCCTGCTTACGTGGGTGCCGCAGCTCAAAGATCAACATGATCAACAGGCCGATGCCGGTGACGTACAAGGCCCAGAACACCAGGCCGCGCACGAAGACCCGGCTTAAGCCGATCGGCCGTCCGTCGAGGAATCCCACCAACTGCAGCTTCATGGCCCGAAGACCGGGACTCGCAGCGTGTACGGCGAGCAGGTACCACACCACGACGAGCCAGCCGACGGCGACGATGGCACCGACAATGACAAGCGTCGTCTGCAGCGCACCAGACGTGCGGGGGAGCAGGAAGCTCAGCGCAAGGCTGAGAACCACCGGAACCGACATGTTGATCAGATACGCCGCGAAGCGCCTGCCGAGCGGGCCGACTTCCACCCCAGGCGGCAGTCCTGTCTCGCGATTCGGGCCCTGGACGGGCGATTCCATGAAAAGCTCCTCGTCGTTCGTGACTGGTTCGCAGGAGAGACGCTACTGCGGAAAGTCAATCAATACAGACACTCCATCACCGAGCTCCATGACACTGCCCACTTGCACAGGGATCCGCTCACCGGGGGCGAGCTGCTGGCGATCCACGTCTCCGGGCCACACCAGGATGGTTCCATTCGTGGAGTTCAGGTCGGTGACAACAACCTGCCAGTCATCGGGAGCTACCTCGAGATGTGTTCGGCTGATGTCGTGATTCGGGCTAGGAACGGTCATCAGCCGAGGTGTCCGGCTGCTCGACCGATCGCTGGACGGCGCCCGGCCGATGAGGACCGGCCGATCGACTTCGGCGCTCGTCCCGTCGGAGGCGCGCAGCACAGCCAAGACCGGAGGTCCTACCAGCTGTGGTCCGTGGGTGCCAACAGGGCCTCCGCAAACCCGGCAGCTGGTCGTATCGGGCGGGTTGGCGTGCCCGTTCGGACACAGAACGGCGAGTATCGCCGGCTCGGTAGAGCCACCCGATGGGTCGGAGCTTGAGGCAGCAGGCGGGAGCAGTTCGGCAGCACGATCCTCCGAAAGGTTGACAGCCACAGCGTCCTCGATTTCTTGCGGCGAGGCGACGTCTGGCTGCGTGTCCGGCGTCGGCCCATCGAACGGCGACGGCATGAGCTCTGTCTTGGCGTTCCCCAATGCTGCGATTTCGTCTGCCGATAGCTCAGCGGTCCGACCGCTCGGCTCATCAGCATCGGCAACGTCCTCGTCGATCAACCCGGACTGGGATTGCGCGGGATCGGCGGGTGCTGCTGCGACGACCTCTGGCATCGGCTCGGTGGCTGGATCGGATCGGTCGCCGGATGCTTCGGCCGCGGTCGGGGCAACCTGCGGAGAGCTGACCTGAGCGCGTTCGGACGCATCCAAAACCACGGATGAGGCGCGTACGGCACCGACGACGAGCGGCAGCTCGAGCAGTGTGGCATCTCCCTCATATGGCAGATCCACCCGGACGTGCTCAACGCCGGCCAGGCCCACCTCACTCCAGGTTTGAATTCCGTTCCCATCGGCCACGACTTTTCCGGTGGCCAGATCGATGACCGAAATTTGGCCTCGTACCAGAGAACGCATGCCATCGGCCGTCCAGAAAAAGGCACCGAAGCTTGGCAGCTGATCCATCGGGAAGTTCGCTAGTCGCGACGCGAGATCGGTGATCGAGCTGGAGGCGACCACTTCCTCCCAAAGCGTGTTGATCAACGCGGTCCACTCGTGATGGGGCGGTTCGAGGACCACAAGGGATGTCGGCCCCGACAGCACCACCCACTCCCCTGGCGTGTACGTGGCGCGCCATCGTCCCAGCGCGGCAGTCATCAGTCCTCCCCAAGGCCTTGATACCCCAGGCCTGACGACATTCTCCCTTGGCCGAGGGCTGAGGCAAACTGTGGGCCCGCGCGGAACGATTCCCCTGGTCAGAGGCAGGAGGATGAAGCTGCCTGAAACCCTTAGCCGCCGTATAGTTTGTTTCGTGCTCGCCGATACCCGCACCTGGGTCATTGCGACCAGGCGCCACGCTGCCGCCCGTCGCACCACGATTGCTGACGTCGCGCGAGAAGCAGGCGTCAACAAGGGAACCGTCTCGCGTGCGCTGCGCGGCATTCCCGGCGTTGGCCCGTCGACCAGGGAACGGATCATCGAGACCGCGGACCGGCTCGATTTCTCCGCATCACACCTCGCGACAGCGCTTGCCAGCGGGCAGTCCCGGACAGTAGGCATCGTCCTTCCGACGCTCCGCTCGTGGTACTTCAGTGAGTTCGCGTCCGGGGCCAGTGAGGTCCTTAGTCCTGCAGGATTCCGGGTCGAGCTAATCAATCTGGATGTCGATTCCGACTTCCTTGATGTGGAGTCGGCGATGTTCCGCAAGCTGTTCCGCGAACTCGGCGCTGGCCGAGGCAGGGACGCGCTGCTGTTCGCGGGCACGATCTCGACCGAACAGACCGAGGACAGCAGCGACTCGGCTCGGGTACCAGTGCTGGCCTCCGGCTCACCGATGACCAGCGTGTCCGGGATCTTTGTCGATAACCGAGCCGGCGGCCGGATGGTCGCCGAGCATCTGCTGTCGCTCGGTCATCGCGATATCGGCATCTTCGACGGACGCATGTCAGGCAAACGTGACTATCACGTCTGGGACCAGCGGACCGACGGACTGCGTGACACCGTACGTGAAGCCGGGTTCGACATCGACAGCCGCAATGTCGTCCAACCGGGCGACTGCCACGCCGATGACGGCGAGCGCGCGATGAACGAGCTCCTCGCCAGCGGCCGGGAGCTTCCGACGGCGCTTTTCTGCCACACCGATGAGCTGGCGTTCGGGGCAATGGCAGCGCTCCGGAGTGCCGGGCTCCGGTGTCCTGATGATCTTTCTCTGGCAGCCTTCGATGATCACCCGATGTCGCGCTGGTGGGGGCTGACCACGGTCAGCCAGCACGCCCACGAGCAGGGCGTAAGGGCCGCGCACGCCATGACCAAGGCGCTCGACGCAAATGGGAACGGCGCGGAGCGGCAGCCTGATGAGCTGCGAGTCGAGCTGATCGTACGCGGCACGACCGCCCCCGCCCCGCGCTGACAGCCCTGCTTCCGATTGGCTGCGCCCTGCTTCCCGATTGGCTGCGCCCTGAGCCTGTCGAAGGGCACCCGGCGCGGAGCCGGGACTACGGCACGCGCAGCCAAACGGTGCTATCGCCGGGCAGCCGACCATGATCAAGTTGGGCGCTGCTCAGTAGCACCTCGCCGGCTGGCAGGGCGACCGGCTCTGCCCCGAAGTTGGTGATGCACCGTACGCCGCCGGGCCGCGCGAAGTGCAGCACCGACGACTCCGATTCGATCCAGCGGAAGTCATCGCCGGGGAACAACTCCGGGCGAAGCGCGAGTGCTCCGCGGTAAAGATTCAGCGTCGAGTCCGGATCGGCCTCCTGAACGCTCACCGCGTACGCCGCAAACCATTCGGGCTGTGGCAAGTGTGCGATCTGCTGGCCGAACCCGTACGAGGGAGCCTCGGCACTCCACGGCAGCGGCACCCGGCATCCGTCGCGGCCCTTTTCCTTGGTCGAGCGCCTTGCCATCGGATCCTCAAGAACCTCACGCGGAAGATCGGCGACCTCCTGAAGCCCCAGCTCGTCGCCCTGGTAGATGTAGGTCGAACAGGGCAGTGCCAGCAAGATCATGATCGCCGCGCGGGCCCGCCGTTCCCCACGTGAGGTGTCCAGCTGCGGGGTCGTACCGTCGGCCAGCAACCAGTCTCGAGCCACCTGCTGAGCAGGACGATCGTCATCCAGTGGTAGACCGTAGCGGGTCGCTACTCGCGGCGTGTCGTGGCAACCCAACAGCCAGCTGGTCGTCGAAGCGAAATCGATCATGTCAGCCAGCCCGCCGTTGATCACTTGGCGATAGTCCTCGGGCCGCCAGTCGGCGTCCTGCATCGCGAAGTTGAACGCCTGTCCGAGGCTCTCCGCTGACGCGTAGCGGGCGCGTCGCGTCGGATGAACCGAAGCCTC
>DATLQP010000178.1:0-16385 GCA_035535155.1 Propionibacteriaceae bacterium
CACCTCCCCCAAGGGGCGGGTCATCGCGGCAACGAACGCGCGGTGACCCGCCGCTCATTCACCGATCAGGAAGCCTTATGGCCGTGACCGATACGGATGCCACGGAGAGGGTCGAGCCCGAACCCGTCGCGACAGAAGATCCAACTCTGTCCCCGGTGGTGGACCATGGCGGGATGCACATGCACACCCCCGTTCCCGAGGTCATGCATCACAATCACAGGGCGCCTGCGCCGGCGACCATCGACCATGCCGAGCGGGGGACGCGAGGGGTCAAACTCGCCAAGATCAGCAAAACCGGGGATCGCGTCTTCCGTACGATGGCGATCACCTCCGGGCTGGTCATTGTCTTGCTTGTGCTCTTCGTCGGTATCTTCCTGCTGGCTCTCGCGCTGCCCAGCCTGCAGGCGGACCAGGACAACTTCCTCACCTCACGTAACTGGACAGTCGTCGGGAACGAGCTCAGGTTCGGGATTGTCGGGCTGCTGTGGACAACTGTCTTGACCTCGCTCTTGGCAATGGCGATCGCAGTCCCTGTCTCCGTCGGCGTGGCCCTCTGTCTCACCCAATACCTGCACAAGCGAGCCTCCGGCCCCGTCTCCTTTGTGGTCGACCTGCTCGCCGCCGTACCGTCGATCATCTTCGGCCTGTGGGGACTGATCGTCCTTGGGCCGTTCCTGGCACCCGCGGCTGAGTGGCTGATCAGCAAGCTCGGCTGGATTCCGCTGTTCAGCAGGAATGTGGACCCCAAGGGGTCGGTCTTTGTCGCCTCCGTAGTGCTTGCCATCATGATGTTGCCGATTGTGACGGCGATCTCTCGCGATGTCTTCGCACAAACCCCTCGCGACCAGATCGAGGCTGCCCTGGCGCTCGGCGCGACCCGCTGGGAAGTCATTCGCACCGCCGTTCTCCCTTACGGTCGGTCTGGTGTGATCAGCGCGTCCATGCTCGGTCTTGGCCGTGCTCTCGGCGAGACAATCGCCGTCATGATCATCCTGACAACGCCACCGGCCGGCAGTCCCTTCACTCCATCGATCTTTGCCGGCGGCGAGACGTTTGCCAGCAAGATCGCGAACAATGCCTCTGAGTTCGATAGCCCGTCAAAGACGGGCGCTTTCATTGCGGCCGGCCTGGTGCTATTCCTCGTCACCTTCGCGGTCAATGCGATGGCCCGGGTGATCGCCGATCGAGGGGGAGCGAAGTCATGAGTGCAACGACAAACGACGCTCAGCTGACGCTCCGTCGCCCGGGTGGTGTTCGCACGGTCAAGAACGCCCTTGCCACGGTCTATGTAACGGTCGTGACGGTGCTAGCAATCGTCCCGCTAGCTTGGGTCCTCTATACCGTGATCACCAAGGGGATCCGGCTCATTCTCAGCTCGGACTGGTGGTTACAAAGCCAGCGCGGTATCACTCCGCGTCGCGAGGGCGGCGGTGCCTACCACGCCATTGTCGGCACAGTGGAGATGGCCTTGATCTGCGCGGCGATCGCCGTTCCGCTCGGCATCTTGGGCGCGATCTTGCTGATCGAATATGCCAAGGGCACCAAGGTGGCCCGTGGCGTGAGCTTCATGGTGGACGTCCTCAGCGGTATCCCCTCTATCGTGGCCGCGCTCTTTATCTACGCGCTGTTCATCACAATCTTCGGGTTTGGTCGCTCCGCCATCGCCGTGTCGTGTGCTCTGGTGTTGCTTATGCTGCCCGTGGTGCTCAGATCCACCGAGGAGATGCTCAAGCTAGTGCCGCAGGAATTGCGTGAGGCGTCGTACGCGCTTGGCGTGCCGAAGTGGAAGACCATCGTCAGGGTAGTCATTCCGACCGCGTTCAGCGGCATCACGACCGGCGTCATGCTCGGCGTGGCAAGGGTGATGGGCGAGACGGCGCCGCTGCTGATCTTGGTCTCGTACGCCGTTGGCATCAACTTTTCGCCAACCAGCGACACCATGGGAGCCCTGCCCACGATGATCAACTCCGGTCGGGACCAGGCACCGCAGCTGCCGGGCTACGAACGGGTGTGGGCCGCCGCCCTGACCCTGATCATCATCGTGATGTTGCTCAACCTGCTGGCTCGCCTCATCGCTCGGGCCAGCAAGCTGAAGGAGAAATGAACCATGGCCAAGCGAATCGATGTCAAGAGCCTGGACATCTACTACGGCGGATTTCACGCCGTGGAGGACGTCTCGATGACAGTGGAGCCGCGTACGGTGACGGCGTTCATCGGCCCTTCGGGATGTGGAAAGTCGACTCTGTTGCGAACGCTTAACCGCATGCACGAGGTTATCCCGGGCGCACACGTCAAGGGCAGCGTTCAGCTCGATGGCACCGAACTGTACGGCCAGAGCGTCGACCCGGTCGCGGTGCGCCGTGTCGTCGGGATGGTGTTCCAGCGGCCCAACCCGTTCCCGTCCATGTCGATCTTCGACAACGCCGCATCTGGCCTACGGCTGAATGGGGTCAAGAACAAAGGCGTCTTGGCCGACGCTGTGGAACGCTCGCTGACCGCTGCGAACCTGTGGAATGAGGTCAAGGACCGCCTGGGCAAAGCTGGCATGGGCCTTTCCGGTGGTCAGCAACAACGACTGTGCATCGCGCGGGCGATCGCCGTCGAGCCGCAGGTCCTGCTGATGGATGAGCCGTGTTCAGCGCTCGATCCGATCTCCACCCTTGCCATCGAAGATCTGATCGGTGAGCTCAAGGAGAAGTACACCGTCGTGATCGTCACACACAACATGCAACAGGCGGCTCGAGTCAGTGATCAGACCGCCTTCTTCAATCTCGCGGCGCAGGGCAAGCCGGGCAGGCTCATCGAGATCGGCCCGACCGAAAAGATCTTCTCCAACCCCGACGAGAAGGCGACTGAGGACTACATCACCGGACGCTTTGGTTAAGCGGGCCCCTCTTGCGTCCGCTCTACCCGACGCTCCCGAACGAATCATGCCCATGTCTTTCCGCTGGCTGTGGGTCTGGTAACGACTGGCTTTGACCTCGCGACCTTGCGCCCGGTGCAACATAGACTCGGCTCGTGAGTGCGAAGGCTGGATGGTACCCCGATCCAGGCGGGGGCCTTGGACTCTTCCGGTACTGGGATGGCAAGGCTTGGTCAGCGGCAACCTCGCCCAACCCGAGTGCACCTCCGCCAACCCAGGGTCTCGTAGGGGCGGGCATGCCGGCGCAGGGCGGCCAGACTGGCCAGGCCGGGTACGCACAGACTGGACAGCCGACGTACGGGCAGACTGCACAGCCGACGTACGGGCAGACCGCGCAGCCGCCGTACGGCCAGGGGTACGGCAGCGCCTATGCGAACTATCAGGAGATTCAGAAGAAGAAGTCGCCGATTGGCTGGTGGATCGCCGGGGGCGCGTTGGTCATCGTCATCATCGTGGTTGCCGTGCTCGCGATCCGCGCGGTGACCGGCGGCGACACCGGTACCACGGGCGTCCCGGCCGGGCAGCCCTCGCAAGATGTCTGCCCGGCTGTAAGCACCGCGAGCCCGGAGCAGCCCCCGAACCACCCGGCCGATGGACGGGTGCACGGCGGTCCGGTTTCGTATCCAACGCTCGGTTCGCCGTGGGGTCCCCCACAGGGCGAGAACCGCGTGCCCTTCGGCAGCGACGTGCAGAGCCAGCTCGTCCCCGTCGAGACCGACTATGACGGGAACGGTTCCGACTGGGTCGCCTCAGTCCTGGTCGGCGAGCTGCAGGCCGGCGACGGGTTCTTCACTCCGGAGCAGGGCTCGCAGATCGTGGTGAAGTGCATTCTCGGCAAGTTCTACGGCGACAACCCAGTCAAGAGCCATGTCACGGTGAACAAGGGCACCACCATCGATGGCCACGAGGCGTGGCTGGTGGAATCCAAACTCACCTTCGACATCGCGGGGCTCAAGACCAAGGGTGAACTGCTGATTGTCGCGATTGTTTCCGCTGGTAACCGGTCAGGTCTGTACTACGCTTCGATCCCGGATACCACGCCTGAACTCGTGGAGCCGGCCCGGGATGCGCTCAAGAACCTCAAGGTAGACGGCTAGGCCCTTTTGAGGGCCGCTCGCGCGGTGAATCCGACGCTCGCGGCCGGGATTGCTCAGCAACGCGTTAAGCCCCGCCGCGCTTTCATCGCCACGACGCGCGCTGCGCTCTCGTCAACGCGCAACGAGAAGTCGGGGTTGTCGGAGGCCTCGTCCTTGATCGCGTCCGCCATAGTCGTCGCGAGGCTCGGATCGCCGATGATCAGTAGGTCGCCTCCCGCGCGAATAAAGCGGAGACCGCGCTCGTCCGGCGGCAGCGTACGCATCGCGACAGCCGCCATGTCATCGGAGATCACGACACCGGTGAATCCGAGATCCTTGCGCAGCATCTCGCCGATGATCATGGGCGAGAATGCCGCGCGATGCTCATCATCGATCTTGCTGTAGAACGCCGAGGACACCATCACCATGTCAGCATCGGCAGCGACGGCGGCCTTGAACCCGGCTAGTGCGTCATCGCGTCGTGTCGTGGTGCTGTCGACAACCCGAGTCAGATAGTCGGTGTTGCCGCGTACCCGGCCCAGTCCAGGGAAATGCTTGACGGCGGTGGCGATGCCGGCTTGAGTCATTCCGTCGGTGAATGCTGTCACCTTGGCGGCCACGGTCTTGGACGACGGACCGTAACCGCGACGAAGCTGACCGATCGGCTGATTGACCCAGACCATGCTGGTCGGCACGACGTCGGCGACGGGCGCCAGATTGGCGTTGATGCCGGCTGACTTGAGCTGCCGACCCCAGTCAAAGGCGTTCCGGCGCAGCCTGGCGTCAGACTGCTTGGCCTGCAGCGTGGCGGAGGGAATCGGAGTGAAGCCCGCTCCCCTGAGCCGCTGGACGAGCCCACCCTCCTGGTCTGCAGCGAGCATGACCTTGACGCCTTCGGGGCTTGGCGCGGCATCCCGGACGCGACTGACGACCCGCCGGATCGGCTGCATTCCGGCCGTCGAATTACCCAGCAGGATGACGCTACCTGCTCGGGTTCGGGCAACAATCGCCCGATCTGACTGGCTGACCCCTCCGGAGCTCACACCCACCATCAGTAATTGGCCTACGCGCTCTGACATGCTCATTTTTGCTACCAGCTCCGCGCACGGTTGATTCACGGTGAACGATTCAGTCGGCGTGGCCACGGTGGTGACGCTTGATGATGGCGTTGGATTCGTGGGCTGGGAGGTGCTTGATCCCGACGGGCGGGCACCAATCGACGGCGCCGCGATAGGTGCAGCGCCGCACGCAGCGAGCGCGGCGATGATCATCAGCGCGCAGCCGACGAGCCAAACCCGTCGACCGCTCCTCGCTGGACGCACGGCACCTCGATCCCCGCCGACTCATCGCACGAGCCTGTTGGCGGCCAGAGCAGTCCGGACATTAGGGTTGTCGCATCGCGGGTGAGGACGCAGCTGCGCATCCACACCTGTACGCCCACCCGGTTTTGGAGGACAAGCCCATGTCGAGCGTCACCAGCGTAAGCCCACGCACTCTAGGCGACGTAATTCCCGGCGGCTTGATCCGCAGCATCGCCCTCGTGATCGGCGGCGCTATCTTCGTCGGGCTCACCGCTCAAATCTCGATTCCGCTGCCGTTCACCCCCGTCCCCTTGACGTTGCAGACCTTCTCGGTCCTGCTGGTCGGCGCCGCGCTGGGCAGCATTCGTGGAGCGTCGTCCATGGCCCTCTATTTGCTGGCCGGATTAGCTGGCGTGCCCTGGTTTGCCGGCCATCACAGCGGCTGGGCTTTCGCCTCCTTCGGCTACATCATCGGCTTTATTGCCGCTGCCTGGCTGGTCGGTCGGCTCGCCGAACGAGGCGCTGACCGCCGTGTCGTGCCGGCCATCGGCATGATGGCGCTTGGGAACATGGTCATCTATGTCTTCGGCGTGGCCGGCCTGATGCTGATAGTGCATCTGTCGTTCGGCAAGGCGTTGGCTCTGGGGGTGCTGCCGTTCCTGATCGGCGACGCGATCAAGATCCTGCTAGCGGCTGTGCTACTGCCCGGCACCTGGAAGCTGATCAACGCGCGCAAGGATTCCTGATCGGCCCTCATGGCGTTCACAGCCGAGGTTCTCGCAGCTCAGGGCGGCGGCCATGCGGTCGTGGTCCCCAAGGATGTCGCCGCGACGCTCTCCTCGAAGCGGCCGCCAGTACTGGCACACATCAACGGCGTCGAGTATCGCTCGCGGCTCATGGTCTACGGCGGTCAGTACTATCTCGGCCTCCGCAAGGACCTGCTGCGCCAGCTCGACATCGGAGCTGGTGATCAGGTCGACATCGAGCTTGCCGAGGACCATCAGGAGCGAGTCGTCGTCGAGCCACCCGAGCTCACTCAGGCTCTCGCGGACAACCCGGCTGCAGGTGCGGCGTATGAGAAACTGCCCTTCACACATCGCAATGAGTACGCGCGATGGATCGATGAAGGCAAGAAGCCCGACACCCGTGCTGACCGGGTAGCCAAGACGATCAAACGGCTGACCGAGTCTCGCTGACCGTCATCTGGTGACGCTGCTACGACAGAGGTCGGAGAACGGGAGAGAGGATTCTCAGTCGGCGAGGCCGAGCAGTGCGTTTTCGACTACCTCGGTCATCGCCGGGTGAATCCAGTACTGGTCGCGGGCCACGTCGGGTGCGGGCTGCTCAAAGCTCATGGCCTGAATCAGCGGCTGGATCAGTGACGAGGCATGCGGTCCGATCAGGTGAGCACCGAGCAGGACCTTGGAGTCCGTACGCGCGATGATCTTGACGAAGTGCTCGGTGTCCTCCATGGCCCAGCCGAATGCGGTGTTGCCGTAGTCCTCGCGAGAGACTACATAGTCGATCCCCTGCTCGGCGGCCTCCGCCTCGGTCAGCCCTACTGATGCCACCTGAGGCATCGAGAAAACCGCACGCGGCACGAATCGTCGATCACCGCTGATCATGGAGACCGGGTGCAGCAGGTTGTGCTGGACGACGCGCGCATCCTTGTTCGCGACATGTTTGAGCTGCTGACGAGACGACACATCGCCCAAGGCGAAGACGCCGGCCGCGCTTGTCCTTTGGTACCCGTCGACGATGACCAACCCATCGTCGTCGGCCTCGATCTCACCGCGCTCCAAGTCGAGGGTGTCACCGTTCGGCGTACGTCCGGTTGCCACCAGCAAGACTTCCGCATCCAGCTGCTCCGGCTGCTGGTCAGGGCCCTCAATATGCACCCGTACGCGCCCGTCGGCTGCCCTTTCAACCAACGTGGCGCTGGTCTTGACGCGGACATCGACTCGCCTGCCGAGGAGCTCAGTGAATCGCTCCGCGACATCGACGTCCTCGCGCCGGAGTAGCACCTCCGAGCGGTTCAGCACCGTAACGGCGGTTCCGAATGCCGAGAAGATGTGGGCAAACTCGGCAGCGACGTACCCGCCTCCAAGGATGATCATCGATCGCGGCCGCTCGGCGAGCCTCATCACGGTCTCCGAGGTATGGAAGTCGACCGAGTTCAAACCGGCCAGATCGGGAATTACCGGACGGCTTCCGGCGGCGATCACCACCTGATCCGCCGTGATCGTCTGGGCCGCCCCGACGTCGAGCTCCCGCGGCCCGACGAAACGCGCTCGCCCATCGAAAACGGTGACGTTGCGACTCTGCTCACGATAGGTCCGGCCTTTGGCGGCTTTGGGATCGATCCGGCCGAAGATCCGATCTCGCACCTCCTGCCACCGCACGCCCTCAAGATCCAGGTCAACGCCAAGCCTGGCCGCCTGGAGCGTCGAGGCGGCAAGGTCGGCAGGATGCACGAACATCTTGCTGGGAATGCAACCAACGTTGAGACAGGTTCCGCCGAAGGTCCCCATCTCGACCAACGCGACGCTGAGGTGGTCGAACCTGTCGTCGATGATCGAATTACCGGAGCCGGAGCCGATGATGCAAAGGTCGAAGTGCCGCACTCCGACATGGTGCCAGCACCTTCCTAGCGTTACTCGCCGGTAGCGCTTGCCGCGTACCCAAGAATCGGAACACGATGGGGTGTGGATGGCAGAAGCCTCGGCGGCAGACTGAGCCGTCATCGCCGGCACCGGATCCCCTATCTCGCTCTGCTCCGGCGCTCCCACAACTACACCATGCATGCGTGGTACCTCCGGGTCACTGCTCTGGTGATCATCGCTGCGCTGTCCATCGGCAGTCGAAGCAGCGTGCTGGCAATCACGCTGTGCCTCGCAGCCTCCATCGGCAGCTATCTCCTCTGGGCGAACGAGCGGCACGTCCGACTCGGTACCCGACCACGCCTTTGGCTGTCACGGGTCTACCTCAAGAACGTGATCAAGACCGATGGCGTGCATCGGCTGAGCCTGGGCTCCTATTTCGAGATTCCGGAAGCCTGTGTGCTGATCGCGATCCCGTGCTGGATAGCAACGGACGATCCACTGGTGGCGCGACTCGTCATGCTGGCGGCTGCCACGGTGTTCCTGATCACGACGTCCTTACTGATCTTCAACGACCATACCTGGTTCAATCCGGATGAAACGGACCCTCCGGCGTGGCATGAGATCTTTCGATTACTCGCCGGACCGATCACTGCGTTGCCCGTCTGTTTGATCGCGCTGCCAGCTGACTGGGGACCCAATGGCTGGATCGCCGCGCTGGCTATTTCGTTGATGCCGCTCGCGGTCGTGGGTTCCCGGATCTCCGACACAGACTTGATCATGAGGACGCTGTCTGATCTGGTCCAGGAGGAGTCGCACGCCGGCCGCGAGTTGGTGATCAGCGAGATGCACGGCGCGCTCTCCACCAACCTTCGGCTCATTGAGCAACGAGCCCGGGAGATTCGTGAGATATCACCCTCCCTCTACGAGCTTGCCGTCTCAGCCAACAGCCGGCTCCGGGAGACATTGACGCTCGGCCAGATCGGCCGTTACAGCTCGACGAGCGTACAAAATCTCGAGGCGCCGGTATTGACTTTGGCGCGGGCCGTCGGAGCCAAGGCCAACATCAACATCACTGTCGACACGCTATCCGCCGGTGATCGTGATCTTGCCCGATTGGTGCTGAACGACCTCGTTGGCAATGCCTTGAACGCCGGCGCAGGTGCAATCGACGTCGCGATTGCGCTGGACGAGCCCTGCGTTGCCATCTCAGTGACTGATGATGCCCCTGCGATGGCCGACGGAGTATGGAAGACTCCCGGAACAAGCTCGGCGCGGCTGGAGGCTCGGTTGGCAGATCTGTCCGGATCCCTGACCACGGTGCAAGACGGCGCCAACAAGACCGTCATTGCCCGCTGGGTGCCAGAAAGTGAGTGTTCAATTTCGCAAAATGATCAAGTGTCCACAGTTGATCAAGGTCCTGGAGAGTCAGCGGTAGCACATGGTTGGCGTACTTCTGGTTGACGACGTGCCCGGCGAGCGGGCGAATTTCGAGCAGGCGTTCGGGCGGGACCTGACGGTGGCGCCCTCGATCGATCAGCTCAATGAACAGCTGCGGCGCGGCCTCATGTGGGATCTGGCGTTCGTGGATTTCAATCTGAGCTCTCAGACCAGCACCGGCCTCACCGCCCTGCTCCGGCTGCACCATGAGCGGCCTGCGACTCAGACCGTGACCTACAGCCAGTTCACCGAGAGCGGCCGCACCCTTTACGCTGCCGCCGCTCATCACTGGTTCAAGGCATCAGCTCTGATGGACAAGACGAAGAATGATCCCGGCACGCTGGTTCACTATCGAGACTCGATCTGCAATGGCATCAATCCCACCCCGCTGCCCTGGCAGCGGCGGCTGCAGTGGGCTCCGCTGATCGACAACCTGCTCGCCGATGCATCGTGGGTGAGGGTCTGGCGTGCGCTCCGCGATGCAGCCGGCGATATGGCGCTCGTCGCTGAACTGCTACACGTCGACTCCAGCAGCCTGCGCGGCTTCAAGGACCGCGCGACGGAGGCGGCCATTCAATTCAACGAGAAGTTCCACGACATTCCGCACCCGGGACGTACCCGGAACAAGAAGGGCATCCTGGCCGCTTTCGCCGCCGAGCATCGTCACTTCCTGACGGCGCCGGACCTCTCGACGGTGATGTCGCCGGGCACCCGGCGGCGCTCGTAAGCCACCCGGTTAGCTCGGCGCACGCTCTCGCGGCAGCGCCAGGTAGTGCTGGCGCTCTGCGGGATCGAAGTGCTCGATCGCGTAGCGCAGCGCGGTACGTGGCATCCTCGGCGCGTACTGATCAAGAAAACGACGCAGTTCGTCCCGATCGACACGCTTGCCGGCCTCACGCAGCGACCAGCCGACAGCCTTGTGGATCAAGTCGTGGCGATCGGGCAACAAGATCACAGCGAGCCGATAGAGATCAGCAGTCTCGCCCCGAGGCAGGAAGTGCTGGCTGCTCACCATCGCAATCCTCCGGTCCCAGAGCCACTCGGATCGGGCCAGCTGGTAGATCGGTGATCGCTCTCGATCAAGCAGGTAACCACCGACGATCGGGCGGCAGCTGAGGTCGACCAGGTCCCAGTTGTTCACCCAGCTGGTATTGCCGAGATAGGTCCGATAGATCAGCAGCAGCTCCGCGGCACCTTCAGGTTTTTTGACACTCTTGCTCGCGCGTTCGCTCATCACCAACAAGGCGATCATCCGGTGCTCGTGGATCGGGCTGCGCAGCATCGGAAGCCACGAATCGGCTTCGAACGCGACTGCGACGTACGGCTTGGCCAGCTGACGCAGCTCACCAAGTTTGAGACCGAGGAAGATATCGCCTTCTCCGTAACTTCCTGGTGCCACTTTGAAATACCTGGCAAGCGCTTCGGCGTTCTCCGGACTTGCGGCGGCATTCATCACCGCTACGAGGTCGTCCATGATCGCCACAATGCCACCACGCGCTGACTCTGGGCGGTCTGAACGACCATTGTGGAATTTTGCAGTGGAACAAACTAGATATTTCCTATAGTGAGACACGGGATTGCTCAGGTCAGTTGCACTGCCTAATGTTGGGGCTCGGCCACCACGTGCCAGTGAACGGAGGATTCGACGTGAACGAGTTGCTGCACCGCAGGCTCCATGTCGACCTGCGGCGTACCGCCAGCTCGGGCTGTCAACCAGCCTGCTAAGCGCGAACTCTCCCACCAGTGCTGCGACGTTGCAACGCAGCTCTTGATCACTCTTGTACGTCGAAGGAACTTCCATGCCCAAGAAAAACAGAAGTCGAATAAATCTCGTCAAGATTGCCACTGACCTTGCCCAGCAGCGCGCCCTGTGGGAGCCGCTGGTGTCCTACGATCCGGCCGCTCGGTACTACGTTCGCCTCGCCCGCGAGCATGATTTTGAGGCTTGGCTGCTGACCTGGCTGCCGGGCCAGGGCACCGACTGGCACGATCATGGTGGCAGTGCCGGCGCCTTCATCACCCTGCGGGGCACGCTGACCGAGCAGCACGCCGAGGTCGGCGACGGTCCACCGCGGATGTTTCCGAAAGGCCGAGAGCTGGTCGCCGGCACGTTGCGGTCCTTCGGTTCCCGTCATGTGCACCAGGTCAACAATCGCGGAGTCGAGCCTGCGGTGAGCCTGCACGTCTATGCGCCGTCGCTGGTGGAGATGCACCAGTACGAGGCCAGAGGCGAGTTGCTCCACGTGGTGAGCTCGCAGCTGATCGGAGTGAGCTGGTGATCACAGCTGACCGGCCGGCCAGGAGTGCAGCGAAAAGCGGCAGGACGATTGACCAGGTGCTCGAATCGGCCCGGGAACGCATCGTACGACTCACTCCCTCAGAGGCTGAGGAAGCGTGGCGGGCCGGTGCCGTCCTCGTCGACATCAGGCCCGCGACACAACGTGAGGCAGAGGGCGTATTGCCTCAGGCCCTGATCATCGAGCGCAACGTCTTGGAGTGGCGCTTGGATCCCAGCAGCGACGCGCGGCTGGCCATTGCCGGCTATGACCTGCAGGTCATCGTGGTCTGTCAGGAGGGCTACACCTCCAGCCTCGCAGCGGCGTCGTTGCAGGACCTCGGGATCCATCGAGCGACCGATGTGATCGGTGGGTACGCCGCCTGGCGCGAGCTGCTCTGACGGCCGCAGGGGTCGCGCGTTTCGCAGCAGAGGCGTGACAACGCGCCATGAATCTGCGCCTGCCGGGTGCGTTTCGCAGCACAGGCGTCACCACGAACCAGCAGCGGGCACCTCATGGGTACGTTTCCCAGCACAGCCGCGAACACGTACCTTGAGGCCGCGGCCGGCCTCAAGGGTCTGGGCCTCGCTAGATACCGGCGTAGGAGTGCAAGCCGGAGACGAGCAGGTTGATCCCTACGAAGTTGAACCAGAACGATGCCAGGCCAATGATCGCGATCACCGCCGCCTTGCTGCCCCGCCAGCCGGCCGTGGAGCGAGCGTGCAGGTAACCCGCGTAGATCACCCAGGTAACCAGAGCCCACGTTTCCTTGGGATCCCAGCCCCAGTAGCGTCCCCACGCATACTCAGCCCAAATCGCGCCGGCGACAACGGTGAAGGTCCACAGTGGGAACGCGAAAGCGAAGAATCGATAGGCGATCAAATCGATCTTCCGCGAGCTCGGCAGCCGCTCGAGATAGCCGTGCACGTTGTTCCGATCCTCGGCGCGCTTCTTGATCAGGTAGAGGATCGACATCACTCCACCGATATTGAACGCCGCTCCCGAGATGGCCGCTGCCACGATGTGAATCAAGAACCACACCGAGTGCAGCGCGGGAACCAGCGGCGCCACCGCGACGTAGAAGACTGTCACCGCGAGACCGTTGCCAACCGCTGCGAGTAGGGTGACCGGCAGTCCAAGCCAACGGACTCCGGCGCGCCAGACCATGATCAAGTACACGCCGACGATGAAGACAATCGCCATGATCGTGAATTCGTACATGTTGCCCCAGGGCGCACGGTGCGCAGCGAGGGCCCGTGTCAGGACGCCGGCGATACTCAGCAGGAAGCCGATGATGGTCAGCGCTACCCCCATCCGGCCGAACTGCTCGACCCGGCGGTCGGCGGCCGAGTTTGGCTGGTCACGCCCTTCGACAGGCGCCGTCCTGAGCTCGCCGAAGGGCTCAGGGCGCATATCGAGAGGCGCCGTCCTGAGCTCGTCGAAGGGTTCAGTGCGCATCTGGCCCAGCTCGGCGGGCGCAACATTGACCAGCTCCCGCGCAGCCGGTTCGGCCCCGCCCAGCCGGCGCGCAGCCGCCCACTCCGCAGCATGGGCGAACATGGCGAGCGCGTAGACGACTGCCGAACTCACCAAGGCGAGATTGGAGTAGTACTCATACCTCACGTCGCGCTCACACCCTCAGGCCGGGACACCTCGGCAGCTAGCTCGGCAACGTCGTCCGTTAGGCCGGCACGGGCGTCCGCACGGTCCAAGCCGCCGACTTCCACCACCCTATGGCCTGGCTCACCTCGGACCCGAATCCACACCCGACGCGGTCGAACGAACAATGACAGGCACAGGCCGGTGACCGCAAAAGCTAAGGCGATCAAGGAAATCGGTACGCCGGGTGTCGCGCCGATCTGCAGCTTCACCCAGCGCACCCAGCCGTCCAGCTGGATGGAGCCCTTGCCATCGGGAAGATTGACACCGTCGCCGACTTTGAGGGCAATGCGTACCGGCTGGCCATCGGCTTGCTTCAGCTGCCGGAGGCCGGTGGTGTCGAGAGAATAAACGTTCTCAGGCTTTCCCGTCTCCACTCGCGGCGGCCCGTACCACACATTGGCGAATAGCGCCGGATCGAGGGCGTCGGGGAAGATCGAGTGGGGTCCTTGATCATTGAGCACTGCTGTCGGCAAGAACAAGGCTTCGAACGCCAGACGCTCGGGACGGGCATCCGGGGCCTTGATGGTACCGAGGGAGGTGAAGTTGCCGTCCTGCGGAAGCATCACCACCGGACCCGAGAACGCTACGTTGCCTTGCGCATCCTTGACGGTGACCTTGGGCGCGTAACCGTGGCCGATCAAGTGCACGGTCGTGCCACCGATGCGCAGCGGCTTGTTGACCTCGAGAATCTCCTGGCGGGGTGCTGCCCCAGGCTTCTCGGTCACCTCGACATCGGCCCGGAACAGCCGGGCGGCTCCGCGTTGCACCGGCCCAGTCTCGAACCTCACGTCGAAGTTCTTTACCGTCACGCTGAAGGGCGCCAGACCAGCCTCGGTGAACCGAGCGCCGGCCGAGAAGTCGTCGTACTGAGTGAGGTTGTTGGAAAAGCCCTGACCGACCACCACCACGCTGGTGCCGCGGAAACCGAAGAGCATGCCGATCGCTACCCCGACCAGCACGAAGACCAGGCTGATGTGGAATACCAGATTGCCGGCCTCGCGCAGGTAGCCGCGTTCGGCCGCCACGCTGTCGCCGTCGACATCGAGGCGGTAGTGACGCCGGCGGAGTGCGGCTGCTGCGCGGTCCAGAACGTCGTTGTCCTGATCTGCGATATCGGCGGTGGCGTACGCGGGTAGTCGACTGAGGTTGCGCGGTGTCTTCGGCGGCCGGGCCCGGAGCGCCTTCGCGTAGACACCAACTCGAGGAATGATGCACCCGACGAGCGAGACGAACAGCAGCAGGTAGATCGCGGAGAACCAGGGCGAGGTGTAGACGGCGAACATGCCGATCTTGTCGTAGATCGGGCCGAGCGTGGGATGTTCGTTGATGAAGTCGCTGACCCGGACCGGCGAGATCCGGCGTTGCGGCACGAGTGAACCCGGAATCGCCGCGAGGGCAAGTGCAAAGAGCAAGATCAGCGCCGTACGCATCGAGGTGAGCTGGGTCCACAGGTACCGCACTCCGCCGCGCCAGCCCAGTTTGGGCAGGTCGGGTCGGTTTGGCCCTCGGGAGGTTGCCGCCGACTCGCGGGTTTTGATTGCTGTCATGTCAGATCCCAGTCTTAGATGACTGTCTCGAAGCTCGAGGCCCACTGTCGCAGAATTGCGGTGAGGGTGTTCCAGGTGCCGGTGACCAGCAGTAGACCGACGATGATCATCGATATTCCGCCGATCCGCATGATCAGCAACTGCCGCTCCCTCAGGAAGGCAACGGCTCGGGCCATTCTGGTGAAGGCGAGTCCGGCGATCACGAACGGGATACCGAGCCCGAGTGCGTAAACGAAGCCGAGCAATCCGCCCCGCAACGCAGTGCCTTCATTGAAACCGAGGTTGACGACCACTCCCAGCGTTGGTGACAGGCACGGTGTCCAGCCGAGCGCGAAGACCACACCCACCAGCGGCGCCACCGCAACACCCACTGTGGGAACGCGATGGATCCTCAAGTCGCGTTGGCCGATCCGCAGCACCCCGGCGAAGATCAGTCCGAGTACGATGATCAACACACCGAGCACTCGGGTGATCACGTCGCGATACTCGGCGAGCAGCCGGCCAGCCGAACCGGCGACCACACCGGTGATGACGAAGACCACCGCAAATCCCAGTACGAAGAGCGAGGCGCCGGCGAGCATTCGGCCGCGGTGCGGGGTGCCCTCAACAACCTCGGCGGCGCCCAAGCCCGTCGCGTAGGAGAGGTAGCCAGGCAGCAGCGGAACCACACACGGCGAGAAGAAGGACACCAGACCAGCGAGCAGCGCGACCGGCAGCGCCAAGATCATCGAGCCGCCTACCGCGGTCTCGGCCCAGGTTGCCAGATCGAGCGGGGTCATCTACCGACCGTCCGCGACATCATTGATCATGTCTACCAGCGTGATCTTGGAAACCTCGCTCAGCACGCGAACAGCAAGCCGTCCCTGGCGATCGATGATCAGTGTCGATGGGATGGCACTCGGTGGCAGGTCGCCGGCAAAGGCCAGCAGCACCTTGCCCGTTGGGTCGTAAATGCTCGGATAGGTGATTTTGAAGCTGCGCACAAAGGCCTCGGCCGGCGCCGGGTCGTAGTCCTTGCTGGTGATGCCGACGAACTGGGCGCGGTCTTTGGTCTCGACGCTTGCCGCCTGCAGATCGGGTGCCTCCTTACGACAGGGTGGGCACCACGAACCCCAGACGTTGATTACCACGACCTTGCCGCGGTACTCCTGCGTCGAGATGGACTCGGTGCTGCCAAGGGCCGGGCCCGAAACAGTCGGCAACTCCTTGCGCTGGTCCGGCGACACCCGAGTCAGATTGCCTGGCACATCGGGATAGCCGGCCTGGCCCGCGCTACGGGTCTGCTCGTCTGCCCCGGTGCGGGCGCACGCCACCAGCATCAGCATGGCGGCCAACACTGCACCAATGCGGAGAGAGGCACGCGCGATCCTCGGCGAGCGGGGCGAGCCAATCAAACACCGGATCGCGGCCCTCGCCGTACTGAGGCGGAGCGAGCAGACACGCTTTACCGTCTGCGAACGACAACGAAGTAGGCGAGCTCGAAGGCGCGATCCGCGCGGAGCGAGCGAAGCGAGTGGAGCAATCCAACACAGCATCAGGCTCCTGCGACAAACTTCTTGG
>DATLQP010000179.1:0-6983 GCA_035535155.1 Propionibacteriaceae bacterium
GCGAGCTGGGGGAGAGCCAAACGGCGCTTTCGGGATGTGTCCAATACGTCACCTGGCATGACCAACGACTCGAGGTTCACGGTTGGGCCTTCATTCGAGGTCTCGATCTGAGCTCCGATGCGCCGCAGCTGACCGCCTCGCTTGTCGAACCGGTGACCGGCTATTCCTACCCGTGCGATGTCACCCAGCTGCGAACGCCGGCAGCCAATGAGTGGGCGGCATTTCGCTACCAGGACGTAGCTCCCGGTGGTTTCGTAGTCAGCATCGACACCCGGCGCATCGAAAACAATGCCGGCCGCTGGCAGCTGCGGCTGACGGTGCGGGCCCATGGCCTGGAGCGCGCCGGGCCCATCCAGGCTGTCGCACCAGGCGGCGCCGGGCACCTGATGTGGGGTCGGAACCTGCGGGGGATCGAGGAGAGCTACCGCGTCGTTCCGAAGCTTGATCCGCAGCTTGGCTTTGTGCTCCATGTCCGTCCGGAACGGGTGCGAGCCGGAATCTTGACAACGGATGACGCCGGCGGTGCAGCCGGCACTCTGCGACTCGTCGATGCCGGACTCGGCGAGCTCTCATCAGTCATCGCAGTCAGCCCGTTCGGCCGTGTTGAGGGGCACCTGGGCACAGCGGACACAGCTGGCTGGCGGCGGTTTTACCTCAAGTTGCCCGTCGGCGTCGGGACTTCGCTCGGTTGGGAGTTCCGCGGGGTCGACGTCCACGGCCGTGAGCACCGGGTCTCCTGGCCGACTGAGGGAGAGCACGGCCTTTCGATCGGTGGTGGCATGGGCGATGCGTGCTGGCAGCGATCGATCACCGGCTACTGCAACCTGATGACCGATTGGGCGGTCGCCGAAGCCGAGGACGTGGCCGTGACCGAGGACGAGCTCAGCATCGAACTCCGGCTTATCGGACTCGGGCCGTCCGACTACGCGGATGCCCGGCTATCGAGCAGGCTGGCCGAGGTACCAGTGCGCCGAGTGGAACCGCTTGGCAACGGCGTACGACTGACCTTCCCCATGGTCGCTCGTCGGTGGGGTTGGCCCGAGCTTCCACTGCCGACCCACGACTATCGGGTCGCGCTGAGGTCGGGCGTACGCGTCCGCTGCTCCGACTCGCTCGCCGGCCGGATGCCCCAAGAAGGCCTCACGGTCAATCATCGTTACCGGCTGACGCGCAACAGCCGGGCGGAGTTGGTGATAGGCCTGGCGGCGCCGCTGGCCGAGAATGAGCGCAGCAAGTTCGCCCACGAGCGACTGAGCCAGTCGTACCAAGAATCCTCCTTCGCCCCCACCGACACCGTGCTGTTCCAGAGCTACCGGGGTGAATTCGCCACGGACAGCCAGCTGGCCATTCATGCTGAGTTGCGCACCCGTCGACCCGACCTGGAGTTGGTCTGGGGAGTGATGGATCGGTCCGTCGCTGTCCCGGAAGGCGGTCGTGCGTTGCTCATCGAGAGCCGCGAGTGGTACGCCGCTCTCGGCAGCAGCCGGTACCTGTGCGCGAACATCGAATTCGAGCGGTATTTCCGCAAGCGGCCCTATCAGCGCTATCTGCAGACCTTTCACGGCTATCCCTTCAAATCCATGGGAATCTCACTCTGGCGGGTTCAGGGGCGGCCGGAGCCGGTGATCGACCAAGAGTGCGCCCGGCGCAGCGGCGCCTGGGACGCCATTGTGGTGCCGGAATCCTTCTGCGTCGATCTGTATCGGCAGGAGTACCGGTTCACGGGCCAGGCATTGGTCACCGGCTACCCGCGGAATGACGCACTCGTGACCGCGGACACGGCCTCGGTTCGAGCACGGGTCCTTGCCGAGCTTGGCATTGATCCTGATCAGATCGTCGTGTTGTACGCGCCCACCTGGCGGGACACTGTGGCAACCAGCCCATGGACGGCGAAGCTCTTCGACGGTCTCGACCTCGAAGCCCTTGCGGAACGGCTCGGCACTAGCTATGCCGTTGTGGTGCGTGGGCATAACTACAACCTTCGGGAAGGCATGTCGCCCCTCACGGGGAAGGTGTGGGATGTCTCCGACTACCCCGAGATCAATGACCTCGTGCTTGCCGCCGACGTGGCAGTACTTGACTATTCCTCCATTCGCTTCGACTGGCTGATCACCGGCAAACCTGTGGTGTTCTTCGTGCCGGACCTCAGGGACTATCTGAGCACCCGCAAGGTGTTGTTCGACTTTCCACCGACGGCACCAGGTCCACTCCTGGCTACTACCAGCGAGGTTGCCGAGGCATTGCTGGACCTAGGCTCTGTCATCTCCGAGTACGCTGCCGCCCGGGAATTGTTCAACAAGGAGTTCAACAGACTCCACGACGGGCGTGCGACGGAACGAGTCATCAATGCGTTTTTCTAGCTCAACGGCAGCCAAGCGTGTCGTTG
Source organism: Propionibacteriaceae bacterium (assembly GCA_035535155.1). GTDB lineage: Bacteria > Actinomycetota > Actinomycetes > Propionibacteriales > Propionibacteriaceae > Microlunatus. The sequence continues at coordinate 2,387 of DATLQP010000179.1, forward strand.
ATGTCTTCCTCGACTGCCTCATCGTGCTATTGGCCTTCATCGGTATCGTGCTGGCGCTCACCGGCTCGCCATGGGCGCCGCTGTGGGTGCTGCTCTCGGTTCTCGGAACGGCGGCCCAGTTTGTCCAGACCGCGCTCGAGCGGGCCGAGGAGTGGAGCCCGTTCGGGCGATCGCTGGTGTTGCGCGGAACTGCCGCGGCGGCTACGGCGGTCTGCCTTGGAGCCTTGGCGCCAGGTCGGCCGCAAGCCCTGGGAGCGGCACTGGGCGCTGCCATCTTGGTGGGTTCGATCGTGGTTGAGCCAATCGTCGGCCGCGCTGCTCGATTCAAGGTGCCGATCGCTACCCGGCTGCCGAACCTGCCAACCCGACGCGCGATGCGCGATCTTGGTCCGGTCGCGATCGCTGCCAGCGCGGTCGCTATAGCGGTCGGTCTGCTGTTAGCGGCATTGGGAGCATCGTCGTGGTGGTGGGCGTTGATCAGCCTGCTTGCTGTCGCACCAGTCGCGGTAATGGCCGTGGATGGCCGGGCGAAGGTCCTGCTCGCCCGCCGGCTACGCAGGCTCGTGCCACGAGCGGTCGCGGCGTACGGCCCCGACTTCGTGGTCTACACCTCGCGTCCCGACGACGCTTCGTACCAGGTGACGATGTGGCTTCCATACCTACAGCGTGCTGGGCTGCGCTTTCTTGTCGTCACGCGTAACGCCGCGCCAGCGGCAGCGCTTGCTGAGTTGACGGACGTGCCGGTGGTCGAGGCCCGAGGGATTGCTGATCTTGATGCGCTGGTCGTGCCATCGCTGAAGGCTGCCTTCTACGTCAACGCATCCTCCGGCAATGGGGCGTTGGTTCGTTTCCAGCACCTCACCCACATCTATCTAGGCCACGGGGACTCCGACAAGCCGCCCTCGTACAACCCGACGCATGCGATGTATGACCAGATCTTCGCCGCCGGTCCGGCCGCCGCTCGACGATACGCCGCTCATGGTGTCCGCATTCCGGCCGAGAAGTTCACTATCGTCGGTCGGCCGCAGGTCGAAAACGTCAAGCAGACCATGACCCCGATAGCCGACGTTCCTGAGCCGACCGTGCTGTACGCGCCAACCTGGCGAGGCCACGTCGAGGAGACCATGCTGTACTCCTTGCCGGTCGGGGAGCGGATCGTGTCAGCGCTGCTCACCCGCGGTGCGACGGTGATTTTCCGGCCGCACCCGTTCAGCTACGACTTTCCTGACGACGCGGCAACGATCACGCGGATCACGGCATTGCTGGAGGCCGACCGCCGCAAATCCGGAAGGGCGCACGTTTGGGGGGCTGCCGCAGAGAAGGATCGCAGCATTCTGGACTGCATCAATGACTCCGACGCCATGGTGTCGGATGTGTCGAGCGTCGTGTCGGACTATCTGTTCTCCGGCAAGCCGTTTGTCATGATCGCCATACCCACCGAGCCTGATGCATTCGTGGTCGAGTATCCGGTTGCCCGCGCCTCCTATGTTGTCCGCGCCGATCTGGCGGATGTCGACGTGCAGCTGGAGAGGATGCTGGGTGCCGATCCGCTGGCGCAGCAACGGGCAGATATTCGCGCCGATTACCTCGGTGATTTTCCGGCTGACACCTATGCATCGGCCTTCGTCGATGCGGTACACCACGTGTCCCGCAAGTCCCTAGAGGACATGGAAGATGATCAAGCTGAGGAGACAGCTACCGAGCCGGGGGGTCGAGAAGAAGACGACAGGCCGGCCGAGGACGAGGACGGTGCACTACCAGGGCGCAGCTGGTCGAAGTACGCACAGCTGGTTGCGCGGATCGGGCTCGATCTTGCCGGAACTGCGATCGCGCTGCTCGCGCTCGCGGTCGCTCTCGCGGATGGGCCAATCTGGCTGATCACTGCGTTGGCCGCTGTTTCGGTGTGGGCGGCGTTTCAGTCGGTGTCCCGCACTGTCACCACACCGGATCGATGGCCTCGGTTGCTCACCGAGGGCGACGTGACCAGGGCTGTCTTGGTGGTGGCACTCGCGGTGACTGCGCACAACGCCGGCAGGTTGTCTTGGCCGGCCGCCGCAGCGTGCGGGATGTTGCTGATGGCAATCGTCGTCGAGCGCAGGATTCGAGCCGCCTGGGGGAACACCCTGCTAGGCCACAATCTGCCTGGGCAGATTCGCGAGATCTCCGATCTCATTCCGCGCGGCCTGTTGCCGATCCTGGACGCCGTGGTGATCATCATCGGCTTCCTGTTGATCTTGGCCGGCGCTCCTGCGATGATCTTGCTGGCATTGGTCGCGCTGAGCTTCCTTGCCGCTCTCGAGGTCACCATTCGAGCGGTTCGGCGGCAGAACGAAACCGAACGCGCTGAAGTGCAGTTGCGGCCTGCGCTCGAGGCCTACCGTCCGGAGTTCGTCGTCTATTTCGCATCGACGGTGGGCGCGAATTACCAGGTCGGCATGTGGTTGCCCTACTTCGTTCGGATTGGCCGCCCGTTCATCATCGTCACGCGGACGGCACCGATGCTCGCTCAGATCAGCAAGCTGTGCGAAGAGCAGGACGTGACCGTACCGCTCATCTACCGGCGAACTCTACGCAGTATCGAGGAGATCATCGTCGACTCGATGACCGCAGCGTTCTATGTCAACAACGCCGCTCGCAACACCCATCTGGTGGAACGGCGCGACCTCACCCACGTCTGGCTCAACCACGGGGATTCGGAGAAGCCGGCCTGTTTCAATCCCGTGCACGCCATTTACGACCTGATCTTCGCGGCAGGCCAGGCCGGGATCGATCGGTATGCCCGCCACGCAGTACGCATTCCGGGCGAGAAGTTCATGATCGTTGGCCGGCCGCAAGTGGAGTTGATCACTCCGGCTCGCAGGCCCATCGGCAGCATCGAACAACCCACTGTGCTGTACGCCCCCACCTGGCAAGGGCCCTTCGCCGACAGCCGGGTCTATTCACTACCGGTCGGCCGCCAGATCGTCGAGCAGCTCTTGGCCAATGGCACACGGGTGATCTTCCGGGCGCACCCTTTCAACTATCGCTATCCCGATGCCCAGAAGATGATCGAGGAGATCGGTGCAGTGCTGGATGCTGATCGTGAAGTAAGTGGGCGAAAGCATCTGTGGGGACCGGCGGCAGAGCAGGATATGAGCGTCGAGGAATGTTTCAACGCCTCTGATGCCATGGTCAGCGATGTGTCAGCTGTGGTGTCGGATTATTTGCATTCGGGCAAGCCGTTCGCGATGGTCTCGGTCGGGCGTACGCCCGAGCAGCTGTTGGTCGATGCGCCGGCCGCTAGGGCCGCGTACGTGATTCGCGACGATCTGTCGAATCTGGCGGACATGTGTAATGACCTGTTGGGTGCCGACCCACTTGCCTTGGTGCGCAATGAGACCAAGATCTACTACTTGGGTGACTTCTCCGACGAGAATTACGCCGACGGGTTCCTTGCTGCGGCGCGCGACGTGATCGACGCCGGTCGCCGTACTCCGGCAGACGTGCCCTGAGGCGACGAACAGGGGTGATTTCGGGAGCGGAATCGCGGGGGATCGGCAACACTCCAGTCGTTCGGCTGGACCGGCTGACCGGCGGATGCGTTTGCCAGCGAGAAGCTCCGGACCATGCAGGCGTTCGGTGCCGAGGTCGAGCTGATCCCCAGTCCAATGGGCATCACACCGCAGCTGATCCCGGCCATGGTTGTACAGCGGCGTCAAGTACCTAAACGGACCGCTCTACCGATGACGTCCCGTGGGTTGGCGGTCCCACTGATCGTAGGTAAAACCACCCACGCGTCGCATCCTCGTTTGCGTACTTTCACCGAAGCACCGAGCTCGCTGACGTTCTACCGTCACAGCACACGTCAGTACGCGGGAGGTTGAGGATGCGCAAGATCGGCGATCACGCGGTGGTCCTCGGCGCCGGCATAGCCGGGCTGGTCGCGGCTCGAGTGCTGGCGGACGGGTATCAGCGGGTCACGGTCGTTGAGCGTGACCGGCTCACGGACTCGATGAAGGATCGGCGGGGGATCCCGCAGGCTCGGCACGTACATCTCCTAGTGCGTGAAGGGACGCGGATTCTCGATGAACTGTTCCCCGATCTGATCGAGGAGATGGTGGTCGGAGGTCTGCCCATGATCCAGGACTTGACGGAGCTGCGTTTCGCCCCGGGTGGTCATCCGCTGCTGCTCAGCGGCAGGCCGGAGCAGCCGTTCATCTGTCAGAGCAGCCGGTCCTACCTGGAAGGCCACCTGCGGGCAAGGATCCGAGCGCTGCCAGGCGTCGAGATCATCGACAACTGCGAGAGCATTGGGCCTCTTACTTCACCGACTCGAAATCGGGTTACCGGGGTTCGGATCCTGCATCGCGAGGACGGCGGCGCCGAGCAGACCATCGACACTGACCTGATTGTGGACGCCACCGGACGCGGCAGCCGCATGCCCGCATGGCTGGAGACGATTGGCTACCCCAAGCCCGAGGAAGAGAAACTTGAGATCCAGCTGAAGTACGCCTCTCGCCACCTGCGGCTGGGCCCGGGCGCGCTGGGTGACCGGAAGCTGGTCGCCATGGGCGCTCAGCCAGCGCGACCGACTGGGTTCGTGCTAGCCGCGCAGGAG
>DATLQP010000180.1:0-3362 GCA_035535155.1 Propionibacteriaceae bacterium
GCCTCGACCAAGTCGTACGAAGCGACGCCGATCCCTTCGCTTGTCAGCCGAGCATGACAGCTGGCGATCGCCGCCCTGAGCCGATCATCCGCGCTGTCCGGGGTGACCCAGATCTGCGGTGCGGTGGCCTTCACCTCCGGACATGACAAAGATGGCGTGGAGTGTCCTGTGCCGCGGGTGTCCACGATGATCACGTCGCGGCGTACGCGCTGGGCGAGCGGAGCGATTCCCGCATAGTTGGGTCGGCTGGCGGATCCGGTGACGAGCATCGGCTCTCGATCCGGGGCGCCCGACGGTGCCCGCACCGTGGTGACGAGGACCTGGATCAGCGGGCTGTCAGGTCGGGCGCGGCTCTCCGGCACCGTGAGCCAGGCGCAGTCGACGGCGCCGACTACAGCGTCAGCGACATCGGCTGGGCAGTCGACGGCACCAAGCGTGCCGACGGTCGGTCTGTCGGGCGGGACGTCGCCGGTGCAGCCCGAAATTCCTACCAGAATGATCGCCAGGGCAAGGCCGGCGAGGCGTGCCTCGATCCTCATGCTGCCTCCCACGGCGCGGCGAACAGCCGCTGTCGAGCCTCGCACCCGTCGCTGACGACCCGGAACACGACCGTCGAGCCGGTCCTCTCCCAGGAGTACCGCCCGATCGCCGCGCCCGGAAGCTGGCAGCCGGGATAGTCGACCAACGCGTTCGTCCGGAGACTCGACCCAGTCACCTGGAGCGTGCTGCCGGGCGTGAGCTGTTCGCGGAAACCTGCGGGTGGGTCCAGGACCAAGCCGCCGTTGGGTCGCACCCTCACGATCCAGCGTCCCGATATCTCGCCGCTCCCTGCAGGTACGTCAACCGCCCACGTACCGACCAGCTGCGACGAGCTCGAGGTCGCGATGACCGGGCTCTGGTCTCGAAACTCATCGACCTCCCACGGCGCTATCGCCGCAGCGCCCACTACGGCCACACTGGCGGCAACCACTCGCAGGCGGAGCCGGCGTCGTCTGCGCCGCCAGATGGTATCGAGTGCAGACTCGGTGTCATCCGGAATGGCGGCACCATTCAGACGAAGACCGTCGCGCAGTCGCTCATCAATCGACATCCTCGTGCACCTCCTCCCGAAGCAGGTCCGCGATCCTGAGTCGCGCACGGTGCAGATGTTGTTTCACTGTCGATTCCGAGACCACCAGGGCACGAGCGATCTGCTTCACCGGCTGGTCGTCGAAGTAGAAGAGCACGACCGCTGCGCGCTGCATGGGTGAAAGCCTCATGATCGCCTCGGCCAAGTCAGCGTCTGGCGTACCGCCGCTACCGGACATCGGCGCCGGCTGGCGCTCGACATGTGGGCGGCGCAGCTCCCGCTTGGCCTGTCGCACGGCCAGCCGAATCGCAACGCGACGTACCCAAGCGTCCGGCTGCTCGTAGCCGGACGCGGTGCGCCAGTGCTGCAGCAACTTGAGGAAGGCCTCTTGCGTGACATCCTCCGCTGCCGCCCGATCCCAGACGATCTGGGAGACGGTTCGCAAGATCCGGGGGTACGCGGCGCGGAACAACCACTCGTACTCGAGCCGATCATCCGACCTCACATGCCCACCTCTAATGACAAGGCTCCCGCAAGGGTCTCTCCCACGGAACCACCACTCACTGATAGACAGGCGCAGACCCACCCAAAGGGTTGACAGCCACTGCCCAGAACGTTCGAGTCGTACGCTTGAACAGCAAAGTGGAAAGATCCCACCGCATCGACTCCGATTCATGAGCGGGAAAGTAGTCACCAGGCGGCACCGACGGCGCACGAATCAGATCCGCCTCGGCGTTCGACGTCGACTCAGGAGTCAGCTCGCGATGACTTGCTTGTTCAACAATCCGGCCCAGTTCATGACGATCACCCTTGGCGTTTTCCTCGGCCGGTTCGCGTACGACCTGCCGCGCTGGCCGTCGTGCGGCAGGCCGGAAGCGTTGGCTGGATCCCTGTGGGCTGTGCCCGCTGACGATCGGCCCGGGCGGGGCCGCCGCACCCCGCCCGTCCGATAGCACCTGTCGCGGGCGTCGGCGGGGCCGACGATTCGTTCGCTGCCTGCTTACTTGTGCGGGATCGGTCCGGGACAGGTTCTCACCCGCCCACACCGGGATCAAGTCGCGACGCCAGCGACGTCCGTTCCCCCATAGAATGAGCGCCTCGCAGGTCAGCGTGTGACCAAGAAGGGGGACACCATGGCGGAACCGGTGCACTTCGACCTCGGGCCCGACGAGCTCCCGGCGGCGTGGTTCAACCTCGTTCCCGATATGGTCGGCGCGGGCATGCAGCCGCTTCCCCCGCTGCATCCGGGGACCAGGGAACCGATCGGGCCAGCAGACCTCGCTCCGCTGTTCCCCGAGTCGCTGATCATGCAGGAGGTGTCGACCGAGCGGTGGATCGACATCCCGGGGCCGGTCCTGGACGTCTACCGGCTGTGGAGGCCGACGCCGCTGTATCGGGCCCGACGCCTGGAGCAGGCGCTGCAGACTCCGGCCCGGATCTACTTCAAATACGAGGGGACGTCACCGACCGGCTCCCACAAGCCGAACACGGCGATCCCTCAGGTCTATTACAACAAGGAAGCGGGGATCCGCCGGATCAGCACCGAGACCGGGGCCGGGCAATGGGGCTCGGCGCTGGCATTCGCATGCCAGATGTTCGGGCTAGAGAGCCTCGTGTACATGGTGAAGGCCTCATACCAGCAGAAACCGTACCGGCGGGTGATGATGGAGACGTTCGGGGCGACGGTCCACGCCTCGCCCAGCGACACCACGCAGGTCGGCAAGCGCGTCCTCGGCGACACGCCTGACTCCACGGGCTCCCTGGGGATCGCCATCAGCGAGGCGGTCGAGGTCGCGGCCACCAATGCCGACACCAACTACTGCCTCGGGAGCGTGCTGGGTCACGTGCTCCTGCACCAGACCGTGATCGGCCTGGAGACGCAGAAGCAGATGGAGATGGCGGGCGAATCCCCGGACTACATCATCGGATGCGTCGGCGGGGGTTCGAACTACGCGGGCTTCTCTTATCCGTTCATGGCCGACAAGCTGACCGGCAAGCTTGATGCCACGTTCGTGGCCACCGAGCCGGCCGCCTGCCCCACCCTGACCCGGGGTGAGTTCGCCTACGACTTCGGCGACACGGGGGAGATGACGCCCATTGTGCCCATGTACACCCTGGGGCACACGTTCGTGCCGGCGCCGGTGCACGCGGGCGGGCTCCGGTACCACGGCGACGCGCCCTCGCTGTCCATGCTGGTGAAGCACGGGCACATGGAGGCTCGGGCGTACACGCAGAACCAGGTGTTCGACGCGGGCGTACAGTTCGCTCGGGCTCAGGGGATCGTGCCGGCCCC
>DATLQP010000181.1:0-19760 GCA_035535155.1 Propionibacteriaceae bacterium
GAGTCTTGTTTGGCCAGGGCTTCGTCGTCGCCCGAGACGGCTGGGGCGATTTGGAGCGCGAGCTGCTTGCCCAGCTCGACGCCCCACTGGTCGAAGCTGTCGATGCCCCACACCACGCCCTCGGTGAAGGTGATGTGCTCGTACAGCGCGATCAGCTCACCAACTACCCGCGGGCTGAGCTCCGCGGCCATGATCGATGTGGTCGGACGATTTCCGGCAAAAACCCGCGCCGGCACGATTGCCTCCTGCGTGCCCTCGGCGCGTACCTCTTCAGCAGTCTTCCCAAACGCCAACGCCGCAGTCTGGGCAAAGAAGTTGGCCAGGAACAACGCATGGACGTCGTTGTCGCCATCGACGAGCGGGTGGGCCGGGTTGGCGACCGCAATGAAGTCCGCCGGAATCAGCCGGGTTCCCTGGTGGATCAGCTGGTAAAAAGCGTGCTGGCCGTTGGTGCCGGGCTCACCCCAGAACACCTCGCCGGTATCGGTCGTCACCGGCGAGCCGTCGTAACGGACGCTCTTGCCGTTGGACTCCATGGTCAATTGCTGCAAGTACGCCGGGAATCGATGCAGGAGCTGCGCGTACGGCAGCACGACGTGACTGCCGGCCTCGAAGAAGTTCACGTACCACACGTTCAGCAGGCCCATCAGCGCGGGCACGTTGCTGGAAAACTCGGTCTCGGCGAAATGCCGGTCGATGGAGTGGAAGCCCGCGAGGAAGTCGGCGAAGTTCTCCGGCCCTATGGTGACGACGACCGCGGTACCGATCGCTGAGCCAACTGAATACCGGCCGCCGACCCAGTCCCAGAAGCCGAAGGCATTCTCCGGGTCGATACCGAACGCGGCCACCTTGTCGAGCGCAGTGGAAACGGCGACGAAATGCTTGGCAACTGCAGCGTTCGCCGTCTCGTCACCGTCCTCGATGGCCCCAGAAGCCCGCAGTCCATCAAGCAACCAGCTGCGCGCCAGCCGCGCATTGGTCAGTGTCTCCAGGGTGGTGAAGGTCTTGGAGGCAACGATGAACAGCGTGGTCTCCGGATCAAGATCTTTTGTTTTCTCTGCGACATCGGTCGGATCGATATTGGAGATGAAGCGTGCCTTGAGACCGGGCTTCACGTACGGCTGCAACGCCTCGTAGACCATTACCGGACCAAGATCAGATCCGCCGATCCCGATGTTCACCACCGTTGCTATCGGCTTGCCGGTGACGCCGACCCACTCACCGCTGCGTACCTTGTCGGCAAAGGCATACACCTTGGCGAGCACCTCGTGCACCTCGGGGATGACATCGACCCCATCGACGACCAGGCTCGACCCTTCGGGCGCCCGCAGCGCAGTGTGCAGCACCGCCCGATCCTCAGTGACGTTGATGTGTTCGCCGGCCAGCATCGCATCTCGGCGATCGGCCAGGCCGACCTGGTCAGCAAGATCAACGAGGGCGCTGAGGATGTCGGCGTTGATCAAGTTCTTGGAGAGGTCGACGTACAGATCGCCCGCCTGGAAAGTGAAGGACGTTGCCCGTGAGGGGTCGGCTGCGAACCAGCCGCGTAGATCGGGCCGCAGTGACTCGTACAGGGCGGTGAGCCTTGCCCAGGCCGGGGTCGTCGTCGGATCTACTGGCTGGCTCATCAGGTTCCCCTCGTCGTTGGCTGGTACCACGTCACACTACTGAGCCGGGCTCGTCCACCTCAATGACCCGCAACAGGGGCGCCGTGATGCCATCCACATCGAGCAGGGCCGGCATCAGGTACTAGCGCCTTCGGTAGCGTGCCAACCATGGACGCACGGCTGGCCAGGTCACGACAAGAGCCAGACCTGTTGTACGCGCCGGGCGAGTCCGCATCTCGCACTGACCTGGAACGGATTCGATTCGCAACGGCCTTCTCCCGACTTGCCGATGTGACGCAGGTGGTCAGCTCGATGGCAACGGGTGGCGTCGTGCATAACCGGCTGACCCATACGATCAAGGTCGCAGCTGTGGCTCGGGCGATCGCGGTGCGGTTGCTCCGCGTCGAGGATCATGACCTGCTTGATGATCTTGGCGGTCTTGATCACGTCGTGGTTCAGGCGGCGGCCACAGCTCATGATCTTGGTCATCCTCCGTTCGGCCACCTCGGCGAGCGAGTCCTTGATCGACTCGCGCGGGAACGGTTTGGGCTGGCCGACGGCTTCGAGGGCAACGCTCAAACCTTCCGGGTCCTCACCGAGCTCGAGGTGCTGGGACCCGGCGACCAGGGCCTCAATCTCACCTCGGCGGTTCGTGCGGCGGTGCTGAAATATCCGTGGGCGCGCTCCTGCTATCCAGATCCGCATCCCACAACCTGGCCGGTGCCACCCCGCGGCGCCGGACATTCGCGCGCCACCGGGGCAGCGAAATTCTCCGCCTACGTCATTGACCTGCCGCAGATGATCGACGCGCTGGCCGCATTTCCGCGGCTGCCACCCGGCCGGCAAACCCTGGAGTGCTCGGTCATGGATCTCGCTGACGACATTGCCTACTCCTTGCACGATGTTGACGATTTTCACCGCTCCGGCGTGCTGCAGTTCTCACCCGTCTCAGGGGAATTTCGATCCTGGGAGAACGGACGCTCCGCGCTTGCTGATCTTGAGCAGGACAGCATTGCGAGCGGCCGGCGTCGGCCGGGAGCTGGTCTGGAACGTTTACGGCGTTACCTGAAGAGCAGGGACGGCTGGATCTTTGACGAGGACGTCTTTGCGACGGCGGTACGAACGGTCGGTGATGAATTCGTCGACGGGGTCCTGGCCACGCCGTACGACGGATCGATGGCGGCCGACCGTGCCATCTCAGCGTTCACCTCGCATTGGATCGACCACTTGATCAGTTCGGTTCGAACCGACCAGCAGCCGACGGTCCGCTCCGGCTATGTCGCCATGGACTCACAGGCCTGGCATGAGGTGTCGGTGCTGAAATTCGTCAACCAATACTTCATCTTGGACCGACCGGATCTCGCCATGTTCCAGCGCGGTCAGGAGCAGACCGTCGAGCACCTCGTACTCGCATTTGACGACTGGCTTGCAGACCCCATCGACGCGAGCCGTGCGCCGCTGCGGCTGCTGGATCTGGTGAACGCGGCAACCAACGCGTACCAGATAGTGGCACGAGAACACCCGGAGTGGCTCGGCGGCAAGGTGTCCGACGCCGAGCTGGCGCGAATGGGCAGGGGTCGGGGCATCATCGACTTCGTCAGCGGCCTCACAGATGCTCAGACCATCGCGTTGGGTGCCCGCCTCAGTGGGGCTACCGGGCTGTTGTGGAGTAGCAGCGTCTAAGAATTCTCCGACATGCCCAACCGCATCCGGCCGACGCATGCTTGCTCGTCGCAGCATCAGGGATGCTTGAGCGGTGGAGCTGATCGCGGAGATTTGGCGTCGGGCGACTGCTGTCCAGCCTCCCCCGGCACCGGTCGTCGTCGCGCTGGCCGCCGCCATCGCCGCCGCCCTCGTGTTATCGCGAGCAATCTGGCCCTTCACTCGCATGCTGGTGACGATCACCCACGAAGGTGCCCACGGTGTGGCGGCGTTTCTGACGGGTCGCCGGCTGCAAGGCATCCGGCTGCATTCAGACACTTCGGGGCTGACAGTTTCCAGCGGGCGACCGAGCGGCCCGGGCATGGTCACGATGCTGCTCGCGGGCTACCTGGGACCGGCCGTTGTCGGACTAGGTGCAGTGGGATTGCTGATCGCCGGGCACAGCCTCGGTTTGCTGTGGCTGTTCGTGATCTTGCTCGCGCTGCTGTTGCTGAAGGTCCGCAACTTCTACGGGTTTCTGATGGTTGTCGGGTGCGCAATCGTGCTGATCCTGGTGAGCTGGTATTCGCCCGCTCCGCTGCAATCCGGACTCGCGTACGTGCTGACTTGGACACTCTTGTTCGCAGCGCCGAAGCCGGTACTTGAGCTGATCAGCCAGCAACGACAGGGCCGTGCGGCGCAATCCGATGCAGATCAGCTGGCTCGTCTGACTCATGTCCCGGCCGGCCTGTGGGCAGCCGGATTCCTCGTCATCAACTGTGCCGGGCTGGTCTTCGGGGCAGTCTTGCTGCTGCCGGCCTTGGCTGAGCTAGGCCACAGCGTTGCCCGGCAACTCGCGGCCGCGTGAGGAATCCCGGAGCCGACCGGACATGACAATGCCAGGACATGACAATGCCAGGACATGACTTAGGGCCTCATCCGGATGGGATGAGGCCCTAATGGTGCAGCTCTTCTTAGAAATTGCCACCGCGCTGCGCAGCCAGGATCAGTTCGTCGCGCTGGGCGGGAGTCGCGGCATTGGCGATCGCGCGATTCAATTCCCGACGCGTGCGAGTGATTTCCTGGTGGCTGCGGATGACCTTGACGAGGCGTGACATCGCGACCATCCTTTCGGCACTAGAGTCCTCTTTAGTCTTCAGGTTTGAAGATCATTGTGTATAACGGCTGCGGTCGTTGAGATATTCCAGTTGTCCTCGTGGAGCAGCCGAGGGTGTGGGCTAGCCAAACCTGCGTTGGGTCGAGCGGAGCGGCTCCGCTCCTATTGCCGACAGGATCACGCCCAGCGCGGCGGACGGCGGTCCACGAACGCATCGAGGCGGAGGCAGTCGCGGTCACGCCACTGGCTGGCTTAGGCTGCTTGGCCGAACCGTCGGTCGGTCAAGATCAGACCCGCCCGCTCCAGCTCCGCTTCGACCCGAATCCTCTCGATATCGCGCTCGAAGCCGACGGAATCGCCGTCCAGCTCATGCTCGATCTCGAGCATCTCGCAGACCTGGATCAACAGCTTGTCGTACGCGAGCCGGTTCCCCATCTGGTGAGCAGCTGACTTATGGGAATCCGAGCCGAGAATTGCCCGCAACCGCCTCAGATCAGCGGCGAGCTGCTCGATCGGTACACCCTGCTGATGGCGCAGCTCACGTACACCCTGCCGATGCGCCGCCGCCGAGTTCCGTCGTTCCCGCCACCGCCGTAGGCCCCCGTCCCACCTTCCGACCACCAAATCGTAGAAAACCACGCTCAGTATGGGTACGAGCACCATGATGGCGACGGCGATACCACCAAGTACTACTTGATACAAGTCCACCGCCATGAAATAACACTAAGTCGGGCTCGGAGGGTTCACAAGGCAGGGTGCCGACCCTGAAACAGCCCTGTTACCGCAACATCAAGAAGTGAAGGTACTTCCTGTGTCCTGGTTGTACGGAGCGGCCTTCCAGACCGATGGCGAGACGAGGTTACCGGTGTCCATGGCCGTGAAGTTCCAGCCTCCGACGTAGGTGTTGTCGCTGAACGCGTTGCCTTGGTCGTACATGATGGCCTTGCTGATCTTGTCACCCTGGTACGGCGACCACGAGGGGTACGAACCGTAGTTGGAGAAGATGGCGCTGCGGCCGCACATGCTCGTCGGGCAATTGAAGAACGTGGCTCGATCCATCTTGAACGTGTTGTGGTGCACCTTGACGTTCTGTGTCCTCCATCGGCAGTCCGAGATGTACGGCGCCTTGGAGATGTTCGAGGAGTTGCAGGTCGAGAGCTTTGCAACCGACGGATTGACCAAGGTGCAATAGTCGGTGGAGGTGTTCGCCGGCGAACCGCAGAAGCGGTCGGCGTTCTCCCACAGTGTGACGCCGTTGTAATTGTCCTCGATCAAGTTGTTGGAGATGTCGATGGTTGGGCTGCCAACCAAGTCGTAGGGCAGCCGTGCGTCACCCCCGGACTCGGAGATGTAAATCGCAGAGTCTGGGAAGTTGTCTTTCGACTTGATGCGCTCCGGTCCAACGGCCACGAGGTTGTGACGGATCACGTTGTTCCGGATCGCAGCGTTGTAGCTGATCTCCCAGAAGATCGCCTGGCCGTCGTTGTTCTCGATCCAGTTGCCTTCGAACAAGAAGTTGTTGTCGTTGGTGTCTGCCCACAGGCCAACGCTCTTGTTGTCGTGGACGTAGTTGTTGGTCACTCGCACGTTGCGGACGTCCCAGAACTTGCCACCCCCGGTGCAGCCACAACCGTCGATCTTGGCTTCCCAGTTGCCGGTGTTGTTGCCCACGATCTCGTTGTGGTCGAGCACGATGTTGGACTCGCCACCCTGCGGCCCATAGCCCTGGAAACCGTACTGGCTGTTGTCCTTGAGGCAGTTGTACGACGCAACGTTGCCTGCGCCGACGAAGAGGCCGGCACCACCGTTGTTGCTGATGGTGTTGTACTGCATCGTCCAGTTTTCGCCGGAGTCGTGGTTGACCGTTCCTTCGTTCATCGGTGCCACGAAGTTCTTGATCGTCAGGTATTTGATCGTGACGTTGCGTGCGTGCTGTGTGAACGCGTACTGGTTCTTGCCTTGTCCGTCGAGAATCGCGCCCGGTCCACCGATGTAGGTCGAGTTGTCACTCGGGATGATCTGGTCGTACTGACCGGTGCCGAGGGTGTGAACACCCGGAGCAAACCAGTACGCCTTGCCCGCCTGCCTCAGATCGAGCGAGCTGTTGTTACCAGCCGGAACGACGATTGCACCACTAGGGGCGGTCGCCGGTCCGCTCAGCAGCGAGGCAGTGCCACAGATCTTGGCCGGGGGCGCGCTTGGCCACGATCCAGTCGGAGCCGGCAGCGTTGTTGTCGAGGGCGTCGGAGACACCGTCGACGGTGTTGGCGCGGCGGTGGTGGTGGTTGGCGGAGCCACCGTTGGGGTCGGATCCTTGGTGGTCGTTGATGTCGCGGCCGGCTCGGTCGGCGAGGCGCTCTCGGTCGGCGAGGCGGTCTCGGCTGGCGTCGGCGAGGCGGTCTCGGTCGGCGTCGGCGAGGCGGTTGGTGTCGTTGGAACGCCGTTGTTGGCGATCGTGAAGTTTGCACGACGACGCGAAGTCGTGCCGTCCGACCAAGTCAGCACGACCCTGATGGTGTGTGATCCATCGGCGAGCTTGCTGGTGTCGTACGGACGCGCAGTGCCGTCGGCTGCGGTACCCGCGAGGTCAAAAGGTGCCGCCTTCTCCGTCCGGACTGGGGTCTTCCTCTGCCACGAGCCGTCCAGGTAGAAGTCGACCTTGTCGAGGGTCTTCGAGTTCCGTGCGAAGACGTAGACCTTCCCCTTCGCCGTCGAGCCGTCGAGCCGCACCGCATTGGAGCGATCCGGGTTCAGGCTGACGGCCAGCCGCGGCCTGGTCGATGCTGAGGCGGACTGGATGCCGATGCCGCCGAGTGTCAGAGAGATGCCGACGGTGAGCACGATCGCGAGCTTGCGGGGGCGACGCGACGAAGATCCACCTGAGAACATCTCCACCTCCGCTTTGTCCAAGACCCACTAAGAAACGGCTCCTCGAAATCCCCAGCTACGCCGTGCCGCTGCTGCCGTAAACCGACACGTGGACGTGATCCATGTGATTGGCGGTCGGTGAGCCACGGTCAGACATCGAACGCCAGCCCTCAGAACTTCGCTGGACGGTCCAGATGTGCTGCCGATAAATGACCTCCATGGCGCCCAGCTCCTTGGCATTGGCACGGACCCATTTCGCGATCTCCCAACCGACCGTGGAGTCGGAGATCATGCTGTCGACAGCCCGACCTTGTCCGTGGTAGCCGCTTGAAGTGCGGCGTCCCAGGAAGCTGCTGATCTGTGGGTAGCGATGACAGAGGGCGCGGTGGACACGGATCGCATCAGGCGTCAGCCCGGATTCCATCGAAGATCCTGACGGACAAGGGGCGCTCGAGATGCCGCCGCTGCTGCTCGACGAGCCGGACGCGGGCTTCTTGTCGGCGAGGTACTGGTTCTTCACCCAGCGACCTTTGTGGTGGTAGGACACGTACCGGAATCCGTCGGTGACCGTTGAGGTGACGGAGAGCTTCGTCCCAGCACGAACGACGCCGACCACAGAGGAGTCGTCCTTGGGCTCGGTCCGCACGTTGAGTTCCGTGCTGGCGTACTTGCTGTCGGTGATCTTCAGCCGGAGCAGCGGCTTGATCGTTTCCGACGTAGAGCTCTTCGGCCGCGGGGCCGCATCATTCCGGATGGGCGCTCGCGCGATGTGCCGACTGACCTCCTGGCTTCGCGCTCGCGTGGTGCTGAGCGTCGACTCCGCAGCTGCGGTCGAGGCTGGAGCCGGGTACGCGACCTGGGCGTCATCACCGGGTATGACTGCTCCAGCTACGCCCGCGCCCAACGCCGTTATCACTGCCGCCGGCACTGCGATTCTTGCTACCCGCACCCCAAGGGCCGGCCGCATCGCCCGTCGCGGGCGCGATCGAGTCACGTGTAGGTCCTCCCCCGAGAAATGAGACCAAAGCGTTATCTCCCGGAGGAGTCTAAAGCAGATTTGTCACGATCGCTCAACCCGTATGCAGGGTTTGGACAGGATTTTTTCGCCTCATAAACCAGATCTGGCCTGAATCTGGCCCTCATTCGCGGTCAGAGGACTTTGTGGCATCGTCTCGGGCAGTTGTGCCGTTACCTTTCCGTTGCTGTTGGCTGCCGCGCTAGATGCGGCGGCACCACACCTCGCGCGCCGGGGGCCGCGGCAATAACGTTGGTAGCAGAGGTGTCCACTTGCACTCTGCCAAGTGGCCCTGGATTCGCCTCCTTCGTCGCTCGCGAACATGCATGAGCCTTCACAGCCATGCCGCGAGCTTCTGCAGTCGGCGAAGGGCCACCTGCCATAGCGCTCAAGTCCCCACGAGGAAGGCCGAACCCGCATGGCTACCTACGACGCGATCGTGATCGGAGCAGGACAACCTGGCCCAGGAGTTGCTGGAGCGTTAGTGGATGACGGTAAGCGGGTAGCCCTGATCGAAATGGATCGCGCCGGCGGCACCTGCCTTAACCACGGCTGCAAGCCGACCAAGGCCCTGCGCGCGAGTGCGGCCGTCGCTCATCAGGCACGTCGGGCCGCAGAATATGGGGTGAACGTCGGCGAGGTCACCGTTGACTTCCCTGCTGCCATGTCGCGCGTGCGCTCAATCATCGATGGGTTGCGCGACTCGCTGGACGGCTGGCTGGCAGGCGTTGCAGGTCTTGATCAATTTCATGGCACAGCGACAGTGATAAGCGACCCCGCCGGGCAAGAGCATCGGGTCGCTGTCAACGATCAGCAGCTAACGGCTGAGCAGCTGTATCTCAACCTTGGAGCCCGCGCGAGCAGGCCACCGATCCCCGGTCTGGAGACGGTTGAGGCAATGACCGAGGTTGAGCTGCTGGCCTTGGATTCTCTGCCAGAGCACCTGGTGATCATTGGTGGCGGCTACATCGGACTGGAGTTTGGTCAGATGTTTCGTCGTTTCGGAGCACGCGTGACGATCATCACGGGCAGCCGCGTTGCTCCGCGTGAGGATGAGGACGTCTCCGGCCTGCTTGCCGAGATGCTGACTGACGAGGGCGTTGATCTTGTCATCGGGCGGCCGGCGCGGGTGGGCCAAGGCAAGGGCGGTATCGACGTAGAGTTTGCTGACGGCCGAACCGTCTCCGGCAGTCATCTGCTGCTGGCAACCGGCCGCCGCTCGAACTCCGATCTGCTCGGTCCCGATCATGGGATCGAAACTGACAAGCGCGGCTTCTTCACCATCGATGACCGCTTCCAGACGTCGGTGAAGGGCGTCTGGGCGCTCGGCGACGTCAACGGTCACGGCGCATTCACGCACACGGCGTATCAGGATGGGCAGATTCTGCTGCATCCGCCGCGCACCGTCGACGGTCGAGTGCCGATCTACGCGCTGTACACCGACCCGCCGCTGGGCCGGGTAGGCATGACGATCAGCGAGGCGCGAGCGTCCGGTCGGAACGTGTTGCAGGCGGAGGTCCCGATGAGCAGCGTCAGCCGCGCGATCTTGGAAGGCGAGACCACTGGACTCATGCGGATCCTCGTCGACGGCGATACGGAGGAGTTTCTGGGCGCGACGATTCTCGGGCTGCATGGAGATGACCTCATTCAGATTATCGGAACGGCTATCCAGGCGGGGGTCCGCTACCCGGCCGTCCGCGACGCCCTGCCGATCCATCCGACCATGGCCGAGTTCATCCCATCTGTGCTCACCTCCCTTAAGCCGCTCGATTGATTGCAGCCCTCTGGACTGACCGAAGCGCGTGTTGTCACATCGGTCACACCGGTCGGATTGCGACCGTCATTACATATGACGCTCGGAATGTGAGAAGGGTGGCCTATGGCTCAGGACGATTGGCTGGCTGAGGAATTCGAAGAGCATCGCGCACACCTCAAGGCGGTTGCCTATCGCATGCTCGGGTCGATGAGCGACGCCGAAGACGCGGTCCAGGAGTCGTGGATTCGGCTGAGCCGTACCGATAGCGGCGCCCTCGAGAATCTTGGCGGCTGGCTCACCACGGTGGTTGCTCGAGTATCGCTGGACATGTTGCGGTCGCGTACGTCGCGGCGCGAGGACCCGGTGGCGGAGGTGCTGACGACGTCCAGCGCAGCTGGCGCATCCGGTACTCAGCCCGAGGAGGCGGCCATGATCGCCGATTCGCTCGGTCCCGCCATGCTGGTTGTCCTAGAAACGTTGTCACCGGCGGAGCGGATCTCCTTTGTGCTGCATGACATGTTCGCTGTGCCCTTTGACGAGATCGCCCCGATCGTCGGCCGTTCACCCGCGGCGACTCGCCAGTTGGCGAGTCGTGCCCGACATCGGGTCCAGGGCGTCGATCCGGCCGGCGCTGTTGATCACACACGTGCCAGACGCACGGTCGATGCGTTCCTCAGCGCCTCACGTAACGGAGATTTCGGAGCACTGCTGGCGCTGCTCGATCCCGATGTCGTGCTGTCGGCCGATGCCGATGCCGTCCGGGTAGGCGCGACGGATCTGGTTCGCGGATCAGGGGCTGTCGCTGAAACCTTCTCCGGACGGGCCCGGACCGCGCAGCTCGCCTTGATCAATGGGCAGCCCGGTGCTGTCTGGGCGGCAGGCGGCAAACCGCGAGTTGTGTTCAGCTTCACCGTCGATGACGACAAGATCACGGGTATCGAATTGCTCGCCAACTCGACCACGCTCGATGAGCTCGACCTGATACTGCTGGACGACTGAGATTGGCCCCTGCACCCTGATCTTCTATCGCTCTCGGGCTGAACGAGGTTGAGAAACCCCTTTTCGGATCACTCGTGATGGAAATCAGGGTGACTGTTCAGTGACCGCGCCAGCGCCGTCCGATCGAGCTTCCCGGCATCGCACGAGGTGCCCGCGGACTGCGCTTGTAGTCGGAGACGTACGAGCTGTCGCCGAGCCAGAAGCGCCACGGCCGATCCGCCTCGACAGAGACTCCGATCCGCGGCCCGACCATGATCATCTCCGGTTCCTCGGCCGGTGGCTCCAGCGTCACCGGTCCGTCTCCGAACAGGTCGCAGCCCTTGTGCTCGGCGTGCAGGCCAAGCGCCTGAGTCAGCCGGCCGGGACCGCGGGCTAGATCACGATCGGGTACCTGTCCTCGTCGCGATCGTGCCACCTCGACGCCGTCGATCACCTCGCCAGCCCGCATCAGTACGCCGGAGGCGATTCCCTCATGTCCGCAGCTGATGTTTCCAGCCCAGTGCATTCCGTAGGTGAAGTACAAGTAGAGGTGACCGGGCGGGCCGAACATCACTGCGTTGCGTGCGGTCCGGCCGCGGTATGCGTGCGACGCCGGATCGGTAGCACCGTCGTACGCCTCGAGCTCGGTGAGCCGGACTGCCACCGTCCCGTGCCGGAGCACCGCGCCAAGCAGCCGCGGTGCCACCTCATCGACCGGACCGCAGAGGTCTGGCCTCACCTCAGTACCTCGACTGTGCCGGCCGTCCCGTCAACCCGTACCAGATCGCCGGTGCTAAGCCGCATGGTGGCGTTGCCGCAACCAACCACAGCGGGAATGCCCAGCTCACGTGCCACGATCGCGGCATGCGACAGCGGCGCGCCGACGTCGGTGACTATCGCGGCTGCGCGCGGAAACAGCGGAGTCCACCCAACGTTGGTGATCGTCGTGACCAGCACCTCACCAGTCTGCAATGCGGCGCCGTGGGCAGCATCGCCGAGCACCCGGACCGGCGCCTCGACGATTCCGGCCGATCCCGGGAAGCCGCGCACCGCAACATCGGCCTCGTTCACACTGCCCTCAATGAACAGATCCGACCGCCTGTTCGGCTCGGCCGCCCACACGTAAGGGTTGAAGGTGCCTCGGATCAGTGCTGGATATGGCGGCAACGCCGAGTAGCCCTGGTATGCCTTGCGACGCTGCTTGATCAACCTCGGGCTGATCGTCTCGCCCTCCAGCACACGAACGATTTCGGCCTTGTCGAGAAAGAAGATGTCCTCGCCCAAGCCGGTGAGCTCTCCGGCGCGCAGCGCGTACGCGCGCAGCAGCCAAAAGTATCTGATCACTTCCGAACGTGCCCGCTCTCGATCTCTAGACGTCTTTGCCCAGCCCCGCAATTGATGATGCAGGATCCGTGCTTGCACCGGATGGCGCTGCTCCAGCTCTGCCCACGCCACACTTCGCCGGTGCTCCTGCAACTCGAGAAGCTCGCGATAACTCCTCGCCGATGCCGCGCGTTCGGCCAACTGTTCCTCGATCCAATCCGGATCTTCACCAGGCCGTGGCAACAAGATCTCGAACTCATGCGGTCCCCGGTGACCATAGCGACGGCTAAACGTGTCGCGATCAATCTCCTCCGTTGCTAGCAGTTCCAGGCCATCGAGCAACCCGAGGCTCGCCAGCTGCCCCGCCTGTCCACCCAACCCGGCGGTCAACGCATTGGCCGCGGCATCGCCGACGAGGCCTTGCAGCCGCTTTCGGGTCGTGATGAAGGAGGCACCGCTCGATCGAGTGGCTGCTGACAGCATCCAGCTCACCCGGTGAAACTCGGGATTGAGCACAGTGATCCACAGATCAGCGAGCTCGACCGGGTCCGCGACCGCCGCAATCTGAGCCCGCCGACGATCACACAGCACCGGATGCTCAGCCAAGTAAGCATCGAGCACCTTCACGTCACGGCGCGCCTCTCCGAACACGTGCAAACCCATGGGCAGTACCGCGCGGACGACGGCGAGCCGGCTCGCCTTCACCGGGGGAATCTCAATACCGGCCGGCAGCCGTCCGAAGACTTCCTCGGTGAGGCTGCGATACCGTTTTTCGCTGACACCGACGGCGCCCGACAACGTCATCATCACACTCAGATTGAGATAGATCCGGCCGCCAATTCGGCCGTAGCCGACGTAGGGAGGGATGGAAGCTGTTGCCATCGCATCGGTCAGGAATACCTGCACCATCGACCACGTCGCCGGCGTCATGACATCCGGAATGGCCTCGCCGACGTTGGTGTTGGTCCACAAGAAATCGCCGGAACGGCTGTCATTCCATGGATCAGGGTGCACTGCCGTCGTGATCGGCCTCGCCTGGAGGATGAAGAGCTGATCTTCCTGGCGGCACCATTCGATGTCCATCGGGTCCTTGAAGAGATCCTCCACCATGATCGCGAGATCAACCAGCCGCGATACCTGCCGCTCAGTCAGAGCTGGCGCATCTTGTCGATCAGTCGGTACCGGCACAGCGGCGGTGCCACTGGCGGCGGGTCGAATCATGATCGTCTTGGTATTGATCAGGCTGTGAAGCAGGCCGCCCGAGGCGCGTTCCACGGTAAACGTGTCTGGGGTTACCTCCCCACCAACGATCGCCTCACCGAGCCCCCAGGCGGCGTTGATCTCGATCATGCTGTCATCACCGGTCACCGGATCGGCGGTGAACAAGATTCCGGAGGCGTCGGCATCGATGAGTTCCTGCACCACAACTGCAAGGCTGACGGTGTCGGGCGCAATGTGGTGACGGGTTCGATAGCTGATAGCGCGAGCCGTCCACAAAGATGCCCAACAGCGGCGTACCGCGACCATGAGTTGATCATCACCAACGACATTCAGGAAGCTGGCTTGCTGACCGGCAAAGGACGCGTCCGGCAGGTCCTCGGCCGTCGCAGACGAACGGACCGCGACCGGCGGCGAACCCAGCCGATGGTACGCGGCAACCACCTCCTCCGAGATCTGGTGCGGGATCGTTTGATCGGTGAAGAGCGCAGCGATCAAGTCCGCACCATGATCAGGCGTGCCGGTTTCAGACAGGTCGCCAAGTTGTGCGCCGATCCGGCTCCTGAGACTGTGCTTGGCGACGAACGCGCCGTACGCGGCTGTGGTGATGTGGAATCCCTGCGGCACAGGCAATCCGGCCGACGCCAGCCGTGCGAGGGACTGGCCCTTGCCGCCAATCTCCTCCAGGCCGAGGCCCTCGTCTTGGAGCGGGCGGGTGTACCTCGCAGTCATGCTTGGCTACCTCGGGCCGGTTCTTACGAGGCTAGTCGACGTTGACCCACTCTCCGCTTGACGCCGACCGCAGCATCGCATCGCAGATCTCCGCTGCCCTAGCGCCGTCGACGAAGGTTGGCAGACCGTCGGGCAGGTGGCCGTGGCCCGCGCGGGCATCCACCGCGGCGTAGGAGTCAGCGACGTAGTTCTCGAAGCATTGGGCATAGCCCTGGGCGTGACCAGCGGGCAACATGGAGAGCCGCCGTTGCTCAGCCGAGCCATGGTTCGGATCGCGAACCAGCACCCGCGCGCCCTCGTCGTCACCGATCCACAGCTGTTCGCCCAGTTCTTGATCAAAGGCAGCGCTTTGATGCATGCCGTCGACCTCCATCCACAGGCGATTCTTGCGGCCGGCGCTGAGCTGGCTGATTACGGCGGAGCCGGCAATGTCGCTCGCCGTCCGGAACAAGATCAAGGCGCTGTCCTCGGTCTGCACATCCACCAGCGGCGCATCGCTCTCCACCGCGCTCATCGTCGCGGCCGTCGAGGCGGGTCTCTGCTTGATCGTGATCGAGATCGTGGCAACGAGTCGGGCGATCCGATCGCCAGTTACCCACTCCAGAAGGTCACACCAGTGGGAGCCGATGTCGCCGAACGCTCGTGACGGCCCGCCGGCCTTGGGATCGACTCGCCAGCTCGTGGCCTTGGGATTGAGGAGCCAGTCCTGCAGATAGCTGCCGTGCATCAGATTGAGCGCGCCGAACTCCTCGGCCTGCACCCTGGCCCGCATCTCGCGTGCCATTGGGTGGAACCGGTAGGCGAACGGGATGGTATTGATCACACCGGTGTCCTTGGCAACCTCGGCGGCGTGCTGGGCGTCCGCCAGGCTGATCCCGAGAGGCTTCTCGCAGAGCACGTGCTTGCCGGCCTCCATCAGTGCCACGGCGTAGCCCACATGTGAAGCGTTCGGCGTGCAGATGTGCACGATCTCTGCCTTGCTCTCGGCGACCTCCTCGATGCTTCCGTACGCCTGCTCGACTCCCCACTCCTCCGCCACCTGCCGGGAGCGCTCCGGAGTGGACGCCATCACTCCCAGAATCTGGGCCCCGGCGAGCGTCGCGGCCCGCCGATGTACGTCGCCGATCATCCCGGCACCCAGAATCGCCACCCGTTTCACAGCCATGCCCCAAAGATTATGCGGACTGACCCTCCATACCGATGCTGGCTGAGCATGTCGAAGCCGTCCTCCTCTTGGGGCTAAGCCCGTAGAAGTCACCAGGCAGAATGGCCGGTGTGGGCGGGGCTCGGATTTTGGTCGTGGAGGACAGCGAGGCCATCCGGTTGCCCGTCGTTGCGGCGCTAGCTGCGCGGGGTTTCGACTTGGCGGCGGCGGCTGACGGAATCGATCTTGAAAGCCTGCTGAGGTCCTTTGCGCCGGATCTGGTGATCTTGGATGTCATG
This sequence comes from Propionibacteriaceae bacterium, assembly GCA_035535155.1. Taxonomy (GTDB): domain Bacteria; phylum Actinomycetota; class Actinomycetes; order Propionibacteriales; family Propionibacteriaceae; genus Microlunatus. The sequence goes on from DATLQP010000181.1 coordinate 15,699, forward strand.
CTGCCCGGCAGGGACGGCTTCGAGTTGCTCCAGGTTGTCCGTCGCACCAGCACCGCCGCTGTGCTGATGCTCACCGCGCGGGACGCGCTCGCTGACCGGCTGCAGGGCCTCACCGGGGGCGCTGACGATTATCTGATCAAGCCTTTCGCGATGGTAGAGCTGGTGGCCCGGATCCATGCGGTGCTCCGCCGCAGCCGAGCGGGCGGCAGCTCCATCTCGGTTGACGACCTAGTGATCAACGATGACGCCACGCTGGTACGCCGCGGTGGCGACTCCCTCGAGCTGACCGAGACCGAACGCCGACTACTCGGCTATCTCGCCGCCCATCGGGACAGAGTAGTGAGCAAGACCCAGATCTTGACCGCAGTCTGGGGCTACGACGGCTTCGATGAAAACGTGGTCGAGGTGCATATCTCCGCACTGCGCCGCAAGCTCGAGGCGGGCGGGCGCTCACGACTCGTGCACACCGTACGCGGCCGCGGCTATCTCCTCGGAACGACATCATGATCGACTCGCACGGTCCGCAGCGGCTCGGATGACTCGGCTCAATACGGTCTCGCTCAGGCTGAGGGTCATTGCGGCGGTGATGGCGGTCCTGGCCGTGATCTTGATTTTGCTGAGTATCGCGGTCAACGCGATCTTCATCGCCCAGTCCAACCGGAACCTCAATACCTTGCTCGCAGGTCAGGCGCAGCTGGCGCGGCAACTGGCCCGCTCAGGTGCGGGGCCGCAGCAGATTGTGAACCGAGTGCAGGCCGGCGGAGTGCAGGCCTTCCTCGTACTCAGCAACGGCACGGAGTTCGGCACTCCGGTCCCCAGTGGTGCAGCGGTCAAGACCACCACCATTTCGCTCAACGCGCCAACGCGGGTCGACGGAGCCCAGCTAACTCTGGCGGTTGACACCTCACTCGTTTCCGGAGCACGGCGAACGCTCCGCCGCGTGCTGCTGATCACCGGAGTAATCGCATTGCTGATCAGCGCCGCACTTGTTGCAGCGGCAGTACGGCTGGCGCTTCGGCCGCTCGACTCGATGGCCGCGCTGGCCAAGGCGGTCAGTCAAGGAAACCGCGGCTACCGGCTGGCGCCGACCAGAACCGACACCGAGATCGGCCAGACCGCCCAGGCGTTCGACGAGATGCTCGACGAGCTCGAAGGCGCGGAGGCTCGAGCGCACCAGGCCGAGGAGCGTACCCGTGCGTTTCTGGCGGATGCAGCGCACGAGCTGCGTACCCCGATAGCGGGCGTGCAGGCAGCGGCCGAGACGCTGCTGCATCACGATGATCAGCTCGGCCATTCCGAACGCCAGCATCTGCAGTCGCTACTGGTACGAGAGGCCGAGCGTGCCGGCGCACTCATTTCTGATCTGCTCGCTGCTGCACGACTCGATGCCGGAATCGATCTTGATCTTGCTCCGGTGTCGCTGCGGACGCTGGTACACGGGGAGATCGATCGGGCACGGCTGCTGCATCCCGAGGCGACCGTGACCATGAGTGGACCGGAGGTCGTCGCCCGAGCGGATGCGGCCAAAGTCAGCAGCATTCTGCGCAACGTGATCGACAACGCCATGCGCGCCGCCGGGCCGCACGGCAAGGTCCATGTCGTGGTCGGTGAGCACGATCAGTTCACCATTGCAGAAATCTGGGATTCCGGTCCAGGCGTGCCGCCGTCGGAGCGGGAACGGATCTTCGAGCGGCTGGTACGACTTGATCATGGGCGGGCCAATGACGCCGGAGGTTCTGGCCTCGGGCTAGCGATCGCCCGTGGCTATGCCCGGGCGCATGGTGGTGATCTCAGCTGCGAGGATCCACGTGGCATCGGCGCAATGTTCCGGCTGGTACTGCCGCTCGAACCCCGACAAGCGGCCATCCACTAGCCAAGCCGCATTCCATTCCGCAATCACAGCCGCCGGACTTCGAGCCGAATGTCACCGAGCCCGCGAGCTACCAGCAACATGCCGCCGGCCGGTGTGATCCAACCGGAGGCTGCTTCGTCCCACAGCCGGAATGCGCGCGAGTCACAAGCCACCGTCACCGTACGCTCTTCGCCGGGTACCACCTCGTCGGCGACGGCGTAGCCGACCAGCCGCACCGGAGCCGACCCTTCCGGTCGCCAGTAGACCTGGACGACCTCCCGGGAGGGGCGCTCGGCGGTGTTGGCCAGGACGACTCTCAGCGACTCGCCGTCGTCGCCGCGTACGTGCTCGGCAGAGCGATAGTCCCAGAGCCCCCAGCCCAGTCCTGAACCGAACCAGAAGGCCGGCTCGACGTCGGATCCATACCAGCCGCGATAGCCCACGCGCGTGCCCTCGGCATAGTCCAGCGTGCCGTCGGATGGTGTGACGTTCCAGGCTGGGCCGGCCCCGTCGGCTGCCGGGAAGGTCGTGACCAGCCGGCCCGTCGGCTCCGTTGTGCCCAACAGCACGTCGGCAACGGCATGCCCGCCTTCCTGGCCGGGCAGACCGATCCAGAGCACTGCATCCACATCGTCCAGCCAGGGCATCAGCACCGGAGTTGCGGCGTTGATCATGACTACGGTGCGGTGTGCAGCGCCGGCGACTGCGCGTACCAGATCATCTTGCCGACCGGGCAGCGCCAGCGTCTTCTTGTCCTGGGCCTCGGTCTCCTGTTCGGCGGTCAGTCCAACCACCACAATTGCGGGATCGGCGTCCCGAGCAGCCAGCGCTGCATCATTGATCAATTGGTCGTCCGGAGGAGCCACTGGTTGGACGACCAACCCGGCTAGCGAGATGCGCTCCGTGATCGTCAGCCGAGCGATGAGGATTCGGCCTGGCGCCGCTTCGACGGCGTGAGTCCAGCTCGGTGGTGACATGAACCCCACCTCCGCAGACTCACCAGGCAGCAGGGCGTTGGTGAAGGTGTGCGCCTCGTCGCCGTAGCTGAGCGTCCACTGACCGACACCCCGTACGCCGACCTCAAGCGGAGTACGGGGTGGCGCGACGAGTTGGGCAGACAGTTCGACGACACTGGCTCCCTTGTGTGGGCCGTCGGACATGCCGAGCACGAATTCGGCCACCTCGCTCCTGGTGGACGCCCGCTCAGCGCCCGAGTCGTCAAAGCTGACAACCCGCATACCCGGCCGGCCCGTCTCCGGGTCGATGATCAACTCTGGCGCTGCCGCGGGGAGGTTGTGGCGTACGGCAACCCCGTCGAACACCCGCAGCCGAGTCTCGCCAAGCACTTCCCGTAGGCCGTCGACGACGGAAATCCGGTGCGGCGGGCGCACGGCGGCCGAGCCTCCGCCCTGGAGTGCCGTTTCCAGCGCGTGTCTCCCGATGACGACGAGCGGCGCTTCAGCCGTGATCAACCAATCCGGCAGCGGCACGAGGTCCTGACCTTTGAGCAGCACCATCCCCGACGCTGCCAGGTTTCGTAATGGCATCCGCATGGCAGGTGCATCCGGATCCAGAGGTGGGCCCAGTTCGGCCGTACGATCGGCCGGAATCCCGTCCAATGCCCCGACGCGTCCGGCCAGCCGGAGCAGTCGCGCCAAATGATCATTGATGGTCGCCTCCGCAACCGCGCCGGAACGCACTGTTGCCACAAGATGATCGCCCCACGGCCCGCCCGGGCCAGGCATCACAAGATCAAGTCCGCCGTTCGCTGCCGGCGCGACAGTCTTCGTCGCACCCCAGTCGGACATCAGCAAGCCGTCCCAGTCCCACTCAGCCTTCAGCACCCCGTTGTTCAGCTCGCTGTGCTCGGTGGCAGCGACCCCATTGATGTCGTTGTAGGCGGCCATGATCGTCCAAGGATCCGCATCGGCTACGCAGATCTCGAACGGCAGCAGGTAAAGCTCGCGCAGCGCCACCTCCGCGACCTGAGCGTTCATGGTGTGGCGGTCGGTCTCGGATTCATTGGCGACATAGTGCTTGACGCAGGCCCCGACGCCGTACCGCTGGATACCCCGGATATAGGCCGCCGCCAGTCGCCCGCTCAGCAGCGGATCCTCCGCGTACGCCTCAAAGAGCCGGCCGCCGAGCGCCGAGCGGTGCAGATTGACGGTCGGACCGAGGACCACATCGACGCCCTGGGAACGGCCTTC
>DATLQP010000182.1:0-2158 GCA_035535155.1 Propionibacteriaceae bacterium
AATGCCCGCGATCGCCGGCGCCGTCATTGGCGCTGCCGTCGACAACGCCGCACTGTCCGCCGTGCTGTTGGGCGTCGGCGTTGGCGCGATCATCCAGGTCATCACCCAGATCTCGCCGGCGCTTCGCGATCACGCCGGCCGTCTGCTCGACCTCACCGTCATAGGCGGGCTGGCCACCGGCGTGGCCGTCATGTACCTCACCGGCCTGCTCGTCACCGCCTGAGCGAGCGACGTCGTCGCGCTGCGAGCCGCAGACGGGCCGAAGGACAAGATTCGTCAGGTGGCTGTGAGCGATAGAGCGGAGAAGCAGCAGAGAAGCTCACCGAGGAGCTGGAGAGCAGCCAGACGGGCCTGCTAGCCACCGCCCTTGCGGGTGTGCAGCTCGAGTGGCTTGCGCGTACAAGCTGCCGGCTCCGCTCATCTCTAGCCCAGCCTCTGAAGCTCCTGGCCCGGGAGCTGGCGCGTAGCGTTGCTTGCGGGGAAGGACGTCTCGATGCTGATCATCCGGTTGCTCGGTGCGCAGGCTGTGCTCGACGGAGCGACGGGCCGTATTCGCACCGGATCATCGCGAACACTTGCCTTGCTCGGCCTGCTGATTGCCCGCACCGGGCGGCCGCAGGATCGGGCGACGATCGCGGGGCAATTCTGGCCCGAGTCGGGTGATGGGCAAGCACTCACCAATCTGCGCCGCGAACTGCACGACCTGCGGCGCATCCTGGGCGAGGACGATTCTCTGGAGATCACTCCAGGTCAGCTCTGTTGGCACGACCGGGGGCGCCACGATATCGATCTGAGCACGTTCCTCCGCGAGTCTGCTGCCACTGAGGGAGCTCCTGACGAGGTGGCCGTGGCTCGCGGCTCCGCTGCACTCGAGCACTACGGCGGTCCCCTGCTCCCAGGGCTGGACGATGAGTGGCTGGACCCCTTACGCAGCGAGCTCGAGCAGCGGTGTACGGCGTTGTGTCAGCGGGTGTATCGGGCAGGACGCGCAACTGGCCGGACCGATGTCGCGATGGTGGCGCTTGACAAGCTGTTGACGGTTGACCCCTTCAACGAGTCAGCTCATCGGGCGTTGATACGGCTGCACGCCGATTCTGGAGACCGCGCGGGTGCAATCAGCGTCTACCATCGGCTCGCCACCCTGCTAGAGCGCGAGTTGGGTGTTGCTCCGGCGAGCGTGACCACGGCTCTCATAACGGAGTTGCTCGGCGACACCGGTCGGCTGGGAACGCTGGGCGCACGCGACGCGCTGGACATCGCGGAGCCGGATCTGGTTGGCCGTACTGCAGAGCTCTCGACTTTGCTCGCCTGTTGGCATGACGCCTCAGCAGGCCAAGCGCGCGTGTTGGCTGTGTACGGTGGCGCGGGAGTCGGCAAATCGCGCCTCGTGTCGGAGCTCGTCCGGCGAGCGCGCGGCGAGGGAACGGTGGTGGGTCGCAGCATCTGCTTCGACACGGGCGGCCGGCTGTCACTGGCGCCCGTGGCCGATTGGCTGCGTCACCCCGAGTTGATCGCCGCCCGTGGCCGGCTGGGCCCGGAGTGGATCGCTGAGGTCGACCGGCTGGCTCCGGCTGAGACCCAATCAGCGGCGCAGCCACAACGAAGTACCGGGGCACCGACCGAGGACGTCTGGCAACGGCACCGGTTCTTCGAGGCCGTCGCGCGCGCCCTGCTGGCGTCGGCGCGACCCCTGCTTCTCGTGCTCGACAACTTGCAATGGTCCGATCCGGACACATTGAGCTTCGCTCGGTTCCTCCTCAACTTCGCTCCCCAGGCTCGACTGCTGGTCGCGACCACGGTGCGATCCGGCGCCCCGGACCTGGACCCGACCATCGAGGCCTGGCTCGGCCAGATGCGCGATGAGGGGCTACTCACCGAGATCAGCCTCGGGTCACTCGACATTGCGGAGACGACCGCGCTCGCGGCGGCACTCACCGGTCGGAGGTTCGACGCAGCCGAGGCCGAACTGCTATACGACGCAACCGGCGGCTTCCCGTTGTACATCGTCGAAGCGGCGCGCTCCGCCGCTCAGGATCGACCCGGCGCGTCGTCGGGCCAATTGCTCGGCTGGATGGGGATCCTCCCAAAGCGGATCCAGCAGCTCAGTCCCGCGGGGCGGGAGGTGGCCGGTCTTGCCGCGGCTCTGGGGCACGACTTC
>DATLQP010000183.1:0-3902 GCA_035535155.1 Propionibacteriaceae bacterium
GCACCCTTCTTGTTGCCGCCGACGCGCATGATGCCCGACGTGGTGGCGAAGTCGGCGAAGTTCCACATCTGTTCCCCGACCACCGCATCGATCCGGTCGAAGACCCGGTGGTTCATCTCCAGATACTCGATCTGGTATTCCTCGCTCCACGGGTTTCCGGCCGCGATCGAGTGCAAGCCGGGATAGGTGTCGGCGCCATACTCGGTGATGATGATCGGCTTGCCCTCACCGGCCCAGGCGGTCAACTCCTCCTCCCAGGCCAGCTCGGCCCCTTCCAGATCGCCGGTGTTGACGTACCAGCCGTAGTAGCGGTTCAGCATCAACACGTCGCCGAACTGGGAGACCCGGCACTTGCCGTGAGGGGCCAGCATGACGTTGACAAATCCAACGGGCCGGCTCGGGTCGGCTTCGCGCGCGACGTCGAACAGCGGTCGGAAGTAGTTCTCCGCCCCTTCGGTGTCGGATTCCGGTTCGTTGGCGATGCTCCATAGCACGACGCTGGGGTGGTTCTTGTCTCGGGCGATCAGTTCCCGGATGGCTTGGGCGTGCACCTCGCGGGTAGCGTCGTTCGCCGTGGCGGGAGAGAACGTTACGTAGCCCTGGCCACCGAAGATGCCACCCCCGAGGCCCATGTTGAGACCCACCGCAGCCGTCTCGTCGATCAACACGATGCCCTGCCGGTCGGCGTAGTCGATCACGTCTTCGGCGTACGGGTAGTGCGAGGTCCGGAACGAGTTCGCGCCGATCCACTTGAGCAGTTCGAAGTCGTGCAGCAGGTACGCGTCGTTGTGGCCTTTGCCGATCACCGGTACGTCCTCGTGCTTGCCGAAGCCGGTGAAGTAGACCGGTTCGCCGTTGATCAAGAACTTGATGCCGTCCACCTTGACGGTGCGTACCCCGACACTTTGGCGGTAGCTGTCCACGACGGTGTCACCGTCCAGCAGCTGCAGCTCGAGGTCGTAGAGGTAGCCGTCGCCTGGGGCCCACTTGTGCACGTTCGGCACCGTGAGCGTGCCGCTGGTCCCGCTGCCGGTCGCTACTTCTTGCCCCTCGGCATTCCGCAAGATCACCTTGGTCTCAAACGCATCAGCGTTCTCGACCTCCGTAGCGTAACTGATCACGCCGTCGGCACCATCAAGATCAGTAGTGAGCGTCACGTCGGTGAAGTGGGCTGGGTTGGTGGCGTAGAGCCAGACGTTGCGGTGAATGCCCGCATAGTTGAAGAAGTCGTGCCAGTAAAGCTGGCGTTTTCCGGCGGGAGTGTCCTCGATGACGCCCGGTGGGATCGACTGCCAGTGCAGGGTGTTGTTCACCAGCGCGGTGATGCGCACCTCCTGTCCAGGGGTGACATAGTCGGTGATGTCGGCCTCGAACGGGGTGTAGCCACCCTCGTGCGAGACAACCTCGGTCTCGTTAACCCACACAGTGGCCCGATGCGTCGCCGACTCGAAGTGCAGCACGATCCGCTGACCCTCCCAGCCGCGCGGTACCCACACCGTGCGCTGATACCAGACGTCGCCGAAGTAATCCCGTACGGCCGCGTCAGCGGCGATGTCATTGAAGCTCGCCGGCACCGCCATCTCCCGCGCGTCGGCCAGCGGACCGGCGAACCAGCGATCGGTCCGACCCTGTCCTTCGGGGTCGAGGGCGAATTGCCAGAGACCGTTCAGGTTCTTGCGCTCGCGCGTCGAGGTGTCTTGGGGACGAAGCATGACAACTCCTGAGATGGAAGGCATGTGGACCGCACTAGTGCCATTTAGTCACCTCTCGCCGAGGAGCACCATTTGTTGCCATTTGTTGCGGGGCCTGCAGCTCTCATGGCCCCAACCGGTCATCCGTTGCTTCAGTTCGCTGCCGGAAGGCTCGTGCCCGCGGTACCTGAGCAATGCGCTGTGACCTATTGACAACAATCTAGGTCAAGATGCATGCTCCTAATTATGTTAGTCACTCCTAAACGTGATAGAGCAGCCGAACGTCGTTCGGCCACACGCGCGGAGATCCTCGAGGCCGCATGGAAGCTTGCCCAGCAGCAAGGCCTGGCCGAGTTCACCCTTCGTGACCTCGCCGAGAGGGTGGGCATGCGAGCGCCGTCGCTCTACACACACTTTGAGTCCAAGCACGCGATCTACGATGCGATGTTCGGCCAGGCGTGGAGCGACTTCGAGCGGGTCGCCCTGGCCGAGCTCCCCGAACTCCCCCACGCTCCCCGACCGGCGCTCCGCCGAGTGGCGCGCGTGTTCTTCGACTTCGCTGTCGCCAACCCTGCACGCCACCAGCTCATGAACCAGCGCACGATACCCGGTTTCGTGCCGAGCGCGGAGTCCTACGCACCCTCGGTGCGGGTACTGGAGTTGGGACAACAAGTCTTCCGCAGCCTGGGTCTGACCGACCCATCCGACAACGACATCTGGGACGCGATAGTCGTCGGCATGATCAACCAGCAGCTGGCCAACGACCCCGGCGGTACGCGGTGGTCGGCGCTACTTGACCGCGCGGTCGACATCTGGGCTGACGCTGTCGGCCTCCCTCCCGGCCCCCCGGCGCAAAACCAGCGGGCAACTCAACCACGGAGCCCGCGACGGCGGACCCCGACCACGAGGAGCAAATCATGAACACCACCACGACGACGACGTGGCCAGGTCCCCACGTTATACAGCCGGCAATCGAACGGCCGACCGCGATGCGGCTTGCCCAAACGGAGTACCAGCGCGTCACCGACGCCGTCGACGCACTCCAATTCGAGGACTGGACCCGACCCACCGACTGCACCGAGTGGGACGTACGCCAGCTGGTGGCACACATCGCCGGCCAGGCAAACCTTTTCTCAACCCCCTCAGAGCTGACGCGCCAAATGCGCTCGGCCAAGGCACAGGAACGGCGTGGCCAGGCGGGCGTCGACGCGCTGACCGCGGCCCAGGTCGAGGAGCGCCAGCACCTCGGGCCCGACGAGCTGCGCACCGAGTTGCGTCGCGTCGGCCCGCGCGGGGCCAAGGGGCGTCGGCGCGCTCCCGGCTTCCTACGCCGCCGACGCCTACCGGGGACAGAAGTCGTCAACGGTGTACCGGAGGAATGGTCGCTCGGATACGTGACCGATGTGATCCTCACTCGCGACCCGTGGATGCACCGCCTGGACCTCGCCCGGGCGACGGGTCGAACCCCGGTGCTCACCGCCGACCACGACGGCGTCATCGTCGCAGACATCGTTGCTGAGTGGGCCCGACGGCACGGACAGCCCTACCGGCTCGAGCTCACCGGCCCCGCCGGCGGGATCTGGAGCTTTGGCACGGGCGGTGAAGAGATCGTGATGGACGCCACCGAGTTCTGCCGGGTCATCTCCGGCCGCCCCGGTCCCGACGGTGGCCAACCCCGGGGGCTGCTCGCCACTCAGGTCCCCTTCTGAGCGCACGGAGGCGCGCCATGCATACCCACCGAATCAGTGATGTCCCCGACCGCTACTCGCTCAACGCGTGCTCCTTCAGCCGCGGCGTCCAACTAGCGCCGAAACTTCCCGGCCGGTCCGGGCCTAAAGCCCGTGACGGCGGGACCCCAGGGCTGTCAGTGTGGGCCATGGAAATCTCCGATGGTGCCAACCGCTACGACAAGCCGATCGGGCGGTCGGCGCGATGACCGGCCAGCTGGCGGAGGCCCGCCCGGTGCAGACGGAGTCCCGGCGGGGAGCGCTTCCGTTGCTGGGCGTCGGCGGTGTGTGCGGACTGGCCTGGGCGGCGTCCATCCGCGGCTTCATGACTCAGATCGCAGGCGATGAGTCCGCGGTCTCCTGGCCCGGCACCTTCGGTTGGATTCTGCTGCCGGGGGTGGTGATTGGTCTGCTGCTGGCTTGGGCTGAGTACCTGCGGCGCACCGGCGGTCGGCGCGGCTGGCGCTGGCTGGCCCTTGCTCCC
>DATLQP010000184.1:0-5061 GCA_035535155.1 Propionibacteriaceae bacterium
TCACGATGGTGGCGGCTTCCAGGACACGGGAGCCGACAAAGCCGAGCGCGACGGCTTCGTTCTGCCGTTTGACCACCGGGAACAGCACGACCGCGGTGCCGATACAGGCGATGGCGTTGATCAAATCGAGGAGGCAGGCGAAGAGCACGGCCATGTCAGGGCCGGGACCAACGATGTAGTGCGGGTTGTTCAACACGGAGGAGCTGAGCAGGAGGACTGCAGGGATCGAGCTGGCAAAGGTGAGCACGTAGAGTGCGCCCCCGATGAGCGCGGTCCTTCTCAGTGAGTCCATCGGGGCTCGTTTTATTGCTGGGGTTCGGTCGGTGATGGTCACGTCGTTCTCCTTGGGTGGATCTCAGTTGTGTCCAACTTGTGCTCGGCGACGCGGGTGCCGAGCTGGTGCTGATCTGGGTGGTAGGTGGCGAGCGTGTCTGCCAGGGCTTGCTCGATGGGAGTGGCCGGGACGCCGAGGGTGTTGATGATCTTGCTGCTGTCCACGACGAAGGGTTCCTCGAACTGATATTGCATCTCCAGCAGTTCACGCAGGGTGCGGTTGGTCAACGCCGCTAGCCGGAGCAGCAAGGGCGGCACCTGTCGCACCCGGGTCCGAGGTTGACCGGCGAGCCGATAGACGACATCGACCAGTTCGCGGGTGGTGCGGGTGTTGGGGTCGTTGGGAAGGTGCCAGACGGTCCCGGGTGCATCCGGGTGCTCGCCGAGGACGGCGAGTCCCTCACCGATGTCGGGGATGTAGGTGTAGGTGTGTGGCTGGTCGGGGTCGCCGAGGACGCTGGCGCTTTTCCCGGCCAGGGCGGCCGGAAAGAGGCGGTCGCCGAGGTTGGATTGGGCGCCGCCGCGTGGGCCGAAGTAATCCGAGGCACGTCCGATCGCGACCTGTACGCGGCCGGCCTGGTGGGCTGCGAGCAACTCCTGCGCCATCCGTCCGCGCAGCTGTCCTTTCTTAGTGTGCGCCGCGTAGTCGCGGGTTTCGGTCAGCGGCCGGCCGGCCGGGCGCCCGTACATGTAGACGTTTTCCATGCTCACCAGCCGGGCACCATAGGTTTCGGCGGCTGCGAGCACACCGGCCTGTAAGGCGGGGAACTCCTCCACCCAGCGGGTGTACGGCGGGTTGAGGGTCTGATACACCACCCGGGCGCCGCGGGTTACGTCGATGGTGAATTGGGGATCGGCGGCGTTGCCAGCCACCACCTCGACATTCTCGGGCACGCGGGCGGAGCCTGAGCGGCTAACCATCCGCACTGTTTCCCCGCGACGGAGCAGGGCGTCAAGGGTGGCAAGCCCGATCGCACCCGCGCCAAAGATGACGTGAAGCGCTTGGCTCGTCATACCTGCCCCCCAACAGGGGCATCGACGGGAACTGTGGCGGCTGCCGCGCGCACAGGCAGCAGACCGTACAACAGCAGGCCGGAGAGGGCGGAGAAGGTGACTGCACCGCTGGCGCCGAAGATGGTGAACTGCTCCTCGACGGGGATCCCGGCAAGGGTGGTGACTACCCAGCCGAGCGCCCACAGCAGGGGGATGGCGGCGGCCCAGGCCCAGCGGTACCGGGCACGAGCGGGCAAGGCCAGGGTTTGCGCTATGCCGAGCGCCAAGCCGGTGACTGCCCCCATGACGGCGACGTCCGCGAGCGACGTCTTGAACCCGACGACGGTCGCGCCGAGCAGCAGGCCGGCACCCATGCCCAGTGCCGTAGCCAGGATCCAGGCCGCGGGCCGGAGCCGGCCGCGGCTGACCAGCCACTGCCCGGCACCGATGACGGCACCGGTGATGACGCCGGCCACCAAAGCAGCGATGGGGTCGTCGACCCGACCGGCGACCGCACCGCCGGCAACGCCGGCGATGGGGAAGGCGAGGAATCCGGCAGTCCAGATCAGCCACGACCAGAAGAAGGTGTCTCGGCGGCGGGGCGTATCAGTCATGAGGTCACCATGCCCAGCACAGTGAACGCGGCGTTGGTCAAGACGGCGGCAACGATCAACGGTGCCGCGGTCAACTTGTTGTTCATGATGTCTCCCTAACGTCGGCGAGGCCGACTGCTGGCGTAGTTCATCCCACCGGAGTGGTGACAGGTGAGTCCGACTCGAGATGGGATTCGGCCGGCTTCGCGCGGCCGAAATCGTGCCGGCGGCCGCTGATCAGCAGCCAGAAGGTCAGTGCGACCTCGCCGACGAAAGTGAACGCGCCGATGCTGATCGAGTAGTCGCGGAGCACCACGACACCGAAGCCGTCGGCGAGGTATCCAAGCCCGGCGACCACCAGCAGGACGCCGAAGACCTTCGGCATGAAACCGGATCGATAAGCCAGGTAGCCGATCACCAACAGGTGAACGCCGAAGATGATCAAGGCTACGTGCCAGATCGTGTCGTAGGCATAGATCGAGCGCAGCGCTTGGTCTGGATCACCCAGGAGCCCAAGGGCGAGGATGAGCTGGATGATGGCCACCAGGTAGACGGTCGCATAGACGACTCGAAACCAGGCGGCCATGATCGAAAGACTCCGATTGACGGGCTCGAAAAGTCTCAGCAGCGCAGCCGCCACGACGATATCGAGGATCACCACCAAGATCAGGCCGGCGATGCCCCAACGGAACACCCCCTCCGAACCGACGATGTCCTGCGCGGTTCGCCCCGCATCTCCCGGCGTGACCAGGGCTCCAACGGCACCAAAGACGGCCAATGGGGCTAGCACAGTCATCAACGCCAGGGCAAGACCCGCGGTCAGACTGGCGCTGCGCAGCGATTGGGTGGTGTCGAGGTTCCTCTCGTGGTCCGTGTCGTGGTAAGCGACGTTATCGGTGTCGTGATTCATCGTTGGGTCTCCTCAGAGTTGGGGTGCTGCGGGTAGCGGTCGCGAGGGTTGTCTGCGCTCAGGCCGACCAGGTCAGCGCTGACCTGCCAGAGCCGCATTGCCGCGGCTTCGTCGTAGCTGCGCGGGGAGGACTTCTTGGGTTTGCCGTTGGCGAAGTAGCGGCCCGTCACGTGGTCAAGATCGGGGGCGGACGCCAGCTGGATCGACATGGCGGCACCCTGCGCCGGGGTCTTCATCAAAGGCCGGAGGAATGGGATGAACACTCGCTGGACGGTGGCGGGGTCCTCAGCGCCGAACGATGTGCTGACCACGCCGGGTTGGAGTGCATTAGCCGTAACGGACTCGGCCGGCAACCTCCTGGCCAGCTCGTAGGTGAACAGAACGTTCGCGAGCTTGGATTGGTTGTAGGCCCGGGCACCCGAGTAGGACCGCATCCCTTGTATGTCGTCGAAGTCGATCCGTCCCTGGGCCTGGACGTTGGAGGAGACCGTCACTACCCGGGCCGGAGTGCTCTGGGTCAGCCGGTCCAGAAGCAGTTGGGTGAGCAGGAACGCCGCGAGGTGGTTGAGGGCCAAGGTGTACTCAAGTCCGTCGGCGGTTACATGGCGGGTGTTCCAATAGCCCCCGACGTTGTTGATCAGCACATCGATCCGGGAAAGGCGTTGCAGGACCTCCCCAGCCAGCCGCCGCACCTCACCCTGATCGGACAGATCGGCGACGAACACGTCCACCTGCGCGGCGCCGGCTGCGCGGATCTCGTCCGCTGCGCCCGCCGTGCGGCCCCGATCCCGACCAGTAATGGCGAGGTGCGCACCCATCGTGGCCAAGCCGACGGCGGTTGCCCGACCGATGCCGCCGCTGGCGCCGGTGATCAGCACCGTCTTCCCCGCCATCGGCCGGCGTTCGATCTGGTTCATAGTCGTGGCTCTCTGATTGGGTTGGGACTAGCCTCTGATCAGGCTGGGGTGCCCCACCGGCTGTGGCGTGGCTGTGGGGGCATCGGGCTCGACGCCTTCGCCCTCATGCTGGCCTTGATCGAGACGGAATGGCGGGTATTCGTCGCGCATCAGGGCGACGTAGGCGAGGACGCGGTAGAGCCAACGGTTGATGCCAAGCAGCAGGTCGAACAGGCCGCGAGGGTACTGCCGGGTGATCAACAGGAAGAAGCCGGCGACGACCACGAGCAGGTTGAGGACTGAGTAGCCGCCGATGGGCTGTAAGCCGAAACTCCAGTCGTTGCTGGTCCACGGGTACGGGAGGAGGTCGGCGACGATGAGGCTGACGATAAGCAGGTGGGGGATGGCGAGCAGCCAGGACTTGACCAGGACCAGGCCGCGGGAAAGGTGTTCGGGGTAGTCGACGTCGAAGTCGGCTGGATAGTCGGAGCGGGCCAGGGTGAACGGCGGATAGCGGTCCGTGCCCAGAGCGGCGTAGACGTAGAACCCGACTCTCCAGTTCCATCGCAGCACGCCGACGTTGAAGTCGAACAGTGGTCGCGGATAGCGGCCGGTGAACACGATGGCGAAGCCCGCGATCACGGTGGTGATCAGGAACGCGACCCACAGGAAGGCCAACACGATGTAGTGCGGGATGGCCAGGAACATCTTCACCAGCCACAACCACCGTGAGAGATTCGGGTCCAGTTCGCCGGTCAGACGGACCGGATAGCCCGCTTGTCTGGTGCACGACGTCATTCCTGTCGGTGTCGCTGGTCTCGATGTCATTGGCTTCAGTCCTGTCGGTGCTGACTAGCGATGGTGGTCCTGGTGCGCGAGCGTTGGCACCCTGTCGAAGATCAGGTTGTTGCCCTCACATCGGAGGTGATGTCACGAGGGATGTCGTCGATGATGTGGTCGGATGGCCGGGGAGCTGAATCCCTTGACGATCAGCCAGACTCCGATGAATTGCGACGGTTCCTTCGCCGACTACGCCGGAGATCCGCTTGCACGATCGCCCGCATCGTAGTCGGCATGACCGGGCTGCCCGTTTCGTCCGCCGTGTCGCCGGCATGCGCAGCATGCCCTAGTTGAGTTCTCATGACCGCTTTCCCTGTCCTCATGGGCGCGATCATTTACCGCACTTAGTACGAATCGTACCGTACAATGTACGAAAACGCTAGGGTGTGGAGTGAGATGCCCAGATCCGTCAATGACAGTCACAAGAAGCGCGTCCCCCTCAGCCGGGAGCGGGTGTTGGCCGGCGCCATCGCCATCGCCGACACCGGCGGAGTCG
>DATLQP010000185.1:0-8899 GCA_035535155.1 Propionibacteriaceae bacterium
ATCGCAAAAAAGGGGTCCGGTATTGCATCGATGACTGGCGACGAGGCGGTTGACATCGGCCTCTGCTACGGCTGGATCTCGGGCCAGCGCAAGTCACTCGACGAGAGGTACTACCTGCAGAAATACGTCCCGCGCCGACCGAAGAGTCGTTGGTCGCAGGTGAACGTGCGGAAGGTCGAGGAGCTCACCGCGGCGGGCCGGATGCGACCATCGGGCCTCGCCGAGGTCGAGGCCGCCAAGGCGGATGGACGTTGGGACGCCGCGTACGAACCTCAGCGGGAGGCCACGGTTCCGCCCGATCTCGCCGCGGCGCTGGCTGCGAGCCCACTGGCCGCCAGAGCCTTCGCAGCCCTTAGCAGGACCAGCCAGTACGCCGTGATCTTGGACGTGGTGACAGGCCGCACCCCGAGGACTCGGGCCACCCACATCAGCAAGGCCATCGCGGCGTTGGAAGCACGCGCAGAGTGATTCGTGGGACTTCAGGCTCCAGGCGGGCGCTCCCAGATCACCTCGTCGGCCGACTTGTCAGTCCGTAGTCCGCGCCAGACGGGGTGCCGCAACCGCCCCGGTTCGGTGAGCTCGCCGTAGGTCACCTCGCCCACTAAAGATGGGGTAACCCAGTGAGCGTCGCGCGCATCCTCGCGCGGCACGTCGAGGAACGGCGAGGTCTTGCGGCTGAGCCTTTCCAGCTTGACTTGGATGTCGTCGAGCTGGCGGTCATTGAACCCCGATCCGACCCGGCCGACGTAGTGCAAGCCGTCCTCGGTTGGCACTCCCATCAGCAGTGACCCCACTCCGCCACTGCGACGTCCCTGGCCCGCACGCCAGCCCCCGATCACCACCTCCTGTGCCCGATGCAATTTGATCTTGAGCCATGTGTGTGTACGCCGTCCCGGCTGATAGGTGGAGTTACGGCGTTTGGCCACCACGCCTTCGAGTCGAAGTTGATCAGCGATCTCCCGGGCGGCCTGTAGATCGCCATCGAAGATCGGTGGAACCTGGATCCGAGATCCCGGCCTAGGAGGCATCAAGCCTTCCAGAATCTCCCGGCGTTCCTCGTAGCTCTTCTTGATCAACGACCGACCGTTCAACTCGAGGATGTCGAAGAGCATCAGCTGGGCCGGATAGGCCTTGGCGGCACGCTCGATGTCAGCCTGCTTGGTGAGATTGATCCGAGGCTGCAGCAGGCCAAAGCTTGGTCGTCCCGTGGCGTCAGTCACCACCACCTC
The DNA here is from genome assembly GCA_035535155.1 of Propionibacteriaceae bacterium. Taxonomy (GTDB): domain Bacteria; phylum Actinomycetota; class Actinomycetes; order Propionibacteriales; family Propionibacteriaceae; genus Microlunatus. The sequence continues at coordinate 1,230 of DATLQP010000185.1, forward strand.
GCCATCCAAGATCGCCGTGTCGACCTTGATCGCGCGCAGATCGTCGGCCACGTCGAAATAGGCCTTCGTGTCGTCGCGGCCCTTGCGGCTGAGCAGCTTGACTCGGCCGCCTGCGAGATAGCAGATGGCCCGTACCCCATCCCACTTCATCTCGAACGCCCAGCCGGCCTCATCGCCGAAGCGAGCGGCGTCGACGAGTGTTGCGAGCATCGGCTCCACCTGTTCGGGGAATTCGATCTGCGCCGCGGGATCGCGCCCTTCGACGGGCTCAGGACGCATAGACCCAGGCTCAGGACGCATAAACCCAGGCTCAGGAGGCACAGATCCAGGCTCAGGAGGCATAGAGCCGGGTTCAGGGCGCATGGATCCAGGCTCAGGACGCAGTTCGGTCGACATCCCGCGTACGTCTTCGGGATCGGTCTCCATGAGGTGCATGAGCCAGTTCTTCTCGGGCTGGGAGTCTCCGGTGCCGGTGTGGATGAGGGCAAATTTGCGAACCCCGCCGAGGCCGCCGTCTGCGTGCCCGAACAGCGTGACGATCACCTCCTTGCCCTCGTTCCACTTATGCAGCCGGTAGGTCCCGGCGTCCCAGACACGCATCGAGCCGGCTCCGTACTGGCCCTTGGGGATGCTGCCGTGGAAGGTCAGGTATTCCAGTGGATGATCTTCGGTCCGTACGGCGAGATGGTTGACTTTCGAGTCCGTCGGCGGCGCTTTCGGCACTGCCCAACTAGCCAGCACACCGTCGCGTTCCAGCCGAACGTCGTAGTGCAATCGCCGAGCATGGTGCTCCTGGATGACGAATCTGAAGCCATCAGCTTGCTGATCAGGTGGCAGGGCAGGCACCGGCTCCGGTGTCTTGGTCGCGTCGCGCATGCCCCGGTAGATGGCGAGTCGATCGCGGTCCGCATGCGGCGCCAGGGGCGCGAGTGGGTCACCAAGATCGGCCACTCGCGACAGCACTTCCTCATATTCCAACTGCCGCAACGCAGGATCTTCCAATTCTTCCCAGGTCCGCGGCGCGGCTGCCCACGGCCGATCCCGGCCACGCAGCGAGTACGGCGACACGGTCGTCTTGGCGCCGTTGTTCTGGCTCCAATCGATGAACACTTTGCCGTCTCGCTGGGACCGCTTCATGGTGGAGATCACCAGGTCGGGATGATCGGATTCGAGGGCCAGCGCCAGCTCGCGTGCCACCTCCGTGGCCTGCTCCGGTGTTTGGGAGCCGTCCAGCGGCGCGTACAGATGAATGCCCTTGCTGCCGCTCGTCACCGGGACTGGCTCATGACCGATGTCGCGCAAGATGTCTCGGACCAGCCGGGCGATCCAGGCACATGCTGTCAGCTCAACGCCGGGCCCTGGATCAAGATCAAGAACGAGACGATCAGGGTTTTGCGGCCGTCCGTCCGGCCCGAACCGCCACTGCGGAACGTGAATCTCCAGGGCTGCCAGCTGCGCCAGCCAGGTAAGAGTCGCAAGATCGTTGATCACTGGATAGTCGTTGTCGTGATCTCTGTGGGAGATGGTGCGGCGAGGCACCCAATCTGGCGTGCCGGCAGTCAAATCCTTGTTGAAGAAGACGGTCGGCGGCTTGGCCTTGACCTCACCTACCCCATCCGGCCAGCGTTTGCGGGTCGCCGGCCGATCACGTAGATGTGGCAGCATCGTCGGGCCAACTTGCGCGTAGTAAGACAAGACATCGGCCTTGGTCGTTCGGGTGGTCGGATAGAGCACCTTGTCCAGATTGGTGAGCTTGATCGTCCGACCCTCGACGGTCACCACCTGATCCTGCGACGCCTTGGCCATAGAGCCAGTATCAACGCGTCTCTCCCGCACTAGAAAGGAGCGGACACGAATCGAGTCCGCGAGCGTCGGGTAGAGCGGGCGCCGCTGCTGTCTGGACGATCGAGCAGCCACGGTGGTCAGTGGGCCGGAAATATGTCATCTATGAGGCGACCGTGTCTGCGAGGGAGGAAGACAGCAGCTTTCCGCGCACGCTCGGGCGCGAGCGGACACAATGACTGGATTCTGTGAAGTCTGAGTGGGTAGTAGTCCAGGTATGCGAGCGACGTGGAAGGGCGCCATCACCTTTGGTCTGGTGAATGTGCCGGTCAAGCTCTATCCAGCAACCGAGGACCACGACGTCAGCCTTCATCAAGTGCACGATGCCGATGGCGGGCGGATCCGCTATGAGCGTCGGTGTGAAGTGTGCGGCAAAGTCGTCGAGTACGCCCATATCGACAAGGCGTACGCCGAAGGCGACACCACCGTGGTACTGACCGAGGAGGACCTCAAGTCACTTCCCGAGGAGCGCAGCCACGAGATTGAAGTCGTCGAGTTCGTACCATCGGAGCAGATCGATGAGGTGATGTTCGAACGGAGCTATTTCCTCGAGCCGGACAAGGCGGCCGCCAAGCCGTACGCGCTGCTGCGCCGGGCTCTCGAGGAAACCGACCGGACTGCGATCGTGCAATTTTCGCTGCGCCAGAAGACCCGACTCGGGGCTCTGCGGTCCCGGGGCAAGGTGCTGATGCTGCAGTCGCTGCTGTGGGACGACGAAGTGCGGGAGGCCGATTTTCCGAGCCTGAAGGAGGACGTACGGGTCTCAGCTCAGGAGCTGGGCATGGCATCGTCGCTGGTCGACAACATGTCCACCGATTTCAGTCCCGACAAGTTCAGCGATGAGTATCAAGATCAACTGCGCCAGCTGATCGCCGCCAAGCTGGAAAAGGGCGACGCGTTGGACACCGCAGCCACTTTCGGGGAGCAGGAGGAAGACAGCGCTGATAGCGGGGACGTTGCCGACCTGATGGAAGCGCTGCGACGCAGCGTTGAACAAAATCGCGCTGCTCGGAAGGCATCGGATGCTACCGCCGGCAAATCCCCGGCCAAGAAGATAGCTTCGAAGAAGACAGCGTCGAGGAAAGCCTCGGCGAAGAAAACCCCGGCGAAGAAGGCAGCTGCCAAGAAGGCAACCGGAAGGACATCAGCCAAGAAGGCCAGTTGACCGGTTGATTCGGAAGAAATATATAGGGGAGGATCACATGGGTATCGGAGTTGGCATTGTCTTGATCGTGATCGGCGCGATCTTGCTATTTGCGCTCAACATCAATCTGCCATTCGTGTCCGACGACACGCTCGGCATCATCCTTATCGTAGTTGGCGCCCTGGCGCTGATTCTGGCGCTGATCATGCAGGCCCAGCGCGGCCGGACGCGGCACATCCAGGAGAATCGCTACGACGGTTCCCCGCCAGCGATCTGATTACTCAACGGCCCACCGTCCCATGCTGGAGGCATTAGCCGGGGACGTGGACCGTCAGCGCTCTGGGCACGACCTCCGCGCGTAGGCTCCGGCACTCGGCGACCACATCACCGTCAAGTTCGTAGGGGTCCGGTTTCTTGAGACGGACCTCGACTCGACTGCCTTGCCACAAGTCAACATGATCATCGCGGCGTGGCCGCCGAGTGATCAGTCGGAGAAACACTCGCACCCAGTGCGTGAGGCGATGCGGTGAGGCGACGTAGACATCGAGCCGGCCATCGTCAGGCTGCGCGTCCGGCATCAAGGTGAGATTGCCGGCCAGCGTGCCGACGTTGCCGATGGCACAGATCATCGCCCGGCGTCGATGGGCACGGTGATCATCAAGAGCAATCCGCATCTCGATGGGCGTACGCCCGAGTGCCTTGGCGGCAGCAATGAAATACGCTCCCGCGCCGAGCACGTCCTTGAGTTGCGAATCGGTCTCCTCCATGATCATCGCGTCGACCCCCAACCCGGCGATCACCGCGAAATGCTCGCTCGGTACCCCGTCGACTGTGACCTTGATCAAATCAATGTCCCGAGTGTGTTCATCGAATGCGACCTTGAGCGCCTCTTCTTCAGAAAGCGGGATGTCGAGGTTACGAGCCAGTAGGTTTGCGGTGCCCACCGGCACCACAGCCATCGGTATGCCTGAGCCCGCCAGTCGATCGGCCACCATCCGAATCGTTCCGTCACCACCAGCGGCGATCACTCGGTCCACCTGCGCCGAAATGAGATCTTCCGTCGTTGGTCGGCTGGGTTTGTCTGTGGTGGTCTCCAGCCAGAGCGGGTCGCCCCAACCCGCCTTCGTTGCCTGCTGTGTGATTGCGTTCCGGAGATCCTCAACCACCTTGATCGGATTGTAGACAACCGCGCAGCGTCGCTCCGAGCGCCCGTTCACAGCTCCAACTCCCTTCGATTTCACCGGCGGTTCATTCATCATTGGTCACAGTCCATTTATCCCACTGGGGGTTGAGATATCGCTGCCCAACAGCTTGTCGGTCCTTGACGAAAATCGTGACGAAAACCGGCCGACACGCGGCTGCACGTCGCACGGACACAAGGAGCGCGGCATCTACTATGGTCCCGATTCGCGCGACGGCGGCATAGCGGCGCCGGTCCTTTCGACTCATCCGATAGGCTTTTGCGCTTAACGGAGAAATCTCAGTTCTTGGGGAGCATCTCATGTCAGTAGAGGATGCGGCGACGGCCGCGTTCTCGGCTGATCAAGACACAGCTGCGTCCCTCCTCCATATGCGATCACAAGGTGTCAGCGTCCTGATGCACCTCCGGTCCACCGAGCTGCCGGTGATCTTGCATTGGGGTGCTGACCTTGGTGATCTTGACGGTTTGTCGGCGGAAGCGCTGGTGGCCGCTTTTGGCCCTACCGGTCTCGATCCCCTTCCAACGACGATGTCCTCGCTGTTGCCGAAGTCCTCGGCCAGCTGGAACTCGCGAGCGGCCTTGGCCGGATCCCATGATGGGCATACGTCCGCAGCCTCGTTTACCCGTAGCCGGTCGCGACTGATCAGCAACGGCTCCGTGCTGCCAGGGCTTATCGAGATCGGCGCCGACACAGTGATCGTCGAAGCCGAGGATCCGGTCAACGAGTTGACCATTGATCTCGCCGTCCAGCTCACAGATCAGGGCCTCGTCCGATGCCGCGCCGGTGTCACCAACAAGAACGCCGCTGACTACCGCCTCGAGGGTCTCGAACTTTTCCTGCCGGTCAGCGATATCGCCAGCCATCGGGTCGAATTCGATGGATCGGCGCTCTCGACACTCGCTCTACGCTTGGGCTCCTGGTCGGTCGATCATGGCGTCTTCGACGACCGACCGGCGCACCTCGCTCTGGCCGAGGCAGGCACCGGTTTCCGGCGCGGCCAGGTGTGGCAAGTGCATGTTGCGTTCAGCGGTGCGATCCAGCATCGCGTGGAGCGTACGGGGTATGGCCGGACCTACCTTGGCGGCGGAGAGCTGTTGCAGGCAGGGGAAATCGTGCTCGGCCTCGGTGAGGCCTATCACTCACCGTGGGTGATATGGACCTGGGGCGACGGGCTCGACGCGGCAGCTGCGCGACTGCACCGGCACCTGGAGCCGGAAGCCCCACGCGACAATCGCATCATCTTCGATGCCGGCGCGGCTCCCTTTGCTGACCATGATCGGGAGGCGATGCTGAGCCTCGCCGAGTACGCGGCCGCGGTCGGTGCCGAGGCTTTCCTGCTGGACGTCGGATGGTGTGCACGGGTGGGTCTGGATCCGTACGCCGATAGTGCCGGGGGCGCTGCGACAGGATCGCCCGGTGATCTTGATGGACTGCTGGCGCGGATTCGCGATCTTGATCTTGAGATCGGGTTTGCCGTGGAGCTCGAGTCGGTCGAGGCTGACTCCGTGATCGCTCGCGACCATCCGGACTGGCTGCTCACGATCGGGCGGGACGGCATGACGCGGCACGTGTTGGACCTCTCGGTGCGACCGGCGATGGCGTACGTGTGGGAAAGGTTGACCAAGCTGCTCGATCGCCACCATGTGTCATTGCTGAGCTGGTCGATCACTCATGGTGCGCACCGGCCGGGGGCTACCTCGACGCAGCACACCAGCACCCTCGCGGCGTATCGGCTGCTTGATGCGCTGCACGAGCGCTATCCGGCGGTAACCGTGCAAACCACGAGCCTCGACCTGGCGATGGCAGTCCGCGCGGTGTGCGCCGACCTGTCCGGCGACTCGACCGCTCGGCACGCCGACTTCGCCGCGATGGTACAGCTGCTGCCGGCTCGGCTGGTGTGGCAGCCGGCGCTCGATGAACCTGACGACGCGAATTCAACGGCGTACCGGGCGATCTCAGCTTTTTTCGGCCGACTGGGTCTCGGCATTGATCTTCGTGAGCAGACCCCCGCCAAGTTGCGTGCCATTCATCGATGGCTAGCGCTGCACAAGAAGTTCCGGTCGCTGCTGCACTCCGGTACCACGGTCCGCTCTGACGAAAGTGATCGTGGTTTCGTGGCTCACGGGGTGGTTGCTGAGAATCGCGGCGAAGCGCTGTTTGCTCTGGTGTGGCTGGATCGGGCGCTGGCCAGCCGACGCGTCCGCATCGACGGACTCGACCCGGCCACTTCGTACCGCATGGAGCTGGTTGGCGTGCGCCCGGGCGAGGCCCAAGCCGTCACACCGTCCTGGGCTTCAGCAGCTCCGGTGCTGACGGGCCAGGCCCTCGGTGCCGCCGGTGTCCCACTGCCGCCGGCCCGTCGAGGGTCAGCCGTGCTGCTGCACCTCGAGTCCGTCAGCTAAGGCGGCTACTCACCGAGCGCTTGGCTCGCCGCCGCAGCCGCCTGTTCGGCGGCGAGCGCGGCTTGGTTCATCTGCTGATACTGCTTACGCGCAGCTCGCGCCGCCTCCCGAGCCTCCCGTTCGCCCGCTTCGGCCTGACGCAGCTGGCCGCGCAACGATTCGACCTGATCAGCAAGATCATCGGCGCGCTGGGTGGCCGCCTCCGCCTCCTCCTCGGCCGACTCGGCAGCCTGCCGCGCCTGGCTTGCCAGCTGCTGAGCCTCGGCGGCCGCCTTCTCAGCTTGTCGACGCTGCTTCGCATCCAGCTTGGGTCGCGGTGCCGTGGTCGGCTCGTCCGTGCGGCCGGCCGTTTTAGTTGGGCCGGACGCGCCGAGAGCGGAAGCAAGATCAGTCGGTCCGAAACCGCCGTACGTCACCGCCTGGGTCAGCCGTCCAGCACGTACCAGGGCACCGATTTCGGGATCGCCCAGCGCGGTTTGCAGCGTTTGTCCGACCTCCTGCACAGCTCCATCCGGCGCGGTGTACCCGTGCTCGAGGCCTAGTTCGATCGCTCGACGGGCCAGAGCGTCGACCGCTTGACGTCGTTGTACCGAAAGCTGGCGCAACTCATCGCCGGCCATCCGCTGCTGCGCGTCCTGCAGTGCGGTACCGAGCTCGAGAAGCTCACCGAGGTCGCCAGTGGCCTCCCGAGCGAGGACGTTGATCAGCCAGGCGCTGCGGGTGGGTCGTCGAAGCTTGCCGATCTGGGTGGCGAGCTCGCGATTCCGGGCTTGCCTTGCGTCGGCGACGAGCTCTTTGCGTCGCTCGATGAAGTCATCGGGCGGGAGGGCATACAGCTCGTCTGCGGCAGCGTCGAGGTCCACGAGATAGGGCTTCGTCGGTCAGGCCCACGGCGGCGGCGAAAAAGTGATGATCGTGTTGTCGATCAGCCGTGTGTCCCCCACTCGGGCCGCCACCACAAACGTCGCCGACCCTACGTGATCATCTGCAACTTCGGTGAATGTTGCCGGATTGACGATGGTGGCGTAGTCGAGCTGGAAGCACGGCTCGGCCTCCGCGCGATCCAGTACCTCGTAGGCC
>DATLQP010000186.1:0-2030 GCA_035535155.1 Propionibacteriaceae bacterium
AGGTCGCTAGAGGATCAGCTTGTCGAGGTGCTTCGGCACCACCCAAACTCGGCGTAGGTTGAAGCGGCCGAAACTCAGAGTCAGGAGGTGACCGATGAGTGAGTCCAGCGGACCCAACAACTGGAACCAGAAGAACATCGAGGAATTCCGCGCCAACGAAGGCAAGATCGGCGGCTACTTCGAGGGTGCGCACATGATCCTCATCCACCACATCGGGGCCCGTTCCGGCACAGAGCGCGTCAATCCCCTCACCTATCTGCCGGACGGGGACGACATGATCATCGCGGCGACGAAGGGCGGAGCTCCAAAGAACCCGGACTGGTACTACAACCTCAAGCAACACCCTCGAATTACGGTCGAGGTGGGAACTACGACCTTCCCAGTCGATGCGACAGAGGTGACAGGAGAAGAGCGCAATGAGCTCTGGCGTCGGCTCGTCGAGTTGCGTCCGGGGTTCGCTGCGTACGAGACCAAGACCTCGCGCGCCTTCCCGATGTTTAGGCTGACGCGCCTGTCATAACCGCGCGAGACTCGGTCGTGCCGATCCGGCCGACAGCTCTCGCAGGGCTCTGCCTCAGTCGGCCACCGGGGCCACCAAGTCCGGCCCGGATCAGAGGCGGCTCTCCGCGGCCTCCGTGCCGCTGAGCCGCTGGGCGAGCCAGACCGGCAGGATCGAGACCGCCACCAGGATCACGGCGACGACGTTGACGACGGGTGCCTGGTTCGGCCGGAACAGGTTGTTGAAGATCCAGATCGGCAGGGTGGGCGTGCCCGGTCCCGCGGTGAACGTCGTGACCACGATCTCGTCGAAGCTGAGGGCAAACGCCAGTAGGGCGCCCGCAAGGACGGCAGTGCGAAGTAGCGGGAAGGTCACCAGCCGGAACGTTGTGAGTGGCCGGGCGCCGAGGTCGGCCGACGCGGATTCCAGCGACCCGCCCATCCGCCGCAGCCGGGCCGTGACGTTGTTGAAGACGACGACGATGCAGAAGGTCGCGTGGCCCACGATGATCGTGAAGAGGCCGGCGTTGATGCCGAAGACCGGGTTGAGCACGTTCTGGATGACCGACTGGAGCGCGATACCGGTGACGATGCCGGGCAGCGCGATGGGCAGGATCACCAGCAGCGAGATCGAGTTCCGCCCGAAGAACCGGTACCGCGTGAGCGCCAGCGCGAGCAGGCTGGCCAGCACGAGGGCGATCGCGGTCGCTCCGAGTCCCGCCGCGACCGACGTCCGGAGGGCGTCACGGGGACCAGGGGCTTTGAGCGCCGCGGACCACCACCTCGTGGTCAGACCGGGCGGCGGCCACCCGAACGTACGGTCGGAATTGAACGAGTTGATCGCGACCACGCCTATCGGGATGTAGATGAACGCCAGCACCGCCAGCGCGAAGACCCAGAAGAAAGCCCGGGTGCGCACTCCGCTCTTCATCGGTGCCTCACAGGTTGTCCAGGGCACCGGTGCGCCCGACGGCGACCAGGTAGCAGACCATGATCACGACCGACGTCGTGCCCAGGGCCGCCGCGAATGGCAGGTCGAGCGTGATGTTCTGCAGGACCGTGGTGCCGAGCACCTGCAGCGTGCCGCCGACGATCTGCACGGCGATGTAGTCGCCGAGGCTCAGCGAGAACGTGAACACGGTGCCGGCCGCGATGGACGGCAGGAGGGCCGGCAGGATGACCCGCCGGAACGTGTCCGGCCCCTTGGCACCCAGGTCCGCCGAGGCTTCCAGGTGCGACTCGGGGAGTCGCTCGAAGCCGGCATACACCGGGAGGATCATGTACGGGAGCCACAGGTAGGTCAGCGTGAGAACGACCGCCGCGAAGCCGTACCCGGGAGTGGTTCCGAAGGTGCTGTCGAGAACACCGCCGGGCTGCACCATCGTCCGCCAGGCATAGGCCTTGACGAGGTACGAGGCCCACAGCGGCACCAGCACCGCCGCCACGAGTAGGCGCCTCAGCCGCCGGTGCGCCACCCGCGCCATGAAGTACGCGAAGGGCACCGCGATGACGATGCACAGCACGGTGACCAT
>DATLQP010000187.1:0-2343 GCA_035535155.1 Propionibacteriaceae bacterium
TGGCCGGTCAACAGGCCGGCGCCAAGGCGAAAGCGGCCGGGGCCACGAAGATCCTGTGCACCATCCAGCAGACCGGCTCGGTGGCCTTGGAGGATCGTTGTGCCGGCGTGAAGGACGCCTTCCCGAACACCGAGAACATCCAGGTCAACGGCCAGGACGACTCCGCGGTCACCTCGGCGATCCAGGCCAAGCTGGCCCAGGACAAGGACATCAACTGGATCATCACCCTCGGTGCAACTCAGGCGTTGGACGCTCTCAAGGCGATGGACGCAGTGAAAAGCCAGGCCAAGCTCGGCACGTTCGACCTGAGCAAGGGCGCAGCGGAAGCGGTGAAGGCCGGGACGATCCAGTTCTGCATCGACCAGCAGCCGTACCTGCAGGGCTACCTGGCTGTCACCCAGCTCTACCTCTACAAGAAGAACGGCAACATCCTCGGCGGCGGCAAACCGTCTCTGACCGGCCCGGCGTTCGTCGACACCAGCAACGTCGACACCATCCTGCCGTTCATCAACCAGAACACCCGCTAGTCCCGACCCTGCCCGGCCGGGCCGGGCCGCTCGCCCCGATGTAGTCAGTCCTCGTTGTACGAGACGGGTTGAGCGGTCCGGTCGGGCTCGGTGGCCCGACACAACGGAGCCTAACCATGAGTCAAACTGTCAAGACTCCTCCGGCGGCGACGCCGTCGGAGGCCTCGAACCGCGTCACGCTCGGCCTGTCCAATCGCCTGCTGGCCCGGCCAGAAGTCGGTGCCCTCGTGGCCGCCGTCGTGATCTTCATCTTCTTCCTGATCGTGGCGCCCTCCTTCCGTACGGCGCCATCATTCTTCACTGTGCTTTACCAGTCCTCGACCATCGGCATCGTCGCCGTAGCCGTCGGCATGCTGATGATCGGTGGCGAGTTCGATCTGTCGGCCGGCGTCCTGGTCACCGCCGCCGGACTGTTCAACGCCATGTTCTGCTACCAGCTCGGCATCAACCTGTGGGTCGGTGCGGGGCTCTCGCTGATCCTCTGCCTGGCCATCGGATTTCTCAACGGCTATCTGGTGATGCGAACCGGGATTCCATCGTTCTTGATCACCTTGGGCACCTTCTTCATTCTGCAGGGTGCCAACCTCGGCGTGACCAAGCTGGTCACCGGATCGGTGTCGTCACCGAACATCAACCAGATGGACGGCTATGCGTCACTCAACTTCATCTTCGCTCACACTTTCCAAATCGGCGCAGTCCAGTTGAACATCACCGTTCTCTGGTGGATCGCGTTCGTCGCGCTGGCGCAATGGATCCTCACCCGGACCAGGATCGGCAACTGGATCTACGCAGTTGGAGGAAACGCCGCTTCGGCCCGCGCGGTCGGTGTGCCGGTCACTCGCGTCAAGGTCGGTCTGTTCATGACCGTAGGGTTTCTCGGCTGGTTCACCGGCATGCACTACCTGTACAACTTCAACGTCCTCCAGGCCGGCAATGGTGTGGGTAACGAGTTCCTCTACATCATCGCCGCGGTGGTGGGTGGCACCTTGATGACCGGTGGCTACGGGAACGCCATCGGCGTCGCGATCGGTGCCTTCATCTTCGGCATGACGAGCCTCTGCATCGTGTACGCGGGCTGGGATCCCAACTGGTTCAAGGCCTTCCTCGGCGTCATGCTGCTGCTTGCCGTGATCGTGAACCTCTACATCAAGAAGCTCTCGACGACACGAAAGGTGGGTTGATCATGACCGACACGATTGCTGAACATGCCGATCAGACCCTGCACAAGGGTGAGGCGTTGGTGGAGATGGCCGACGTCGGAAAGACCTACGGCGCGATCAGGGCGTTGCGGGGCATCAACCTGATCGTGAACGCGGGCGAGGTCACCTGTGTGCTCGGTGACAATGGTGCCGGCAAGTCCACGCTGATCAAGATCATGTCCGGCCTCCACCCGCACAACGAGGGCAGCATGAAGGTCGACGGGGTCGAGCAGCACTTCTCCTCCCCCCGCGAGTCGCTCGGCCACGGCATCGCCACCGTCTACCAGGACCTCGCCGTCGTTAGCCTGATGGAGGTGTGGCGGAACTTCTTCCTCGGCTCGGAGATGACCGGCAGCAAGTTCCCGCTGTCCGGACTCAAGGTCAAGGAGATGAAGGACATTGCCGATGATGAGCTGCGCAAGATGGGCATCGTGGTCAAGGACATCAACCAGCCCATCGGCACCCTGTCCGGTGGCCAGCGTCAGTGCGTGGCCATCGCCCGCGCCGTCTACTTCGGTGCCCGGGTGTTGATCCTGGACGAGCCGACCGCCGCTCTGGGTGTGAAGCAGTCCGGCGTGGTGCTGAAGTACACCGCCGCGGCCCGCGACGCCGGCCTC
>DATLQP010000188.1:0-20288 GCA_035535155.1 Propionibacteriaceae bacterium
ATGTAGCTGAACGACGTCACACTGCCCAAGGTGCACTGACGTTTGCGCGGGTCGTGGGCCATCCGACGCCCCTCCGCATCGCTACGCGCGATCCAGATCGGAAGCTGATGGGTGACGATCACCGCCTCGTGCCCGAGCGCGGCACGGGCCGCGTCTGCCATCGCTGGGCGCATTCTGGCCAAGATGTCCTTGTATGGCTCGCCCCAACTCGGCCGGGACGGGTTGCGGAAGTACAGCCAATTCCTCGGATGACGCAGCGCGCCATCAAAGGAAAGCCGCAGCCCCTCGAAATAGTTCGCCGCCTCGACGACCCGAGCGTCGATCAGGACCGGCAGACCAAGCGCTTGGGCGATGGGCGCCGCCGTTTCCTGTGCGCGTTCCAGCGGCGAACTCCCGATCTGGACCACATCCCGGTTCCGGAAGTATTCGGCGACCCGCTCGGCCATCTCGTTGCCGAGCGCCGATAGGTGATAGTCCGGCAGCCGACCGTAGAGCAGCCCGGCTGGGTTGTACACCTCTCCGTGACGCACGAGATGCACAATCGTCCGGTTCCGACTCATCCGGCCCCCTCGTCCGCTATCCCGAGGCGCTCGCCGCAGCTGTCGCTGCGGCCGGCAACGCTTCGACGATTCGACTCATCGCTCTATCATCGTGCGCCGCGGAAAGAAACCAAGCTTCGTACCCGCTCGGCGGCAAGTAGACGCCTGAGCGGAGCATCGAGTGAAAGAACGCGGCGTACGCGCCAGTGGACTGCCGCCCGGCGGTAGCGTAATCCGGCACGGCGGTCACGTCCTCGGTCACGAAGAAAACGCTGAACAAGTTCCCCGCGTTCTGGATGACGTACGGCATTCCTGCCAGCTCCAACGCGGCGCCCAGTTCGGCCCGCAGCAGGGCCGCAGCGCGGTCGATATGTTCGTAGATCTGGGGAGTCGCTAGCCGGAGCGTGGCTAAGCCGGCGGCTGTGGCGATGGGGTTCCCGGACAGGGTGCCGGCCTGGTAGACGCCGCCTACTGGAGCAAGATGCTGCATCAGATCCGTGCTGCCGCCGAATGCCGCCGCAGGAAACCCGCCACCCATCACCTTGCCGAACGTCATCAGGTCTGGCCGCACGCCATCAAACCCGTATTGTCCCGACCGACTCACCCGGAATCCGGTCATCACCTCATCGGAAATGAACAGTGCGCCGTGCTCGTGCGCGATCGCTGCCAGGAACGCGTTGAAGCCGATCCCCTGCTCCGTCCCGGGCGGCACCACTCCCATGTTTCCCGGAACCGCCTCGGTGATCACTGCGGCGATCTCCGCGCCGAAGCTGTCGAAGGCCTGACGGACGGCGACCCGGTCGTTGTAGCCGAGCACCAGAGTGTCCGCAATGGTCGCCTCGGTCACGCCTGGAGTGCCGGGTATCGCAAGAGTCGCTACTCCCGAGCCAGCGGCCGCGAGCAGGGCGTCCACGTGACCGTGGTAGCAGCCGGCAAACTTGACGATCTTGTTCCGACCGGTGATCCCGCGCGCCAGGCGCAGCACGGACATGGTCGCCTCAGTACCTGAGTTCACCAACCGGACCTGCTCGACCGGCATTCGCTCGATGATCTCTGCAGCAAGATCAACTTCAGCGACCGTCGGTGCGCCGTAGGAGGTTCCGCGCTGTGCCGCCTGAGTGACCGCGCCGATGACCTCCGGGTGGGCGTGACCGAGCAGGATCGGGCCCCAGGAGCACACCAGGTCGACGAGCTCATTGCCGTCGATGTCGTAGAGGTACGCACCGCTGGCCCGGGCGATGAACCGCGGCGTACCGCCGACAGACTTGAATGCCCGCACCGGTGAATTGACTCCGCCCGGCGTAACGGTCTGGGCCCGCACGAAAGCAGCCTCACTGCGGACCGTCATCAGCTATGAGTCCTGAACCTGCCGACGGGCACTAGCTGTGCCCTGAACCCGTCGAAGGGTGCCTCGCTGCCCACTCCAGTGCCCAGTAACTCAAGATCACGTCGGCGCCGGCCCGGCGGATCGAGATGAGGGCCTCATCGATCACGGCGTCCCGATTGATCCAGCCGTTGGCCGCCGCAGCCTCCACCATCGCGTACTCACCGGACACGTTGTACGCCGCAACAGGCAGGTCGACAGACTCGCGCACGGCGCGTACCACATCTAGGTAGCCGAGAGCCGGCTTGACCATCACGATGTCGGCACCTTGTTCGACGTCCAGCGCGACCTCTCGAAGCGCATCACGAATGTTGGCCGGATCCTCCTGATAGGTCCTGCGATTGCCCCGGAGCGAGGACCCGACGGCCTCGCGGAATGGGCCGTAGAACGCCGAGGCATACTTCACCGAGTAGGCCAGGATCGCCACATCTGCGGCACCGGACGCGTCCAACCCCTCCCGGATGACGCCGACCTGGCCGTCCATCATGCCGCTCGGTCCGACCACGTGAGCCCCGGCTGCGGCGTGCAGCACCGCCATCTGGGCGTAGATCTCGATAGTGGCGTCATTGTCAACCGCGCCGGACTGGGTCAGTACGCCGCAGTGTCCGTGGTCGGTGAACTCATCCAGACACACGTCCGACATCACGAGGCATTCGTCGCCGACTTCCTCGCGCACCGCCCGGATCGCGGTGGTCAAGATGCCGTCTGGATCCAGCGCTCCCGAGCCGCCGGCGTCCTTGTGCTTGGGAACGCCGAACAGCATGACGCCCGCCAAGCCGGCGTCTGCGGCTTCCACCGCCGCCTTGCGAAGCGTGTCGAGGGTGTGCTGCACGACACCGGGCATCGAGCTGATCGGCCGTGACTCACGCAGCCCCTCGGCAACGAACAGCGGCAGGATCAGGTGGCGCGGCTCGAGACTGGTCTCGGCCACCATTCCTCGGATGGCTGCGGTGGTCCGTAACCGCCGCGGTCTGTGTCTAATTGCTCGCTCCGCTCGCTGCGGATCGCAACTTGATCATCATGATGGCGGCTCAAACCTTGCGGCGGGTGCCAGGGCGGCGTTGGGAGGGTTTCAGGACCGGCTCGCCGGCTTCCAGGAACGCGTCTCGCCGCTGGGCAGCGAAGCTGGCCAAAGCATCGGCCAGATCCACTACTGAGGGCTTGGCGGCGATGACATCCACCCGGAGACCGTGCTCCTCACACGTGCGAGCCGTCGCCGGGCCGATAGCCGCGATGATCGTCGAGGAATGCGGCTTGCCGGCGATGCCTACCAGGTTGCGAACGGTGGACGATGAGGTGAAGACAACGGCGTCGAACTTGCCGGTCTTGATCGCTTCGCGCACCGGTGCGGGAGGCGGAGTGGCCCTGACCGTGCGGTAAGCGGTCACGTCCTCGACCTCCCAGCCGGCCTGCCTGAGCCCCTCCGCCAGTGTCTCGGTGGCAATGTCAGCCCGCGGCAGGAAGACCCGGTTGATCGGATCGAGCACCTCGTCATAGGGCGGGAACTCCGCCGCCAGACCGGCGGCCGACTGCTCACCGTCGGGCACCAGGTCGGGCTCGATGCCCCAAGCCTGCAACGAATGCGCGGTGACCTCCCCGACTGCCGCCACCTTCAGGCCGGAGAAGGCTCGAGCGTCCAGCCCATAGTCTTCGAACTTCTCCCGTACGGCCCGGACGGCATTGACCGAGGTGAAGGCGACCCACTCGTAACGGCCCTCGACCAGCCCTCGGATCGCCTTGTCCATCTGCAACGGACTGCGCGGTGGTTCAACCGAGATAGTGGGCACTTCTTCGCTGTGGGCACCGTAAGTGCGCAGCCGGGCCACCATGGGGGCCGCCTGGTCCTTGGTACGCGGCACCAGCACGCGCCATCCGAAAAGCGGCTTGGTCTCATACCAGCTCAGCTCGGAACGCTGCTCCGCGGCGGCTCCGATGATCACGTGCACCGGATCGGAGGCCGGCGCGCGTACCGACCGCACGGCGGCTACCAGACCATCAAGGTTCGTGCTGAGCGTGATCTGTTCGGTGCTGCCGCCGTGCAGGGTGACGACCACATGATCATCTCCTGGGCGTCCGGCGGCCTTGGCCGCCTCGACAAGACCGCTCACCATCGACACCACGGTGCTCACCACGATCGTGACGGCGGCGCCCCACTGTGCGGTTCCGTTCTTGCTGAACCTTCCGTCGGTGACGGAGGCGAATTGCACACCTCCAGCATGGATCAAATCGATGCCGGCGTACTCAGGCACCGCGGTCAGGCTGGAGACCCCGGGCACCACCTCGAAGTCGATGCCACCCCGTACGCAGGCCGCGGCCTCGTCAGCAACGGCGTTGTCCAAGAACGGATCGCCTGCGACCAACCGGACCACCCGGCTGCCCGTCGATGCCTGCTTGAGCACGATCTTGGCCCGGGCGGAAGGGCTCAGCCGCTTGCGTGCGTCGGTCAGCCCGATGGTGATCACCTCGGCAGCTTCGGCGAGCGTGATCGCGGGGTGCTCAAGGATCTCGCGTTGCCGATCGTTGTCGAGAATGACCGAACTTGCATCGGCTAGGGCGGCAATGGCGCCGAGTGTCAGCAAGTCAGGGTCACCAGGTCCAGTGCCGACGAAGATCACCCGACCTTTGGCGATAGGTGAGGTAGGAGTGGCTGAGGGGGAGGTCCGGGGCCTACGAGCCGAGGATGTGCTCACTGACTTCTCGCGTTCTGTTGTATTAGCTCAGCCACCTCGTTGGCGGTCCGAGACTAGGTTGTTCAGACGTTTCACTCCCGCAACATTGACAGCGCCTCACCAGCATGGATGGCCCCGAACTGCTGCGGATCATTCGATGATCCGTGCGCCTCCAGCCGCAACATTGGGCCTACTTTGGTCGGTTCTGACAAGTTGCTCAGTAACGTTCTCCCAATTACGGCCGTCAGAGTCAAATCGAGACTTGTACCACGGACCGCTGTGACTACCGCATGGGCCCCCACCGGTGCCGTACAACCGGCCTCGAGAGTGGCCAGAAAAGCCCTTTCCACAAGGGATTCTGCATGCGCAACCGGGTTGTCGAGAACTACCAAACGCTGACGAAACTCAATGCTGAGAGAACGATGAATTTCTAGTGCGAGCGCCCCTTGTCCAGGTGCTGGAAGCATCATCTGATGATCAAGGATCTGTGCTGGGAGGCGCTTGACAAACAGGTCGCTGGTCGTCACTGCTGGCTCATCCAGCAGGCCGAGGCGGCGTAACCCGGCTGCTGCCAAGATCACCGCGTCGACGAGACCTTCTCGCGCTCGCTCGATCCGGGTCTCGACATTGCCGCGAATCGGCACTACGTCCAGCTTGAGGTCCCGGCTCGCCGCCCAGTCCAGGATTTGCATCTCGCGTCGCGGGGCGCCAGTCCCCACCCGCATGCCGTCTTCAAGATCATCAAGTCGGCGGCCCACAAGTACGTCCCGGGTGTCTTCACGCGGCGGAATCGCGATGATCTCCAGATCGTCCGCGGCCGCGGTCGGCAGGTCCTTCAGCGAATGCACCGCGACGTCAATCTCGCCGCGTCTCAGGGCATCGCGTACGGCGCTGACGAACACACCGGTACCGCCGATCTCGGTGAGCTGGCGTTGATCAACATCACCGGCGGTGGTAATGCCAACGAAACTCGAATCGACGCCGCCGGTCGCTAGCGCAGCGGCCACCTGGTCCGTTTGTGCGCGGGCAAGGGAGGACCTGCGAGCGCCGAGCCGGACCGGCCGAGTCAATCGGGCCGTATACATCACGGCCGACGGCCCATCAGTGCCTTGCGCCAGGAATGCGGTGCATAGATCCGTCGTCCAGGCGAGTGCCTCGCAAGGCCGACGAGGGAGCGATACCGGGTCGCATGTCGACCGAGGAGAACGCCGTGAGGCGCCGCATCGGCGGCGGAGATGTGTGGCGAATTCCTGGCGCAGGACACTAGAGCCCGACCTCTGGTGTCATCACCGCCGCGACGGCCTGCGGGTCGAGGGCAAAGAGCACCCGCAATGCAGCCGCGTAGTCGACCGCGTCCGGCTCGGCAGACAACTCCTGGACGCGTACGGTCGGCGTGTGCAACAGCTTGTCGACGATCCGTCGCATGCTGCGCTGGATCTGTTCGCGTTCATGATCATCAAGCTGAGGCAGCCGGGCCTCCAGGCGACGCAGCTCGCCGGCGACCACCGCCGACGCCATGGAGCGCAGGGCAACAACCGTCGGGGCGACCTGGGCCGCGCGGCGCAAGCCGAGGAAAGAGGCGACCTCGTCCCGAACGAGGTCGCGGGCGTCCTCGATCTCCTGGGCGCTGGCCGAATCTGGCTGGTCTGTGACGAGGCGATCGAGGTTCACCAGGCAAACACCGTGTGCGGTCACCTCAGGTGCCACGTCAGCAGGAAGTGCAACATCGACGATTCCGCGCACCGGTGTGCCCGCGAGGTCGTCGACGCCGATCGTGAACGTACGCGCACCGGTACAGGTGACCAGGACATCGGTTTCCGCTAATGCCTGCGACAGATCTGCGAGCGGCACCGCCTTTCCGCCGACCGCCTCTGCCAACCGCTCGGCGCGCGCCAGGGTCCGGTTGGCACAGGTGACCATTGCGCCGTCGGTTGCTGCAGTCCGTGCCGCCAGCCCTGCCATCGCACCGGCGCCGACAACCAGGACCCGCTGGCCGTCCAGCGCACCCAACTCGTCGGTCAAGAGCCGATATGCAGCGCTGATCAGCGACCGACCGGCCGCGCCGATCCCCGTCTCGGTGTGAACCCGCTTGCCCACTCTGATCGCCTGCTGGAACAAGGAATTGAGGACCGTGCCGACGGTCTCGTGAGCCTGACTGAGGGTCAGGGCAGCCTTGACCTGGCCGAGAATCTGGCTCTCCCCGACGACGAGCGAATCCAAACCCGAGGCAACCGAGAAGGTGTGGGCAACCGCACCCTCGTCGAAGAAGACCGCGCACAATGACCGCAGCTCACCGGGCCGCAGACCGGCTATTTCGGCAAGTGCCTGGGTGGCGTCGTCCAGTGCGCCGTGAAAGCGGGATACCGAGGCGTACAACTCGGTGCGGTTGCAGGTGGACAACACCACCGCCTCGTCGATGTGCTCGGAGTCGATGAGCTGCTCGGCGAGCTTGGCCGATGCGGAAGCATCCAGCGCCAGTTGAGCCAGATCAGAGACCGACGTCGACTTGTGCGAGACGCTGACCACCAGGATGCTCACTAGCTGATCCTCCTGTCTTTAGCCAAGAGCTGGCTGTCATCGGTCTTGCGTTGCTCGTGGTAGGCGAGGATCTGCAGTTCCTGACCCAGGTCGACTTTGCGGACGTTGACGCCTTCCCGTACCACGAGGACTGTCGGCGCAAAGTTCAGGATGCTGGTGACTCCGAGATACACCAGCCGGTCGGCGACGGTCTGGGCGGCATCGGCCGGAGTTGCGATGACAGCAATCACGGCGCCGGTTTTTGCCACCACGTCCTCCAGCTCGGCGAGGTCGGAGATCGCCAGGTCATGAATCCGCCTGCCGACGAGGTCGGGCGAGGTATCGAACAGGCCCACGACTCGAAAACCGTGTGAGTAAAAGCCGGAATAGTTGGCCAGCGCCGTACCCAGATTGCCCAAGCCCACAATGATGACGGGCCAGTCGTGCGCCGACCCGACAACTCGGCCGATTTGGAATCGCAGGTAAGCGACGTCGTAGCCGACTCCGCGCGTACCGTACGAGCCGAGGTAGGAGAGGTCCTTGCGGAGCTGGGCAGAATTCACCCCGGCCGCCTCGGCGAGCGCGCCGCTGCTGATGGTGTCGGTCCGCTGCTCCGCCAACTGGTTGAGCGCTCGGAGGTAAACCGGCAGCCGCGCAACAGTTGCGTCCGGAATTCCCTTGAGGGTGGGTACGGCTCGCCAATGCTGAGCTGCCGCCGCGCGCGGCGGAGGGTCGGTCGGGAAGCTCTGCGACACGCGACTCCTGAATCGGCGCTCGGATCTGAATCGGCGCTCGGATCTGGTCCAAACATCGCAACTTTAAGGTGTTTGTGAACAAGTGCACAAACTTATGGAGAGCTGCTTGCGCAATCGCGCGTAGAGTCCGCCTACTTCGTCGTCGCTCGCAGAGGAAAGAGCGCCTCCGCTCACTCCTCCTCAGCACGGCGGCGCGCGATTTCCGACGCTCGCAGCTGTTGTCCAGAGCTGCTCGCAGCTGATGCCGCCGACGGGTACGTTTCGCATCACAGCCGCGAAAACGACCCACCCAGGCCGGCGCGAACGGGTCGCGTCGCATCACAGTCGTTAAAACGACCCGCCGATCGCGTCAAGATAAGCCTGGCCCCGAGGTGAGAGCCGGTAGCCGCGCTCAAGCGACTCAGTCAGCCCGAGCGCCTTGAGGCGGCGCACCCGGAGCTTGTACGCGGCCCGCTCCTGGCCGGCCTCGGCGGCAAGCTCGGTCGATACGACACCGGGCAGCCGCTGGATCTGCCGCAGGGTGCTGCGGGTCCAGGCGTGTTCGGCGGCCCGATCCATCCGGTCGAGCTTGGTGTTCAGGGCCGAAACCTCGGCCGGATCAAGCGAGTCGACGCTCCGCAACGCAACTCGTGGATCGGGTCCGGCCAAGGCGATGCCGATCCGGTAGAGATCGCCGCGTCCCTTTCCGCGACACCACCTCAGTAGCGCAGCGACCGAGTCGAAGCCAGCTGCCGCAGCGTCGAGCTCAGTCAACTGCTCCTCGTCGGCCGGCGTGATGGACGTGATCTCGACGACGCCGGCGGATGTCGTGAACCTGGCTCCCACTTTGGGCCGGACGAACTCCCAGCGTCGATACGTAGTGCTGACCCGACCCTCGGCCAGTCCACGCAGCGTGGCAGCGGTGAACAACATCGCAGTCAGCGAGTCCGCGTCAGTGCGGTTTTGAGGCGTACCGGATCGACCTGCCAGAAGTCGTGCTGGGCACCGTCGACGAAGATGACGGGCACCTGGTCGGTGTATCGACGCTGCAATTCCGGGTCGCTGTCGACGTCCAGCAGCGCGTAGTCACTGCCGGTCTCGCTGCAGACAGCAGCCACCTGAGCTATTGCCTCGTCACACAGATGGCAGCCCTGCCGGGTTAGGACGACGACTCGCTCCGTCCACTCGGCGAACTCGACCACGTCACCATCTTTCACGACGCGGGCGATGCGATCTCGGAGGCCTGGCGGGTACGGCGGGCAATCAGGGCGATCGCCAACAGAACAGCACCCCCGACGAAGGACAGCAGCGAGACAAGCCGGACCACACCCTTCGTAGCGGCGGCGATGTCCGCCGTTCCGGCGCCTCCCAGCTCGATCAGCGTCCCTGCCAGAGCGACCGCGACCCCGGCGATCGTCACCATCACCGTGAGGTTCACGCCAGCAGCCTCTCCGGCGCGGGCCGGATCGACCACCGTCTGGCTTCCAATGCTCGGTAGCGTCCAGCCAAGGCCCAAGGCGAAGCCGGTCAGACCGAGCAGCAGCACGTACGCTCCCCAGGCCTCCACTGCCGAGGTCACGAGCAGGCTGATGCCGCCGAGGATCATGGTCGCCGGAATAAGCACGGGTACCGGTCGCCACCCCGCGAGTCGGCCAGCTAACGGACCAGATAGTGCCACGGCCACGGACGGGGCGAGGAATACCAGACCGGCAGCGATGGGGCTGAGTCCGCGACCCTCCTGCAGATAGATCGTCGTACACAGCACCGTCACCGTGTAGACGATGTTGGCGATCGTGCCGCCGACAGTGATCAAGACGAAGGCCTGATTACGGAAGAGGGATAGCTCGATCAGCGGATCACGGACACGCTGCTCCACGACTATGAAGATCACGAACAGCACAACGGCGAGGGCCAGCAAGCCGATCAGCTTCGGCGAGCTCCAGCCCCATTCGCCGGCGCGGTCAACCGCGTACGCCACCGCGACGATACCGGAGCTGACCAGCATCAACCCCAGCCAATCGATTCGCGCCGTCGCCCCCGCCGGTGACATCGAGGGCAACCATCGAAGGCAGCAGAAGACGGCGACCGCACTGAGCGGGACGTTGAGGAAGAACACCCAGCGCCAACTGAGCTGCTCGGTCAAGAGTCCGCCGATGAACGGGCCCAGTGCGGTCCCGATGTTCGCGATTCCGAATAGCGCACCGATGGCCACGGCGCGGTGATCCTTGGCCACTGCATTGCTGATCGCCGCAACACTGACGGTGAACAGCGCCGCGGCACCGAGGCCTTGCAGAGCCCGAAATCCGATCAGCAGGCCGTAGGAGGAGGACAGGCCACAGACCAGTGAGGCCCCGCCGAAGACAGTGAGGCCGGCCACGACGATCCGCCGGTGACCGCGCAGGTCGCCAAGCCGGCCACCAGGAATCATGGCAGCGCCTACGGCGATCATGTAGGCACTGATCACCCATTGCATGTTCGTCGTCGTCTCGTTGAGGTCGACCGCCATCCGCGGTAGCGCCAGATTGAGCGCGAAGAAATCGACCTGCACGCAGAACATGCCGACTGCAAGCGCAACCACCGCCCGAGTTTCGGCCGGAGTTAGCCTCATTCGCCAGACTTTAGAACGGATGCCTCTCCACGTATAGGTAGCCAACGACCGTCAGCCGGGGGCCTCAGCACTCCGCATTCAGGGCATGTCCCGCAAGACACCCTTCCGCACTTTTCCGGTGATTCCCCTGGGCAGTTCATCGACGATCTGGACGCGGCGTGGGCGTTTGAACTTAGCGAGCCGGTTGGCGCAGTGCGCATTGATCACCGCAGGGCTCAGGGCTGCTCCGCTGACAAATGCCACAACCTGCTCTCCAGTACGCCAATCTGGTCGACCGACCACCGCAACAGCCTCAACCCCTTGCAGCTCAGCGATCGCTCCCTCCACTTCAGCGGGATAGACGTTGAAGCCGTTCACAATGATCAATTCGCGCGCGCGGTCGACCAGGAAAAGCTCACCGTCGAGTAGGTAGCCGACATCTCCGGTCGGAAACCAGCCGTCCTCGCCCGGGCCGCCGCGGCCGTCGGGCCAATAGCCGGAGAACAGGTTGGCACCGCGGATCCAGATCTCGTCCGGCTCGCTCAGATCCGTGCCGTCACCGATCTTGACCTCGACGCCGGGCAGCGGACGACCGACATGACCGTGCCCCAGCAGCTCACCGCCCAAGGTGGCGGAGACGCCTGGTGCCGCCTCGGTCAGTCCGTATCCCTGTTCGACTCTCCGGCCGGTACGCGTGATGAACTGTTCTCGAAGATCAACTGCGAGGGGCGCGGCCCCGGACACGACCCTTGTCACCGACTGCATGGCGGCGACTGCCCGCTCGTCCGCCAGGATTCGGGCGAGGACGGGAGGTGCTACCGGCAGGTTCGTGATCTTCTCCTCGATCACGACCTCGGCCAAGCCGTCAAATCCGTCCATGATCACCAATCGAGCACCGGAAAGCAGAGCGCTGCCGAGCACCGCGTTCAGGCCAAAGACGTGAAACAGCGGGACCATGGCCAACACAACATCGCCAGGCTCGAGGATCTCGAAGGAGGCCACATTGCGCAGATGGCTCAGCAACGCACGGTGGCTGAGCATTGCGGCCTTCGGTTCACCGGATGTGCCGGCCGTGTAGAGCAGCACGGCCAATGCTTCTGGATCTCTTGGCGAGCTGACCGGTTGGGCTGAAAGGTCCGACAGCTCCTCCAGCCCCTCAATAGTCAGGGCAACTTGATGTACGTCGGGCCGCTGCGGTCGGCTGGTCGCGGTGAACAGCGCCCGGGCGCCGCAGTCGTTGATCATCGCGCTCAACTCAGTGTCCGTGGATTCGGGATTAATCGGGACGGCTACATAGCCGGCGCGCAGGGTGGCGAGGTAGGCAACGACGAATTCGATGCTGTTAGGGCCGATGATGGCGATCCGATGCCCCGCCAGGAGTCCGTGTGCGGATAATCCTGCCGCGACAGCATCGACCCTTCGGTCGAGCTCGGCCCAGGTCGTGGTACGGCGTACCGGCTTCGGCTCAACCAGCGCGACGCCCTCGGCCTGAGCCTCTACCTGCCGCTTCACAAGATCAGCAAGGTTCGTCGCCAGTCCCTCGGTGTCGATCAACCGGACCGAAGTGTGCTGGTCGTTCACCCACCTGAGTCTGGCACGACCGGCGCGAACCAGACATATGGTGATGACGTGACCGGACTGGCAGCGCGATGAGCGAATGGGAGGAGCCGCCTTCCGTGCACATCGCCGACGTCAAGCAGTTGCCCGGCAGCAGTGCCTCGGAGCTTCCGGTTGACAAGGATGATCCGCTGGCGGCAGCTGGGCCGCTACAAGAAGCACCGGATGATGTCGAGGCAACCACTGCTTCTCTGGAGCCGCCGATCCGTGAGGATCCGACCGCGGCGGCATTCTTCGATCTCGACAACACTGTCATCCAGGGCGCGTCGCTGTTTTATTTCGCTAAGGGGCTGTACCGGCGTGGCTTCTTCCCCACCCGCGTGATCCTGAAGGGCCTGTGGATACAGGCGTATTTCCGAATGGTGGGACGAGAGAAACACCACCACATCGAGGACGCCCGCAGCGTGACCTTGGGCTTGATCGAAGGACACACCGTCACGGAGCTGACGGAAATTGCGAACGAGGTGTACGAGGAGACGATCGCCAGCCGTATCTGGCCGGGTACCAGGGCGCTCGCCCAGCTGCACCTCGACGTCGGGCAGCAGGTCTGGCTGGTGACGGCCGCGCCGGTTGAGGTCGCCGGCGTCGTCGCGGCACGTCTGGGATTGACTGGAGCCTTGGGTACGACTGCGGAGCACAGCGACGGTATCTATACCGGGCGTCTCAAAGGCGAGTTGCTGCATGGCCCCGCCAAGGCTGAGGCCATTCGAGCGTTAGCACGCAAGCACGGATTTGATCTTGCTCACTGCTTCGCCTACTCCGACTCGTACAACGACCTGCCCATGTTGTCGCTGATCGGACATCCGTGCGCGGTCAACCCCGACGGGAGGCTGCTGGCGCATGCTGAGGAGCAGGACTGGCAGATTCACGACTACCGCAGCGGACGTAAAGCGGCGCGTTTAGGGCTGCTCGGTGCTGGGGCTGCTGGTGCCACGGCTGGCGCGGTTGCCACCGGAGTGGCGGTCCGCCGCATCTTGAGAGGCCAGTGAAACAGCTTCAGCTCTTGCGGCTCATGACGTAGAGCACCACGGTCGCCGCAACGAGATAGGCCGCGTAGCCAAAGAACCCGAGCACGGCCAGCCCCTCGGCGCGCCCGCTGCGGTTCGCGAACAGACCCATTGCGATCACGGCGATGGCAAGGAGTGCCAACGCACCGGCGCCGACGTAGACAAAGCCCCTGAGCTGTTCCAGATCGATGCGGCGAGGAGGATTGGTCCGTGCTGTGGCCTCGCTCGGGTCCTTCGTGGCGCGTACGGGCGGGCGTAGCCGAACCACAAGGACGGTGAAGGCGGCGAATGCCAGCAAGATCACCGCCAACGCCCAGAACACGTGGCACAGAGTATGCGGCGAGGGCTGGCACCTCAGAAAAAGGCGCCGCGGCGCTGCATGAGCAGCCGGTACAGGGTCTGTTGGATGGTCTCCCGCACCTGGTCGGTGATATTGAAAACGATCATGGGATCGTCGGCGGCACCGGGGCCGAGCTCGTCGGTGGTAATGGCTTCGCCGAACTGAATGATCCACTTGCTCGGTAGCGGGATCATGCCCAGTGCACCGAACCATGGAAACAGCGGCGTGATCGGAAAGTACGGTAGGCCCAGTGCCCTGGCCAAAGCCGGTGCCTTGGAGATCAGCGGATAGATCTCTTCCGACCCGACGATCGCGATTGGGATGATCGGCACCTGTGCGCGGATGGCGGCCGAGACGAAACCGCCTCGTCCAAAGCGCTGCAGCTTGTAGCGATCGGCATACAACTTTCCGAGGCCCTTGAAGCCCTCGGGGAAGACCGCTACGAGTTGATTAGCTGCGAGCAGGCGCTCGGCGTCTTCACGACAAGCCAATGTGGTGCCCGTCTTGCGAGCAAGATCTCCTGAGTAGGGCGTCTTGAAGATCAGATCTGCACCCAGCATCCGAACGTGCCGGCCGATCTCGTCAAAGACCATCGCGTGCAAGATCATTCCGTCGAGCGGCAACGTCCCGGCGTGATTGGAAACCAGTAGCGCCGAGCCATCCGCAGGAAGGTTCTCGGCGCCTCGAACCTCGACCCGGAACCAGGATTCGGCAAGCCGGCGCAGTAGCGGAAGATAAATCTTGGTCGTGAACTCGGGATCGAATCCAAACTCATCGATGGCATAGTCGCCGCGCAGCCGGGTACGGATGAAGGCCGCCGATTCCTCCGGCGAGCCCTCCCACTCGATGCCCAGCGCCTGCGCCAACGAAACGAGCCCGTTTACCGGATCAGCGGCGAACTCGCGCAATGGCATGACCGGCACGGACCTGAGGCCGTCGAGCGATCCGGAGAGGAGGCGAACCAGCTGGCTCAACCGCGCGCTGAGCGTCGTCTGGGGTGCTGGACCCTCCTCAGACTCAGCCGCGGCGTCGGGCGCCGGGTCATCTTGGGGTGGTGACTGGCGCCCCGCTCGGGGCGCCGCTAAGCGCCGGGCCGAGGCCGACGGAGAAGTTCGGCTGCCACGGCCGGCCGGGCCATGACTGCCGAACTGGATGACCTTCGCGTCAGCCACTCCGCACCGCCGCGGATCTGATCACCTGGCGCACGGCCGCGAGCGCGCCATCGACGCGGTCGCGGCCGAACAACCCGGGCTTCGTAGCCCCGACGAACTCCTCTAGCGCCGCAAGGCTGCTGAAATACGGGACAAAACCGGTTTCGGCGATGAAACGGGACGTGTCCATGGCACGACCATAGGTCAGCGCGTCGATCTGGTCGGCGGAGAAGTCCACCACCCGCGTTTGCCGTACCACCGTGGCAGCCAGGGGTGCGGCAGGCTGCGGCACGGGAACACTGGGCCGCCCCATCTTGCGGAGGGCTTGGGACAGCGTGACGATATCGGCGGCGCCGACATTGAAGGTGCCGGGCACATCGCGGCGGGTCGCCAAGAGCAGGGCCGCAACCGCGTCGCTGGGATGCAAGAACTGAAGCCGGGCATCGAATCCCATCACTCGCGGCACGATCGGTAGTGACAGATAACGCGTCACGTGGCTGTCCACGCCCGCCCCCATCAGGTTTGCGAGCCGCAGCGTGGTGACGACCACGTCGGGCCGGCGACGGGCGAGCCCCCGGACATAGCTCTCGATCTCAAGTGAGTCCTTGCCGAAGCCGGTACGGGGCTGGGCGCGAGCCGAGATGTCCTCGGTGAACTTCGCCGGGTCTCGAGGAGAAGCTCCGTACACCGAGATCGAACTCTGGACGACGAGTTTTTGGAAGGTTTCCGCCTTCTGGCAGGCGGCGAGTAGCTGCATGGTGCCGATGACGTTGATCTCCTTCATCGACGAGCGGCCACCCGCGCTGCCAGGAGTTGCCACCACCGCCAGATGTACCACGGTGTCAACGCCCCGCGTCGCAATCACTCTGGAAATAACAGGATTGCGGATGTCGGCGCGTACGAAATCGGCTTTGCCCAGGTCGTGTCGAGGCGGGACTACGTCGAGCCCGACGACCTCGATGTGCTCTTCAGCGGCGAGCGAGCGGGCGAAGCGGGAACCCAGATCACGCGAGACTCCGGTGACGAGGACAACCCGTTCCGCAGCCATCAAGGTGTCCAGGCCGGAAGGCTACTTACCTGCGCGGCGGCGCTGGATCCGTGTGCGCTTGAGCAGTTTGCGATGCTTCTTCTTCGCCATCCGCTTGCGCCGCTTCTTGATGACCGAACCCACTGTGTAACCTCTCGCTCCCGAGACGTCACTGTGGTCCGGGACTTGATCACTTGCCGGCGCCTGTCGCCGGGCAACTCACGCATGCTACCGGCCATTTCAGACGGACGCGAGTCAGAGACTTCTGTGCCCTGAGCCTGTCGAAGGGCGCCGGCGGACTTCGACGACCTCCGCCCGCATAGCACTCCCAAGCTGCTCACCACGAGACTGGTCCCGTGACCAGCTATCTGGACGACTTCTCTCCTGGGAGTGGCCGGCGCAGCCGACCTCGAGCATGGCTGTCGAGCGACGCTCCGACTCTCAGCCTGAACGGGGAATGGAAGTTCCGCTGGTCACCGAATGCTGCTGGCCTTGACGATGCTGCTGCCCATCCCGATTTCGACGATTCGGCCTGGGACAGCATTCCGGTGCCATCGCATTGGGTGCTGCCTGGAACATCTGCCCAAGCGGAGGCAGGCACGTACGGCCGGCCGATCTACACCAATACTCACTATCCGTTCCCGATCGACCCGCCCCATGTCCCGGACGAGAACCCGACTGGTGATCATCGCCGCACCTTCGAGTTGCCTGGCTGGTCGTCGGAGCGGGTGCTGCTTCGCTTCGATGGTGCCGAGTCGATCTACCGGGTGTGGCTGAACGGCATCGACATCGGGGTGGGCAAGGGCAGTCGGCTGGTGCAGGAGTTCGACATCAGCGATGTGGTGCACTCCGGTCCGAACGTGATCTGTGTTCGGGTCCATCAGTGGTCGTCGATGAGCTATCTGGAGGATCAAGATCAATGGTGGCTGCCGGGCATTTTTCGCGATGTCACCGTGCTGAGCCGCCCCTACGGCTCGGTGAATGATCTTTGGCTGCGCACAGCGTATCTGCCAGACGGCAGCGGCTCGATTGATCCGGAGATCACCGCGCCCGAGGAGGCGTATCCGCTCCAGATCGAGATTGCAGAACTCGGCGTCCGGCAGCGCTTCCACAGCCCCAGCGAGGTGGCGGAGTTCCCGGTAGGTCAGGTGGAGCCGTGGAGTGCCGAAGTGCCCAGGCTCTACCTCGCCCGCATCAGCTCTGCGGGCGAGACACTGAGCGTACGACTGGGGTTTCGCCGGGTCGAAATTGCTCGCGACGTCCTCCGCATCAACGGCAACCAGGTGATCTTCCGTGGCATGAACCGGCATGAGATCCACCCGATTCGCGGCCGGATGTTCGATGAGCAGTACGCTCGAGCCGATTTGATCATGATGAAGCGAGCCGGTGTCAACGCCATCCGGACCAGTCACTACCCGCCGCATCCACGGGTACTTGATCTTGCTGACGAGCTCGGCTTCTGGGTGCTCGAAGAGTGTGATTACGAGACGCACGGGTTCGAGGGCTGTGGTTGGCAAGGAAATCCGAGCGATGATGCCCGCTGGACCGAAGCCTGCCTGGACCGGATGGAACGTACCGTCGAGCGTGACAAGAACCACCCGTCGGTGATCATCTGGTCGCTCGGCAACGAGGCAGGTGCCGGTCGCAACCTCGCCCAGATGGCGGACTGGGTGCGACGCCGCGACCCGGCACGACCAGTGCATTACGAGGGCGACCACACCTGCGCCTACACCGACATCTATTCCCGGATGTACCCGAACTACCTCGAGACCGAGGCGATCGGTGCCGGACGTGGTTTCATCTTCTTCCTCAGTACGCCCGAGGAGGCCGAACGAGTCCGCAGCAAGCCTTTTGTGATGTGCGAGTACGCGCATGCGATGGGCAACGGCCCAGGCGGCATGGACGTCTACGACGACTTGACCGAGCGCTATCCGCGGCTGCACGGCGGCTTCATCTGGGAGTGGCGTGATCATGGACTGTTGACGCGTACGCCGGAGGGCATCGAGTTCTACGCGTACGGCGGCGACTTCGGGGAGGTGCTGCACGACGGCAACTTCGTGATGGACGGCATGCTGCTACCCGACAGCACACCAACGCCGAGCCTCGCCGAGTTCACCCGGGTGAACCAGCCCATCGTGTTTGATCTTGACCGCACTCGTCTCACGATCCGCAGCCGCTACCACACCCTCAGCACCGAGCATCTTCGCTTTGTCGCGATCAAGGAGGTGGACGGCTATCCGGCCGCCGAGGCGACGCTGCAGGTCCCCACCGTTCCGCCGGAGCAGCTGGCAACAGTGACCTTGCCGGATGATCTTGTGAGCCCTGGCGACGGCGAGACGTGGCTTACGGTGAAAGCTGAGCTGGCAGCACCGACGCCTTGGGCCGAGCATGGCCATGAGGTGGCCCTAGGCCAGTTCGAGCTGACCATACCGGACACGATCATGACGTTGCCGGCCTGGCCGGCGCCGCCCACGCGGGCGTCGGATGAGCGTGTGATCACGCTGGGCCCTGCGCAATTCGACGCCCGAACCGGCCGATTGCTGCGGCTGCACGCAACGGAGGTCGACGGCCCGCGGCTGGAGCTCTGGCGTGGACCGACCGACAACGACCGGAGCAGCGCCCGCGGCTCCTTCGAGCTCGCCAGCCCGGAGGACACTCACGGCGAAGGGGCGCCTGGACCATCATCGGAGCAACGGTGGCGGGAGCGTGGTCTTGATCGGTTGGTGCACCGTCTTGATCACCTCTACGTCGACCAAGATCAATTGCTCGCCCAGGTACGGGTCGCGGCCGCTGGAGGCAACCTCTTCGTCGATGTCAGCTATCACTGGTGGCTGACGGACGGGCTTGCGCTACTGGTGAAGGTCACGCCTTCGGCCGGATGGGACTGCAGCTGGCCGCGGGTCGGCGTACGGTTCGACCTGCCTTCCGAACTGCGGCACGCGAGCTGGCTCGGCACTGGGCCGAATGAGTCGTATCCCGACACTCGCACGGCAGCACGGGTTGGCCGCTTCGCAGCCGACGTCGATGAGCTGAATGTCCGCTATTCCCGACCGCAGGAGACCGGACATCGCAGCGAGCTGCGCGAACTCGTGATCTCTGACGCGGCAGGCCCGCGACTGTCGGTCACGACGTGGCCCAACGAACAGCACCATCGTCCTGGCTTCACATTGAGCGCGTACACACCGCAGCAACTCGACCGGGCGCGCCATCCGTACGAGCTAGTTCCTAGCGATCATGTCTACCTGTTCATCGATGATGCGGTGCACGGAATTGGCTCACGGGCGTGCGGCGTCGACGTCTTGCCCAAGCACGCACTATGGCCGATTGCCGGGCAGTTCGCGATCAGATTCGCTGGCCAAACGTCTTAACGTCTGTGCTGGGAAACGACCCGTCGCACCGGCACCCCGACGATCGTCTTAGCGTCTGTGTTGGGAAACGACCGTCACAGCCTCTCCGTCAGTACACCGGCGGTCGAGGTTAGCCAGCGCTGAAGTATGCGTTCTCGAGGTAGGTGTTGAGCGCTTTTTCGGTGACCCGGAAGCTGCGGCCGAATTGCACAGCTTCGAGCTGGCCGGAATGGATCAGCCGATAGACCGACATTTTGGAGAGCCGGAGGATCGCCGCGACTTCGGCGACGGTAAGGAATCTGCCGGCCTGGAGGTTGCTGGCCAGTGGAGTCACGCCCCCTGGCTCTGCTGACGTCGACTCGTCATTCATCGTGAGACTCTCATTCTGTACCCCTCCGCGCTGGCTTCCCCTCCAGCGTCGTGGGGTACAGAAGTGAGAATAGTGGCAAACGATACTGCTGGTACAGCAGATGCGAACAGAAATGTCTGCGACACACCATTAACAATGATTGACGGCTGGTGAATCAACGCACACAGTTTCCCGTCACGCACACTCGCTCAGAGGCTGGGATCAATCCCGAGCTCTGGAAAGACCGCCTGGCGGGTGGCAAGGATTGCTTGATCCACCCGACTCTGTGGCGCAAAGCCCTCCTCGAAGGGCACGAAGGTGGCCGTGGCACCGTCGGACATGGTCAACGGCGCTGCCTCTCCGATTTCGGACCGCCACTGCATCGGCACTGGCGTGCTGGGCTCGACCGGCTCACCGCTCACAATGCCCAGCAGATGGGTCCACGCCCGGGGCACCACGTTGAGCAGCGCGTAACCGCCGCCGCCGGTGGAGACCCAGCGGCCGGCGCAGAGCTCATCGGCCAGACTTGCCAATGCCAGGTACGAGGCGCGCTGCCCATCGAGGGTGAGGTTGAGGTCGGCCAGCGGATCGTGCCGGTGCGAGTCGCACCCGTGCTGGGTCACCAATACCGTCGGCTGGTGGGCCCGAAGCGCTCGGGGCACGATCGCGTGAAATGCCCGAAGCCAGTCGGCGTCGGTAGTGCCCGGAGGCAGGGCGATGTTCACCGCACTACCCTCGGCCCCACGTCCGCCGATTTCGTCAGGAAAGCCCGTTCCCGGAAAGAGGTACGCCGGCGTCTCGTGCAGGCTGATGGTCATCACCCGTGGCTCGTCGTAGAAGATCGCCTGAACGCCGTCGCCATGGTGGACGTCGACGTCTACATAGCCGACCCGCTCGCAGCCGTTGTCGAGCAGCCAACGGATGGCAACGGCAACGTCGTTGTAGACGCAGAAGCCGCTGGTATAACCCGGCATTGCGTGGTGGAGTCCGCCACTGATGTTGCACGCGCGCTGTGCGTCA
>DATLQP010000189.1:0-10655 GCA_035535155.1 Propionibacteriaceae bacterium
TTCCCAGGGTTCCGAGAGCCGATCATGACCGGATGATCATGCGCGAGGAAGCCCGCAGCGAGGGTCCGACCGGCTGGGCCGGAACCAAGGACCCCGATCTTCAACGACTGAGTCATGATCGGGTTCCTACCAGCGGTACGGCTGCGGACGGAAGTCTGCAAAGCTGTCGTCCAGGTAGTACGGGACCGTGACACCGCCGGGCGGCACGATGCCGTCGATGCGCCTCACGAGATCGTCAGTGATCATGACGTTGAGAGCGGGGAGTTGATCGCTGAACTGACCAAAATTTCGTGGGCCCAAGACAATGCTGGTGATCCCAGGTCGCTGCAAAGTCCATGCCAAGCTCAAGGCTGTCAGAGTGGCACCGGCCTCCTTGGCGCATCCAGCGAGTGCGCCCACCGCAGCATCGGCAGCCGGTGTGAAATGCCTCGCGCCCCACTCATCGTCTGGCGACAGCCGCGCGTCGGATCGATGCTCCTGCCCGAGATACTTTCCGGTGAGGAGCCCCCCGGCCAGTGGCGACCACACCGTCAATGCAGTGTCGTGGGTCAGGGCTGCGGGAACGAGATCCCGTTCGGCCCGACGATCCAAAAGGTGATAGGCCGTCTGCTCCACCACGGGCCGGTTCAAGCCCAAGTCGTGGGCGCACCACAGCATCTCGACCAGCTGCCAACCAGCCGCCCCGGAGGAGCCGATGCAGTGGATCTTGCCCGCCCGTACCAAGTCATCCAGTGCGCGCAAGGTCTCATCGATCGCGGTCTGCGTCGACGGCCGGTGGATGTAATAGAGATCGATGTAGTCGGTCTGGAGTCGGCGCAAGCTTGCCTCGCACGCTGCGATGACGGTGCGGCGTGACGTGCCTCCCGAGTTGGGATCCTGACTGTCGGTCGGCACCGAGAACTTGGTCGCCAAGATCAACTTGTCGCGCATCCCATTGATCAGGTGGCCGACGATCTCTTCGCTCCGGCCAGAGCCGTACACATTGGCCGTGTCGACGGCATTGACACCAGCATCCATAGCGCGCCCGAACAGTCGCGCCGCTTCCGACTCATCGACCTTGCTGCCAAACTCCATCGAGCCCAGCGTCACGGGACTGATCATCAATCCCGTACGCCCGAAGGGCCGTAGGTCCATGCCTATGCCACCTCCATCTATGCCGCGGTCGGTCAGCCACCGCAAGGATTGTGCATCGGGTGACGCTGGACCGACAAGGAAACTGCTGGCGTATTGCATCCCTGAGTTGACTCCGAGATGTAATACGCCAACAGTTTCCCTCTGCCTTAGCTGCGGTATTCGATCAGCGCTTCGCAGCTGTGGCAAGCGGCGGCAGATCCCAGTCGTCATTGGGCGTCTTGATGATCTTGATTGCGCAGCAGACGAACGCCAGCGTCATCAGGAGCCACGCGGCCATGTCCAACGCGGGCATCTGCAGCACGACGAAGGCGAGGACATGCACCGGCGTGGTGAGCAGCATGGCCAGCCAGCCGATCGTCGGAATGCTGCCGCGCAGCGCGAGCCCCATCAAGATCGCCCCAAGAATGTGGCCCAGAACGAAGAGAGTAGTGCTGAAACCTGGGATTCCGCTCGACCACATCTTCTCGATCACGATCGCGGCGACATCGCGCTGCCCAGCTGGGAGTGAGGCGCCGATCAGGTAAAGATTGTCGATCGCACCCATGGCGAATGCGCCGAGATAGGCAGCGAGGTTCACCGCAAGAGCGACGGTGGTGAGCACCGGCCGACGACGTCGCGCGACTCGCGCCGCCGCGAGGAAGGCGGGGACCACGCACAACAGCCCGACGTAACCGAGCAGGGCGAAAATGAACTGCCGGTCGGGATTGGCCGCAATCAGGTCCAGGGTCCGTCTGGTGTCTGAGTCGTCAGTCTGAAACAGCCGCCCCAAGGCGACACAGGTGGCGGGAATGGGCAAGATGACTGCAGCCGCATACCGCTGCAAGGTGCGAACATCTCGCGGTCGGTGCACCTCGCTGCTCTCGTTCTTGATCTTGGTCGCGCTTGTTGCGGTGACCGTCATGATGACCTCCTGGTTGCTTCTGGGAACTACGTGGTCCCTGCAGGATGCCGTCGCCGTCGTACCCCCCAACAGGAGCATTGCTGCTCAGGGATACCGGGAGGCTCCCCGGACGACTCAGGAGCCAACTCCCTGGTGGTAGGGAGTTTCCGGCGGGATCATGAGGGCATGCCCAAACGGCTCAGGGTGTTGGCGTACGCGCTCTTCGGTCTCGCCATCGTGCTCGCTGGAGTCGCGGTGGTGGGCGCGCTGCTCCTCGGTATCGACAGCGAGACGGCCTGGTCCAGCTTTTTGATCACCAACACTGCGATCGGGTTGTCAGCAGCACCGTGCGGTCTCCTGATCGCCCGCGCGAAGCCGGACAACCCGATCGGTTGGCTCTTCCTGATCACCGGCGTCGCCCCGTTGCTGACTGCGGCAGTAACACCATTCATGATCTACGGCGCCGCGCACGACTGGACGCAGCTGACCCTCCGGGTGCTCGTGACGATCAACATGTTCGCGTGGTCTTGGGGAGTCTTTTGCTGCCTCCCGTTGATCTTGCAACTCTTCCCCACCGGCAAGCCGCTAAGCCGGCGTTGGGTTGTGCTGTGTTGGCTCACGGTCGCGAACGCACTTCTTGGCAACATGTTCGTTGGCCCAACTCCGGAATACGGCGCCTCGTCGTTCCTGGTCGCGCCATGGTGGGCAGTCACGGAAGGCATTGCCGCCGTCGTCACACCCTTCATCATTCTGGCGTCGGTCGCCAGTCTGGTGGTGCGCTACGTTCGCGGCACCGAGACCGTACGACAGCAGATCTTGTGGCTCATGATCGCGGTGGTTCTGGTGATCTTGATCAACGTGCCGGTCTGGTTCGCCATCCCGACGGGGCAGAACATTCTGCTCCTGTTGAGTTTCCCGTTGATCCCTGCCGCGGTCACCATCGCGGTACTGCGGCACGGCCTCTACGACGTACGCATCGTCGTCTCACGGGTAATCGTGTACGCCCTGCTGACTGGGGCTGTCATTGCGGTGTACGTCGGACTGGTTGCGGTGCTTGATCGGATTCTTCGCGGCGCTGGGGCGCCGGTGCTGGCCGCGCTGGCGATCGCATTAGCGTTCAACCCCGTGCGAGTGCGCCTGCAACGCCTCGTCGATCGCGCGGTCTACGGCGCGCGGCACGACCCGGTAGCCGCGGTGTCCGCGGTCGGGCAGCGGCTGGCCGGTGACGACCTCAACGGGGTTGCCAACGCACTCCGCGACTCTCTCCGGCTCAGCTACGCGGCGATCGAGAGCCCGGACGGCGACATTGTGGCAAGCGGGGAGCCCTCAGCCAACCCCCAGAGCTGGCCACTCAGCTATGACGGCCAGCAGGTCGGGAATCTGGTGGTGGGCCCGCGCCCAGGTGAGGACCGGCTCTCCCGCGCAGATCAGAAAGTCGTGGACCTGGTGGCCACTCCGATGGCGATCGTGCTGCATGCACGGGCGCTCACCGAGGACGTGAAGGCCTCACGAGAACGCGTCATCGACGCCGCCGAGGAGGAACGCACCCGACTGCGCCGCGAGCTCCACGACAGCCTCGGACCGCTCCTTACCGGTGCAGCATTGAAGGCAGACGGCATTGGTCTTGCGGCACGCCACCGACCAGAGCGCGCCGAATCGCTGGCAAACGAGTTGGCCGAACAGTTGCGTCACGCCGTCGAAGCCGTACGACAACTCGCGTACGGACTCCGGCCGGCCGCGCTCGATGAACTCGGTCTGGTCGGGGCTCTCAGGGAAGAGGGCGGCCGGCTAGGTCCGGTCAAGGTGACCATCGATGCACCCGAGACGCTGCCGGCCCTGCCATCGTCAGTGGAGGTGGCCGCGTACCGGATCGCCGCCGAGGCTCTCACCAATGTCGTCCGGCACTCTGATGCCACGCTTGCCTCCGTACGGCTGATCACCGCCGACGGCACCCTGAAGATGATCATCACTGATGACGGCAGCCCTAGCGCCCCTTGGGCACCGGGGTTGGGATTGACATCGATTCAGCTCCGGGCGTCCGAGGTCGGCGGGGCATGCCAGGCCGGTCCCACCGCCGAGGGTGGCCGAGTGGCGGCGACCCTGCCATTGCGAGCCGACCGATGATCAAGATCTTGGTCGCTGATGATCATCCAGTGGTCCGCGACGGGCTTCGCGCGCTGTTCGCCGAGTACCCCGACATCACCTTGATCGGCGAGGCCGCGACCGGCCGCGAGGCGATCAAGGCTGCGGTGATCGACCAACCGGACGTGATCATCATGGATCTCGCAATGCCGGACACCGACGGGTTCAGCGCCACTGCAGAGATCAGCCGGGTTGCACCCGAAGTGGCTGTGCTGATCTTGACGATGAGCGACGATGACGTCACCGTGACCAAGGCGATGCGGGCTGGCGCCCGTGGTTACCTGCTCAAGGGAGCGACCAAGGAAGAGATTCTTCGCGCCGTCACGGCGGTCGCCGACGGCCAAGCGATCTTCGGCCCGTCGGTGGCCCAGCGGATACTGGCCCGACTCGGTGCGCCGGCAACTGGTGACGACCCGTTCCCACAGCTGACTCCGCGCGAGCATGACGTTTTGAGACTGCTTTCCCTGGGCTTATCCAACTCCGCGATCGCCGATCGACTTGGACTCTCGCTGAAAACCGTCAACAACAACACCTCCGCGATCTTCACCAAGCTCAACGTCGCTACCCGTACCGAAGCAGCGATCCTCGCTCGAGACCGCGGACTTGGCTAAGCCTTCGTGATCGCCAGAGCCTCGCCCACCTCGATGCGCGTCGCGAGCGTCTCGGCCTTGATCCAGTCCTTGTGGCCCAGCACGTCGCCGCGGTCCGGGAGGGTCAGCACAATCCTGTCGGTCAGCTCAAGCCCCGCGTCCTTGCGCATCGTGTTGACCGTGTGGATGAGCTCATAGACCTGGCCTCTGAGCTCGAGCTCCGCGTCGATCTCGGTATCAAGGGCGACCGACACCGTTTCGTTGTACGCGATCGTCCAGCCGGAGATCTCGACCCGCTCACCGCGGATCACCTCCTCCGCCTCGAGCTCTTCGCCAGCGACGCGCAGCCGGCCCCCGCCGAGCTCCTCCACCTCACCGCGTTCCAGCGCCGTCTTGATCTCGGGCACTTTCCGACCCAACCGTGGCCCGAGCACCCGAAGGTTCGGTAGCAGCCGAACCTGAGCCACGGGACCCCGGTCGAAACCGACCTCATCCACCCGCAGCTCCTCGGCGATTTCCTGCGCATGTTCCCGGGCGAGCCGTGCGCCGCGCACGTAGACCCGGCGGAGCGGTTGGCGCAACTTCACCCCGGCGGTGCTGCGCGCTTCCCGACCGAGCTCCACGATGCGGCGTACCTCAGCGATCTCGGCGAGGAGGCGCTCGTCCGGCTCACCCAGCTCGGGCCAGCCTGCGAGGAAGATGCTGTCCGGCGCTTCTGCGCAAGGGTCAGCGACCAGGTTTCGCCACAAGTGATCGGCGAGGAAAGGCATCACCGGCGCGATCACCCGCAAGCCGGTCACAAGGGCAAACCAGAGGGCCCGGAACGCGGCGTCGTCGTAGCCGTAGAAGCGTCGCCGAGATCGCCGGATGTACCAGTTGGAGAGGTCGTCGACGAAGGACTCGAAAGCGGCGATCAGCCGGTGCGTGAGCTGCTCCTCGAGCGCGGCGGTTGCGTCGGTGACCAGCTTCTTGGTTCGCTCAAGGATCCAGCGGTCGAGGGGGCGCAGTTCGACCCCGACCGGGCCAGGCGCAAGATCACTAACCGTTGGCCGAAAGCCCTCGATATTGGCGTATCGCACAAGGAATCCGACCGAGTTCCACAGCGTAAGGAGCTTGCGCTTGATCTCATGCGCCGGCCCGTAGCCGAAGAGCAGGTCGCGGTCAGGCGGCTGGTCGCAGTACTGCCAGCGCATCACGTCGGCGCCCATCCGGGCGAACGCCTCCTCGGCTGGAATGAGATTCCCCCAGGAACCATGCATAGGACGCCCGTGCTCGTCGAGCATCTTCTCGTAGCCGAGAACAGACCGAAACGGCGCCTTATCTACGAGACAGACCGACATGAAGAGCTGCGAATAGAACCAGAGCCGGATCTGCTCGCGCATCTCGGAGACCCAGTGAGCCGGAAACCAGCTTTGCCAATACTCATGATCCGGAAGGTCGGCACCCGTGAGCTCGTTGGCAGCACCTGTCCCGTAGCCGCCCTCCACCCACTGCGGGTTCTGCCAGCCGAGCGTCGAGAAGGGCACGATTCCTGCGTCGAGCCAAACGTCGCCGATTTCAGGGATCCGCTGCACGCCTTCTGTCTCGCACGCCGGGCAGCGGATCTCGACGGCATCGATCCATGGACGATGGAGTTCGACGAGTTGATCCATCCCGGCCGTCGCCAGCTCCTTGAGCTCCGCGCGGGAACCGACGACCGTGACGTGGCCGCATCCGCAGGGGTAGATCGGAAGCGGCAGCCCGAAGTAGCGGCGGCGGGAGATGTTCCAGTCCCCCATGTTGCGGAGCCAGTCGTCCATGCGCTTGCCGAAGTACGCCGGCGTCCACTCCACGGTCGCGTTGGCCGCAAGCAACCTCGGCCTTACGTCATCAACGGAAATGAACCAGTCGTCAGCGATGCGGAAGATGAGCGGCGTATTGCAGCGCCAGCAGAATGGATAGCGGTGCGTGTACTCGGCCGCCGCGACGAGGCGGCCGCGGTCGGCGAGATCGGCCACGATCTGCTCCGCCGACTCCGATGTAGAGAGCCCATGCAGCCAGCCGAAGCGATCGTAGAAGCGGCCAGCCTCGTCCACCGGCATGACGATGGGAAGGTCATGTACGCGGGATAGCTCGAAATCCTCGGTGCCGCACCCAGGCGCGATGTGGACGATGCCGGTGCCCTCATCCATCGTGACCTCGTCCCAACTGATGACGCGGTGCGCGATGCCCTTGGCAGCCGGCAGGTGGTCGAAGGGCCCGTCATAACGCCATCCCACAAGATCAGCACCCCGGCGCCGTTCGACGTAGGTCTCGTCGGGGTAGCGCTTGACAGCCACCCACTCGCCGTTCTCCTGGAGGCCATACTCCTCATCCGGATGAACCGCGGCAGCCACATTTGCCGGCAGCGTCCAGGGCGTCGTCGTCCAGATTGTGAGCGACTGGCCTGGCCGGTCGATGAGCGGAAAGCGAACGAAGAGCGAGGGATCGATGCGCTCCTCGTAGCTTCCGACCAGTTCGTGCGCCGAGATTGACGTGCCGCAACGCGGACACCACTCGGTGGACCGATGGCCGCGATACAGCCAGCCGCGTTCGTGCACGAGCTTGAGGAAGCGCCAGATATAGGAGATGTTCGTGTCGGAGAAGGTGTAGTAGTCGTTGCCCCAATCCATCCATTGACCCAGGCGCTTCGACCCTCGGATCAGCTCCTGCGCCGACCACGCAACCTTCTCCCGGCACTTGCGGGCGAACTCGGCGAGCCCGTACTCCTCGATATCGCGCTTGGAGTTGAGGCCCAGCTCTCGCTCGACGCCGACCTCGATCCAAAGACCCTGGCAATCGAAGCCGTTCTGGTAGCGCTGATCGAATCCGCGAAGCGCCTTGTAGCGCTGGAAGACGTCCTTGAGGGTGCGGCCCCAGGCCGTGTGTACGCCGAGGGTCTTGTTGGCGGTGACTGGACCGTCGATGAAACTCCAGACCGGGCCCCCATGGTTGCGTTCACGTAGCCGATCGAAGATACGGCGTTCCTCCCACCAGCTGAGGATCTCTTCCTCGAGGGTGGGATGGTCGGGAACGGGTGGAAGCTGTCTGAACATGCGGGAAGTCAGTGTAGTGGGCGAAGCAGTCTGACGCTTCACGAGGCTTCGCCGCTTCCATACGGTCTGGTAATGATCAACCATGATCGACTTCAGACATTCGGGCGATAGGGTGCCGACATGACGGCGCAACCCCGTTATGACTTTTCCCTTGCGGACAAAGTCGCCGTTGTGACCGGCGGCGCCTCCGGCATCGGCTCGGCGATCGTCGATGCGTACTCGGCGAAGGGCGCGACCGTCGTGGTACTGGACCTGGCGCTGGATGCCGCTCAGCTCAAGGTCGGTGAGGGTAGCGCGGCCGGGGCCTTCGGCTGCGACGTGACCAACGAGCAGTCGGTCATTGATGCGATCAGCGCGGCGAACGCACAATTCAGTCGCATCGACGTACTCGTCAACTGCGCCGGTATCGGGCTGATGCGTCCCGCCGAGGAGCTCTCCGTCGACGCGTGGGATCTCACGATGGCCGTCAATCTGCGGGGCGCGTTCCTGGTCAGTCAGCAGGTGGGCCGGATCATGCTCGCCCAAGGGAGTGGCACCGTGATCAGCATCGCCTCTCAGGCCGCGACCATCGCGCTGCCTGGCCACGCTGCGTACTGCGCATCAAAGTTCGGCCTGGTCGGCCTGACCAAGGTGCTGGCTCTGGAATGGGCTGGCCGAGGAGTCACAGCCAACACGATCAGCCCGACAGTGGTGCTCACGGCGCTCGGCAAGGCGTTTTGGGATAACCCGGA
Organism: Propionibacteriaceae bacterium; assembly: GCA_035535155.1. GTDB lineage: Bacteria > Actinomycetota > Actinomycetes > Propionibacteriales > Propionibacteriaceae > Microlunatus. The sequence continues at coordinate 8,552 of DATLQP010000189.1, forward strand.
GGGCGAGGCGCTGAAAGCCCAAATCCCGACGCAGAGGTTCGCCCAACCTGAGGAGATCGCTGCCGCCGCTGTCTTCCTGGCCAGCGATGCCGCGAGGATGATCAACGGCGTGGACTTGCTAGTCGACGGCGGCTACACCATTCGCTAGAGAGGACCTACTGCCATGACCCAAACCGCCACTGGGACGACGAGCAGCATCCCGCAGAAGATGCGGGCCAGCGTGCTGACGGGTGTGAGAGCGCTCAGCATCGAGCAGGTGCCGACACCTCCGACGGCCAGCGACGAGGTACTCGTGGAGGTGTCTGCCGTAGGAGTCTGCGGCTCCGATACCCACTACTACCGGCACGGACGAATCGGTGACTTCGTGGTCACCAGCCCCTTGATCCTCGGCCACGAGTTGTCGGGCCGCATCGTTGCAGTCGGCGATGAGGTCCCGGAATCCAGGATTGGTGAGCGAGTGGCCATCGAGCCTCAGAAGAATTGTCGTCGCTGCCGTGAGTGTCGCGCTGGTCATTACAACCTCTGCCCCAACATGGAGTTCTACGCCACGCCCCCGATCGATGGAGCCTTCGCGCAGTACTGCGTGATCCGTACCGAATTCGCCCACCGCGTACCGGACTCAATGTCCGACGAGGCGGCCGCCTTGCTGGAGCCGCTTTCGGTGGCTGTGACGACGATGCGCAAGGCGGGAGTGAGTCCTGGCTCCAGCATCCTGATCGCCGGCGCAGGACCGATCGGGATCATGTGTGCCCAGACCGCACGAGCCTTCGGCGCGGCGGAGATCATCGTTACCGATCTTGTGGCCGAGCGCCGAGAGCGTGCGTTGCGTTACGGCGCTACCCGGGTGCTCGATCCTCGGGAGACCGACATCGCGACCGCCGGGCTCGATGTCAACGCTTTTGTGGACGCCAGCGGGTCGCCGCATGCAGTGATGTCGGGGATCAAGGCAGTACGTCCCGCAGGCACCGCGGTACTCGTGGGCCTCGGTTCATCTGAAATGACTTTGCCCGTGGAGCACATCCAGAACCTCGAGATCTCCGTCACGGGCATCTTCCGCTACACCGACACCTGGCCGGCCGCCATACACCTGGTGGCCAGCGGCTTAGTTGATCTTGATTCACTCGTCACCGGACGTTTCGATCTTGAGCGCGCCGACGAGGCGCTGGAGAGCGACCAGGATCCGAGCAGCCTCAAGTCGGTGGTCTATCCCAACGGCGTCTCGAACGCCGACCACTAGGTCTCGCCTTCATCGGATGCCGCGGTAGTCGTCTGCAGTCATACATCAATGATCATTGCGCGCTGACCGCCCATGCCAGTCACCTGCGGTAGGCGGTCAGCGCGCTCTCGATCACTCGCCAGACTTGGGTTCCACCAGTACGAGCCAATTGCCGCTGTTGTCACGCATGACGGCCTCCACCCCGTACGGGCGATCGGACGGCGGCTGTGGAAATTCCACTCCCTGCGCACTGAGGTCCTCGTAAGTCTTCTGGCAGTCGTCAACCCTGAGTCCGAGGCCGCCCATTCGGCCGTTGGCGAGCGCGCGGCGTACGACGTCGGCCATCTCGTCATCCAGCGGAGGGCCCGGCACCATCAGCGTGACCTCCAGCTCAGGCTGGTCCGGGTGCCCCACAGTGATCCAGCGGTAGTCGCCCAACGAAGTGTCGGTGCGGGCCTCGAACCCGAGTACGTCGGTGTAGAACTTCTTGGCTTCGTCCTGGTCGGTGACGTAGACAGTTACCAGGGAAACGTTTGTGATCATGGCTTGAACGTTAGTGCTCGAACCCTTCAGCCGGCTTCTCCGGAATTGCTCTCTCTTGAAAGCCGCGCATGAACACGTAGCAGCCGGGAATGTGGGGGACGCCGTTGCCGCCATAACGCTGCTGAAACGCCGACGGCGTCTCGCCCACGAGTGAGCGGAACTTCGCACTAAACGACCCAAGGCTCGTGTAGCCCACCAGCATGCAGATCTCAGTGACCGTCAGATTGGTCGCGCGCAGCAGGTCCTGGGCGCGCTCGATGCGGCGGTGGGTGAGGTACTGAGCGGGCGTTTGGCCATACTCAGCGTTGAAGCTGCGGATGAAGTAGTACTTCGACACTCCTGCGC
>DATLQP010000190.1:0-18788 GCA_035535155.1 Propionibacteriaceae bacterium
CTTGCCGTCGATCGAGCCGGCAACATCTATTGGACGATCAACGATTCGGGCGATCGTGGAGTGGCGTACGGGCTCGGACTCGATGGAAAGCTTCAGGGAAGTCTCAACTTCCGCGCCCAGCCCATCGATGTCGAGGCGATAGCTGTCCATAAGGATCGGCTCTATATCGCCGACATTGGGGACAACAACGCGCAACGCAGCTTTGTCCGTGTCTTCTACTTCTCCAACCCGAGGGCCAATGGTCTGACCGTGGCGTATCACGCGTACGACTTCCGCTATCCGGATGGATCCCACAACGCCGAAACACTGCTCGTGAATGACGCTGGCCGACTGTTCATCGTGACCAAGGACAAAGACGGTGCTGTGTACGCGGCGCCTCGCAAACCGGATCGCCAGGGCGTTAACAAGCTGAAGAAGGTTGGCTCGGCGCCATCCAATGTGACCGACGGGACGTTCCTGCCCGGCGGAGACAGGATCGCCCTGCTGACTTACACCTCAGTCGATGTGCTGGATGCGAGCACCTACGAAGTCTTGGCCAGTTCCCCGATCCCTCGTCAGCCCCAAGCCGAGTCACTGACGATGAGCATGGACGAGCAGTCTCTGCTCGTTGGCAGCGAGGGCAAGAAGTCCAGGGTGTATTCAGTCGCGGTGCCGAGCGAGGCAACCCCGACCCCCACCGCAACTCCCAGTGAAGACCCGGAGAGCGAGACCGACGTCCCGGAGGACCAGGCCAATGGCATCCAAAGCCAGCAGGGCACGCTGATGGCGCTCGGGTTGGCCGGCTTCGTGGCGCTGGTTGCGGGGAGCGTAGTTGCCCTCGTCCGCAAACCCTGAGGCTCGAAGTTGACCTATCAGCTACGAGCGTTGACGTAGCGGAGGCGTTGTTTCCTCTGCGAGTGACGACGAAGTAGGCGGATTCCACGCGCGATTGCGCGAGCAGCTCCAAAAGCCAGAGGATGCCAGACTGACTGACATGCCGGAGCTGTATGGCGAGCGCCTGGACTATCAGGGCGACCACCTGTTGGAGTCCACTGCGCCAGCCGATCCCTTCGCACTCTTCGACTCCTGGCTAGCCGATGCGTTTCTTGCCAAGGAGCAAGGAGTGCTGCCCGAGCCGACCGCAATGGTCGTCGCCACCTGCGTCGACGACCAGCCATCCGCCCGTACTGTGCTGCTCAAGAACGTCTCGGACGACGGTTTTACTTTCTTCAGCAACTACAACTCGCGGAAGGGCAGCGAGCTGAGCCGCAACCGCCGCGTTGCGCTGCACTTCGGTTGGTATCCGTTGCATCGCCAGGTCCGCGCCGAAGGGATCACCCAGCTGGTCTCGCGCGCCGAGTCTGAGGCCTATTTCGCGACCCGCCCGCGGGACTCACAGCTGGGAGCTTGGGCCTCTGAGCAGTCCTCGACAATCGCCTCACTCGAGGAGCTGACCAACGCGTACGTAGAAGCCGAACGCCGGTTCGACGGTGTCGCCGTGCCGTGCCCCGAGGATTGGGGCGGTTACCGCGTCATTCCGAGCATGATCGAGTTCTGGCAAGGCCAGCCGAGCCGGATGCACGACAGGTTGGTCTACCGGCGTGCCGGACTGGGTTGGACGCGCACTCGGTTGGCACCCTAATGTGCCCGCAGAGTTGATCATCTGCCGGCAGCTCAGGAGTTGATCAAGCCCCCGATTCAGAAGTTGATCACTGAGGCGCAATGAGCCCCGCGGTCTGTGCCCTGGCCGCTGAGAAGCGGGCTTGCGCATCGGCCCAGTTGACCACGTTCCACCATGCCTTGGCGTAGTCGCCCTTGACGTTCTTGTACTGCAGGTAGAAGGCGTGCTCCCACATGTCGAGCAACACGATCGGGATCTGGGCGAGCGGAAGGTTGGACTGCTGATCGTAGAGCTGCACGATGTTGAGTCGCTGACCGAGGGCGTCCCAGACGAGCATCGACCAGCCGGACCCTTGGATAGCCGTGGCGTTGGCCTCGAAGTGCGCCCGAAACTTATCGAAGCTTCCGAAGTACTCGTCGATCGCCGAGGCCAGGTCACCGACCGGTTTGTCGCCACCGTTGGGTGACATGTTGGGCCAGAACACTGAGTGGTTGATGTGTCCGCCGAGATTGAAGGCGAGGTTCTTCTCCAGGCCGGCTACTGCGTCATAGGAGTCGGTCTCGCGTGCCTGCTCGAGCTTCTCTAATACGGTGTTCAGGCCCTTGACGTAGGTGGCGTGGTGCTTGGAGTGGTGCAATTCCATGATTTCGCCGGAGATGTGGGGTGCCAGTGCGCCGTAGTCGTAGGGAAGATCGGGGAGTTCGTAGGCAGCCATGTGCAATCCTCTCGGCTTGTGGTGCGGATCAGGGTCAAACTGTCGCTCATGCTACGACCAGCGATGGTCGAGGTCGGCCACCGCCCCCTCGGGGGAGCAGCCGCGGCCATTGCACCCAACTGGCCGCTGCTCGACGTTCGCACCGTCGGCCATTTTCGTGCTGTGTTTGACTGAGTTCCGTGACGCATAGCCGGCAACAATCGGCGGAGGGCGCCGCCGCGGCGTCCACCGGGGCGCGCCGCAGGCTGCGCGCTGACCGGCAGTTCGAGGGGCGAGCAGCGGCGTGACTGCGGCGCTCTCCCTCGTAGGGCTCTGCAAGTCTTTCGGAGTCAAGCGGGCAGTTGATCATCTCGATCTTGAGGTGCGGCGCGGCTGCATGTTCGGGTTGGTCGGGCCGAACGGAGCCGGCAAGACCACCACCTTGTCCATGGCTACTGGTCTGCTGCGTCCAGATGCTGGCACGGCTCGGGTCCTTGATCATGATGTTTGGGCTGATCCGGCTGGAGCGAAGGCATTGATGGGCGTGCTGCCCGACGGACTCCGGCTGTTCGATCGGTTGAGCGGAGCCGAGTTACTGCGTTATGTGGGCCTCTTGCGTCGGGTGCCTCCGGTCGAGATCGCGACTCGCTCTGCCGAGTTGCTCGACGCGCTCGCGCTTACCGACGATCGCGACACACTCGTTGTGGAGTACTCGGCGGGCATGACGAAGAAGATCGGACTCGCCTGCGCGTTGATTCACGCCCCCCGACTGTTGATCTTGGATGAACCCTTCGAGGCCGTCGATCCGGTGTCCGGTGAGGTGATTCGCTCGATTCTGCGCAACTACGCCAAGGCGGGCGGCACCGTCGTCATGTCCAGCCATGTGATGGAGCTCGTCGAGAGCCTGTGCGACGAACTGGCAGTTGTCGCTCAGGGTCGCGTGCTGGCGGCGGGCACGATCGACGAGGTGCGCGCCGGCTCCAGCCTCCAGCACCGGTTCCTGGATTTGGTCGGCTTTACGGCGGCTGGGGAGGAGTCCTTGGCGTGGTTGCGCTCCTCGTCCGGCTCAAGCTGACGCTGCTGAAGAACAGCCTGCAGCGCAGCCTCTGGCGGACCATCGGGATGATAATCGCGATGGTCTACGCGCTGGGCGTGGTCATCCTGGTGCTGGCTGGGTTGATCGGCCTGCGATACACCTCACTGGCCCTGACGGCCGATGTCACTGTTCTCGGGTACGCCGGCCTGACGCTGGGCTGGCTGCTGATGTCGATGCTGGTCTTCGGGGTGGATGAGACCATCGATCCGGCGAAGTTCGCGCTGCTACCCGTTCGCGCCCCGGAGCTGCTGCCGGGACTTCTGCTGGCTGGTTTGATCAGCGCACCCGGCGTAGCAACGATCTTGATTGCGGCGGGTTTAGTGATCACCTGGGCTCGTACCGTGCCCCTATCGGTGGCAGCGCTGATCGCCGCACCTCTTGGCGTACTGACGTGCTTCCTGCTGTCCCGAGCAGCGACTGCCGCCTTCGCCTCCTTCCTTGCTTCGCGAAGGTTCCGTGATCTTGCGTTCGTCGGTCTCGCCCTTTTCGGCCTGGCGATTGCCGTCGCGGGAAATCTGATCAGTGCCGTCGTGAGCACCGGGATCGGCCAGCTGCGACGTAGTCTGGCCGATCTCGCGGTCGTGGCTGGCTGGTCACCATTCGGTTGGGCCTGGACAATTCCGGCGGACGTCTCGCGGGGCGCCTGGGTTGTAGCGGGGATTCATCTGATCTTGGCGATCGGGTTGGTCGGCCTGCTCTGGATGGCATGGGGGCACTTTCTCGGGTTGCGGCTGGTCTCGCCCATCGAAGGTGGCGGAACAGCGAGCAAGGTGCGCGATTCGACGGCCGTTGAGCGGCTCTTTCCGGCCACGCCCGCCGGCGGGGTGGCGGGCCGTACCTTGCGCTACTGGCGGCGCGATCCTCGTTACCTGGCAGGAATTGCGGGGTTCATGATCGGCCCGATCGTGCTCATCATCACGCAGCTGATCAATTCCCAAGGCAGCGCCGCAATCGCCGTATTTGCGCCGAGCCTCCTTGGGATGCTGGTGGGATTCAGCCTTGCACAGGACCTGTCGTACGACGGAACTGCGCTTTGGCTGCACATCTCCACTGGCATCAGTGGCGCTGAGGATCGCACGGGGCGGGTCATGTCGACCATGACGGTCTATCTGCCTTTGACGGTGATCTTGCTCAGCATCGCCATGATCACTACCGGAGAGTGGCACCTGCTCGCACCAGCGGTCGGTCTCGCCCTGGCCTTGCTGCTGACGGGCATGGGTGTCGGGTCTTTGGTAGGTACGCTCTGGCAGTGGCCCGCGCCGCCGCCGGGAGCCAACCCCTTCACCCGCGGCAACGCGGGTGGCCTACCCTCATTGCTGTCCTTCACCTTGACCATGTTTGGCACCGTGATCTTGGCGCTGCCGACGATCGCCTTGGTGATCTGGTCCTTTTTCACCCCCTGGGTCGGCTACCTGACCTTGCCAGTCGGTTTGGTCTGCGGGTTCATCGCGTTGCGCGTCGGGATTACGCAGAGCGGTCGAATCCTCGACCGGCGATGGCCGGAGACCATGCTTGCCGTCTCCGAGAAGGCCGCGTGACGCCCCGGCTTTTCGATGACGCCCCAGCTCGCTGCCGACGCCCCACCTATGAGTGGGGCGTCGATTGCGGAGGTGGAGCGTCGCAACCAAAGTGGGGCCTGAGCACCTGCCAAGGCGTCAGTCGAGCGGTGCGGCAGTTGTCCACAGATTTCTTGAGCGAGATAGACGGCGGCGGCTGGCCGGAGTTGGCTTTCCGCTCATGGAACAGATCAAACTCACCGCAGAGCTGCTCGCGGAGGGATGGGGCTTTCACGAGCTGGATCGGATGGTTCGCGCGGGTGAGGTACAGCGGATCAGGCGTGGCGCATAGGAGTGGGCATCGGCGAAACCGCTCGCCCGACGCGAGCAGCATCGTCGTCTGATTGCAGCGACTCTCCGTCAGACGTCGGTGGATGCGGCCGTCAGCCACATGTCCGCCGCCGTGCTGCATCAACTCCCCATCTGGAATAACCAGCTCGCACGAGTTCACATCACCCGCGATGGGTCTGGCGGAGGCAAAGTACGCCGTTATGTCCATCTTCATGTGGCCCCACTGCCTGCGACCGATGTGTGCGAGATCGAGGGTCAGCGGGTTACCACTCTGGCGCGTACCGTACTCGATCTGCTGCGGACGCTGACGATGGAGCGGTCGGTGCCGATCGGCGATGCAGCAGTCAGATTGGGCCTGAACCTCGAGGATTTGGCCGAAGTTGCAGGGCGATGCATTGGCTGGCGCGGCATGCTCCAGGCGCGCCGAGCCATTAACTTCTTGGATCCACGGAGCGAGAGCCCGGGCGAGTCATACAGCCGTGTGGTGTTCCATCGCATCGGCATGCCGGCACCCGTTCCGCAGTACGAGGTCTGGGATCGCGGAGTTCTGGTCGGTCGCACGGACTTCTGCTGGGAGGAGTTTCGGACCCTCGGGGAGTTCGATGGCATGGAGAAATACGGCCGGCTTCTCAAACCCGGGCAGACGGCGGCCGACGCAGTCTTTGAGGAGAAGCGCCGAGAGGATGCGCTACGCGATCTCGGCTGGCAGATCGTCCGCTGGATCTGGCAGGACCTCTATCACCCTGAGGACCTGCGCCGTCGCTTGGAGCGGGCATTCGAGAGGGGCTTGCGAGCGGCCTGAAGAGCTGGCGCCCACCTTCTTTCGCCACGCTCCACCTATACGTGGAGCGTCAGCGAAGAGATGGAGCGTGATCAAGAAGGTGGAGTGCCAGTCAACTCTGAGTTACTAATCATTTCGGCGCACCACAAGCACTCTGAACCCCTTGGCCGAGGCGGCCCGCTCGCAGCCGAAGCCTTGCTCGATCAACCACCGCTGCAGCGGGTCCGCGCCGAGGTTCTTGCCGACCACCAGACGCGCAACGCCGTGCGGGACAAGTCGCGCAAGCCAGGTGAGAAGAAGCTCATGTAGGGCCTGCTTACCGATTCGGATCGGAGGGTTTGACCAGATCTGGTCGTAGCGCGTGCCGGCATCAACCCCCTCGGGCCGCAGCACGCGTACCCGGTCCGCAACACCGAGCGCCACCGCGTTGTCCCGGCAGAGCGCGAGCGCTCGCTCGTTCACATCGACCGCGTCGATGAGCGCACCAGGAGAGTGCACGGCAATCGCTAGCGCGATCGAGCCGTACCCACAGCCCAAGTCAAGGATCCGAGGATTGCCCTCCGGTATCGGTGACGCACGAAGCAGCACCGCTGTGCCGAGATCCAGGCCATCGGCGGCGAACACCCCGCTCGCAGTGATCAACCTCAGTTCTCGTCCCCAGACCCGCGCCGTGATCGTACGCCGCATCTCGGCGCCGCTGGGATGTTCAGAGAAGTAATGCGATGTCTGGTTTGGCGTCATCATCGACTCAGCTGCCGGATGGCGCGAGCCTCGAGTGCTCGCGTCGCCAGTTCATGATCGGCTGGATAGCCGACCTCCTCCAGAGTGAGTCCATGGGCTGGCATCACCATGATCGTGGAGTCGCGGACGCTGCGCTCGGTCACGCCGGCCAGCCATTCATGATCACGTCGACCGGTGCCGATAGCGACCAGAGCTCCAACGAGCGACCGCACCATCGAATGGCAGAACGCATCAGCGCGCACGGTGCATTCGATAACATCCGCCATCGGACCAGAAGCGATGCGTCGAGCGGTCAGCTCGAACAGAGTACGGATCGTGCTGGCCCCTTCCCTACCGCGACAGAATGCCCCGAAGTCCCTCAGTCCGAGCAAGGCACCCGCTTCATCATTCCATCGAGCAAGATCGACTTCGGCCTGCACCTGGGCGACCTGGTGGCGGTACAGCGGGTCCGGCGGCACGCTCCGATCGCTGATTCGGTAGACGTAACGTCGCCAGATCGCCCCGAAACGCGCGTCGAATCCAGACGGAGCTATCGAGATCCGTCGCACCACGCAATCCCCACCGAGAACGCCGTTCAGCCGCCGGGTCAGCGCCGCATCGCCATCGCTGATCATCGCTGGGTCCAGATCAAGATGGGCGACTTGGCCGCGCGCATGCACACCGGCATCGGTCCGACCTGCGCACACCAGCCGCGGCCGCTCCTCGAGGCGTAGCACGCGGGCAAGCCAGGTTTCGAGTTCGCCCTGTACGGTGCGCCGGCCGGTCTGAGCAGCCCATCCGGAGAAGTTCGTTCCGTCGTACGCGATGTCGAGGCGCCACCGGACTTGTGCCGCTTCAGCTCCGTCACTCGGCACGGCGATAAGCAAGGTCGAAGATCTGCCGTCCCGCGTCCAGTGCGCGCCGCTCGAACTGGGTGACCGGCCGGGCTTCCCAGCGCGAGGCAGCGCCGTGGGGCTGTTCGTTGCAGAAGCGCGGATCGTTGTCGAGCACCTCGCGTATCCAGTACGCGTAGTCGGCGCAGTCGGTCGCGAGCCGAAATAATCCGCTCGGTTTCAGCCGAGAAGCTGCCAGGGCCGCAAACGCTGGTGTCAGCAGCCGCCGCTTATGATGGCGTGACTTCGGCCAGGGATCGGGGAAGAACATCCAGATCGCGTCGACCGATCCAGCGGGCAGCAAACGCTCGATGCCAGCCACGGCGTCCGCCTCCACGATCCGAACGTTTTCGACACCCTGCCTTACCAGGCTGCCGAGTATCCGAGCAATGGCCGGCCGGTAAACCTCGAAGGCAAGCACGTTTGACTCGGGCCTCGCCTCAGCCATCGGGATCAGTGACTCGCCCGTGCCGGGACCGATCTCGATGATCAGCTCGGCATCGCGCCCGAACGCCGCAACGAGATCCAGCGAAGCGTCAGGGTGAATGGACGTGGAGGTCCCCGATCGAGGCACCTCGAGGACGAATCGGTCCCGGTAAATTTCCCATGCGCGACGCTGGTTGGGGCGCATGCGGTTACTGCGCCGCACGAACGAGACAACCTCTCGCCGGGTACGCAGATCCGTACGCTCCACAGCCGACTCCATCATGATCTTGGCTAATCTAGTACGTCCCCCGCTGCTGGTTAGCTAGGTGCACGCAGGTTGCCGACGCGGCGGATAGGGAGTAACTCGACGACGAGGTTGGGACTAGCTCGAGATGTCCTTGGTTGACAGCCTCGCCCAGGCAGCGAGCCAGAAGGTGCCGGCGTAGACCACGGCAGTGATGAGTCCCCGGGAGATCGACTCGGTGGCAATCGGGTCGCGCAGCAGGTCACCGAACGCGGTCCACCAGTGCGGCAGCAGCCACGGATGCAGCCAATCCAGCTGAGGGATCGAGTTGAGGATGAACATCATCACATTCACCAGGACAACCGCGATAGTCGCTCCGATGGGTTGCTCAGTGAGCGTCGAGATGAAGAGTCCGATGGCGCCAAGCGCTGAGAGCTGGGCCGCGAGGTAAAGCGTGCTCAGGGCCAGCCGCCACACCCCGTCGGCCATCGAGGTCTGAGTACCGGACAGCAGCGTCATGTCGCCGCCGCCGAAGAGTGCGAGCCCGATGATCGCCCCAACGAGGGATACCAGAGCTGTCGCCACCAAAGCGAAGATCACGATCGCGGCGTACTTGATCGCCAGCAATCGGGTACGGCCGGCCGGGATCGCCAACAGGTAACGCAGCGTGCCGAGGTTGGCCTCGCCAGCGACCGAATCACCGGAGATGGCGCTGACCGCCAGCGGCAAGAACAGCGGCAGTTCCAAGGTGAGCGCCGCAAAAGCTACGAACAATCCGTTGCCCACGATTGCGCTGATGAAGTCGGGACCGTCGCCTTGGCTGGGTGATGAGACGCGTACGGCTATCGCCAAGATCACCGGAACCGCTGCGAGCACCGCCAGCCCGGCGAGATTGCGGCGGCGACCAAAGATGATCTTGAGCTCGGAGCGGAGGAATCGAGTCGAGACACGAGCGCGCGGTGCGCTGCTCACCGCCACAAGCTCAGCCGCTGACATCGAATCCCTCTCCGGTCAAGGACACGAACACATCTTCCAGGCTGGGCCGCTGCACCGCGAACCCCAGCACCGGCACGCACGCATTGACCAGGTTGGGCACGATCTTCTCGACCGCAACCTCACCGAGCGTCGCCGTGACGTAGCCGGCTGAGGTAGCAATCTCGCTCAGACCAAGCTCGTTCAGCACCCGCGCTGCGTCCTCGGTCCGGTCGGTGTCGACGCGTACGATCTGCGCGGTACCAGCGCGGAGCTCAGTCACGGGCGCTTGCGCAACCAGTCGCCCCTCATACATCACCCCGACATGGCTACAGATCTGCTCCACCTCGGCAAGCAGATGACTGGAGACCAACACGGTGGCGCCGTCCCGGGCCAGCTCGCCGATGAGATGCCGAACCTCCCGGGTGCCCTGCGGATCGAGCCCATTGGTCGGCTCGTCCAGCACCAGCAGATCGCGGGGCATCAGCAACGAGTTGGCGATGGCGAGCCGCTGGCGCATGCCGAGTGAATACGCCCGGTATCGCTTGTTCGCGGCCGCAAGCAAGCCGACTCGATCCAAAGCGCTGTCGATCCGCATCCGGGAGGTGCGCGGATCGCTGTAGCGATCAGCCGCATCGAGCCTGGCCAGGTTGGCGCGTCCGGACAGGTAGGGATGGAACGCCGGACCTTCTACCAGCGAGCCGACACGCCGGAGCACCCTGCGGGATGCGGCCGGCATCGGCGAGCCCAACAGCGAGATCTCGCCCGCCGTGGGAGCGATCAGGCCGAGGAGCATGCGGATGGTGGTGGTCTTGCCGGAGCCGTTAGGACCCAAGAAACCGTAGACCGCACCGCCTGGAACCTCCAGGTCGATGCGATCGACGGCAATTTGGCGTCGAAACCGCTTGGTCAGACCAGTTGTGGCGACGGCGGCGGTATCGGCGAGAGCCGAGGTCACTTGTTGAGTGCCTGATAGATCACGTCGGGGCGTACGGCGCCAATGGCTAGCCGGCCGTCGTCGGTCCACACCGCTGAGAATGCCGTGCCGGCCAGCAGCCGACCCGAGCCCCAGGAGCCGCGTACCGGCTGCAGCTTGTCGATGAACGCCTTGAGTTGTTGATCACTCTTGCTGCTCGAGAGATCGCCGGTCTTGTTGATCGCTACCGCGGTCCACCCGGTACCGACGACGGTCGTCGCCTTCTTACGTGCTTCGGCCTGCTGGCGATCTTGCGGGCTGGGTGTCTTTTGATCACCTGGCGGGACTTCGGTCACCTTTGCTCCCGGCGGGGGATTGAAGACGAACTCTGCATCGTCGGGCCGGGTGAAGTCCACTGAGGTGTAGCCAACCTCGAAGACGATCTTGTTGTCGGGCCCGAACACCTGGACGCGTAGCGGCAGCTTCGTGTCACCGTCGATCGCGAGTCGCGCTTGGCTGATCAAGGTGCCGGAGTCGTTAGGGTCCAGTACCAGCTCGTACGCCGGCCGGCCGGCAACCTCGACCGCACTGTCAGTTGTCACCGTCGTGGTCGGCTCCAGGGCCTTCAGCACCATCTGGGCTGCTTCTTCTGGCGTCCTCGGCGTGCCCGACGGGGTGGCGCCCGGCTGCTCCGCCTGATCGGCGGTCAGCGTGCGGTGAGTGGCGGCGTTCTCCTTGCTGGACCAGGTCCAGACGTCTTTGCCGTTCCGGATGACGTCGTACTCGCTGTAGGTGCCGAGCACCGCCAAGCGGGCCTTGTCCGGCGACGAATAGCGCACCCGGAGCGTATGGGTGCCCGAAACCAGCGATGTGAGCTCTGGGTCGTCCTGTCCGCTCGCGCCAGGAATGGCTGGGATGCCGAGATCGGCGCGCTCCACAACGGTGCCGGACAGCCCGTCGGTCTTCGCATGTTGAACGTCGACCAGCAATTCCTGCGGGGTCCGGGTAGGCAGCTTCTTATCGGCGCTCGCGGTGGTGGCTATCAGGCCAGTTCCCCCCACGACGAGTACGAAGGCTAGCGGCGCCAGCAGGCGCAGCGCCGGTTTGGAGTCAAAGATCCGCATGTGCCAATTGTTGCCCTTGCTCACTGTGAGAACGCTGTGTTGGATTGCTCGTGGCGCGAACATCGCGGGCGTGGGATCGCGCCGGGATGCCGCCTACTTTGTCGTCGCTCGCCGACGAAAGCATGTCCGCTCACTTCTCCGCAGCACGGCGGCGCGCGATCCGGGTTTGATTGCTGGCTGACGCTCGCTTCGCTCCGAGCCGATACTTGGCGTATGCGGGTGCTGCTGGTCGACGATGAGGAGCGGATGGTCGCCGCCTTGCGTCGTGGGCTCGCCGCCGAGGGATTCGTCGTGGAGAGTGCGACCGATGGCGCAGCAGGCCTGCTACTCGCCCAGCACGGCGACTTCGATGCTGTGGTGCTTGACCTGATGCTGCCACGGCTGTCGGGATATGAGGTGGTACGCCGGTTGCGCGCTGATGGCAACTGGGTTCCGGTGCTCATGCTGTCGGCGAAGGACGGTGAGTACGACCAGGCAGACGCGCTGGATGACGGGGCCGATGACTACCTGACCAAGCCCTTCTCCTTCGTTGTATTGCTTGCCCGGATCAGAGCACTACTGCGACGCGGCGTTCGAGCCCGGCCGGTGGTGCTCAGCGCTGGAGACCTGCAACTGGATCCCGCAAGTCGAGAAGTCTGGGTGAAGGGGGCGCCGGCGAACCTGACGCCGCGCGAGTTCGTGCTGCTGGAGTATCTGCTCCGCAACGCCGGCCGGGTGGTCGGCAAGACGGAGCTGCTGGATCATGTGTGGGACAACGCGGCTGACGTCGCCCCCAACGCCGTCGAAGTTTACGTCGGCTACCTGCGGCGCAAGATCGGCAACGATCGGTTGATCACCGTACGCGGTGTTGGCTACCGGCTAGCCGCGTGAGCGCGGAATCGACCCGTGAAGCGATTCTGGACATTGAGCCTGCGCGCTCGGCTCATGATCATCGGACTGGTCGGAGTAGGCACAGCGTTGATCATGGGAGGCTTGGCGTTCTTCGGCGCGCTGACCTACTCGGTGAACCGCACGCTGGACAAGGAGGCGCTCAGCAGCGCCGAAGAGGTAGCTGCGATGGTCAACCAGAACCGGCTGCCCAGTCCCATTCCGGTCTCCGGTGCTCAGGTCGTACAAGTGGTGGACGCCGAGCAGCGGGTCCTCGCCGGCTCCGTGACAGCAGACCGATTGACCCCGCTGCTCCGGTCCGGCGAACTTGCAACGGCGCTCAGTGGCGAGGCAGTTGTGCTCGACGGCGTACGGCTCGGCATGTCGGAGCCGCTGCGGGTTCGAGCCATCCAGGCAGGACCGGCTGCTGCTCCGGTCAGCGTCATCGTCGGGTTGCCTTACGGGGACGTGCTTGCGGCGCGTACGGCGCTGCGGAACGCCTTGCTCCTGACGTTTCCGCTGCTGCTCGGAGCGCTCGCCGTGATCGCGTGGCGGGTGATCGGGTGGACGCTACGGCCGGTGGAACAGCTGCGCGCCGGAGCCGAGCAGATCAGCAGAACGCGCCGAATCAACGGCCCTACTGACCACGAGCGACTCCCGGTACCAGCGGCCGCTGACGAGATCCACGCCTTGGCCGTGACCCTCAACGAGATGCTCGACCGCCTCGCTGAAGCTCGTGAGCGGCAGCGCTCCTTCGTCGCCGACGCAGCTCACGAGCTGCGCAGCCCACTGGCCAGCATTCGGGCGCAGCTGGAGGTTGCTGAGCGACTCGGCGAGGGCGGAACATTGCCTGCTGACCTCATGATGGACCTCAAGCGGCTTTCGGGCCTGGTCGAAGACCTGCTGCTGCTCGCACGCGCCGACGCCGACACCAGACCGCCCGCACGGTTGACCCCCGTGGACGCTCGCGATCTGGTGACCGAAATGACCGCGACATATCCGGACGCCCGGGTGCCGGTGATCCTATCGGCGAATGGATCGATGATGATCATGGGCGACCCAGAGGAGCTGCGTCGTGCGGTCGGCAATCTGGTCGACAATGCGGTACGGCACGCACGGACCCGGGTGGAGGTGGCGGCCGAGGTCGATCATGATCAGGCTGTGATCAGCGTCAGTGACGACGGACCAGGCATCCCACTAGCAGACCGGGAGCGGGTCTTCGAACGCTTCACCAGGCTCGATGACTCGCGGGGGCGCAGCTCTGGTGGTGCCGGCCTCGGCTTGGCCATCGTCCGTGAGCTCGTGACGCGTGCCGGGGGTACCGTCGCGCTCAGTGCGGCGAGCTCGCCGTGGACGGTGCGCGCCGAGTTGCGACTTCCCCTGGCTCCGATCACGATCACGAAGTGATATCGATCAGCGCGCGATTTTAGGCGCCCACGGGCGCGTTAGCACTCCCACCCCCTTGTCTGCTAACTGCTCCGTGGGGACGATTGAGCCAAGTTCGGCTGCTGATCAACGACGAACCACCTGAGGCGCTGCGCCTGAGCAGTGAGTTGGGAGGTCATCATGGATGGCTTTCGGCCAACGTCGATCGAGGTTGCACCGCTGCAGGCTGACGGCTCGCTCTACGGCTTCATGCTGTTGGGTCGCTGGCCAAACGACACGGTCGAATGGGCCCGATTCTTGGTGCTCGCTGTGCAAATGGCTGCCGTTCCGGGATTGCTACCGAGTAGCACGGTCTTCCGCGTACGCGAGGAGCTGCCTGAGCAGCCACACCCCGGAGCGATCGGTCTCGTCGTGGCCGAAGGGCAGTTGCTTGGTGAGCATCCCCTTCGTCCCGGGCACTTCGCCGGGCAACAGCCGCCCGGGTTGATCGTGCTGCACCCACCGTCGAGCACGCTGGCTAGTATCCCTGAATACAAGGTGGCGTCGGGTTGCGTCTTCCTGCCGGGTCTGCCGCACCTCGGCCTCGATCATCGCGCCGCCTGGGTCGAGGCGGACGTTGACGGGACCGTGACCCAGTTGATCAGCAAGGTGGGCATCGATCCCCAGGTCAATGCCGACACCGCTGCGCTGGCCATGCTGCTCGCCGCCTGAACGGATCCATCAGCCAACGACGTGATGTGGGCTGAGTTTGTCGAAGCCTACTGACATGGACCCTTCGACAAGCTCAGGGCGCATTACTCAGACTGAGGGCGCATGCAGGAAATGAAATCGCTTCGGGCTGTGGGTCGCGCCTAGCATGGCCGACCATGGGGCACGTCGACCTTGCCGGCATCGGGTATCACCTGCCCGACGGCCGGGTGCTGCTCGATGACGTCTCTTTTCGCGTGGGTGAGGGTGCCATCGTCGCCCTGGTTGGCCCGAACGGCGCGGGAAAGACCACCCTGCTCAAGATCATCGGCGGGGATCTGACCCCGACTGCTGGTTCGGTCTCGCGGAGCGGTGGCCTGGGGGTGATGCGTCAGTTCATCGGAAGCATTCGCGACGCCTCGTCAGTACGCGATCTGCTGTTCTCCCTCTGCTTGCCGGCATTGCGCCGGGCCGTCGCGGAAGTCGATCGACTGGAGCTCCGGCTGATGGAGGACGACAGCGAACAGACCCAGCTGCGCTACGCGCAGGCCCTGGCCGACTACGCCGATGCGGGTGGGTACGAGGCTGAAGTCCTCTTCGACGCTTGCTGCACGCAGGCTCTTGGCGTGAGCTACGACCAGGCCAAGTGGCGCGAGGTCAGCACACTGTCTGGAGGTGAGCAGAAGCGGTTGGCCCTAGAGGCCTTGTTGCGTGGTCCCGAAGAGGTGCTCCTGCTCGACGAGCCAGACAACTTCTTAGATGTGCCGGCCAAGCGCTGGCTGGAAAATCAGCTCCAGAGCACCCAAAAGTCCGTGCTACTCGTCAGCCATGACCGTGAGCTCTTGGCTCAGGCGGCGAAGACGATCGCCGTCCTCGAGCTCGGCGCTGCTGGCAATTCAGTCTGGATCCACGGGTCAGGCTTCGAGACGCTCGCAGCTGCGCGACGCGACAGATTCGCGCGCCTTGAGGAGCTGCGGCGGCGTTGGGACGAGGAGCACGAGAAGCTGCGAGAGCTCGTGCTGCTGTACAAGAACAAGGCCGCTTACAACTCAGGGATGGCCTCGCGCTATCAAGCCGCTCAGACCCGGCTCGCGAAGTTCGAGGAGGCTGGGCCGCCTCAGGCGGTGCCGCTGGAACAGAGAGTGTCGATGCGGCTGAGTGGGGGTCGTACCGGCAAGCGCGCGGTCATGATCGAAAGTCTTGAGCTGACTGGTCTGATGCGGCCATTCGACGCTGAGATTTGGTTCGGTGATCGCGTTGCCGTGCTGGGATCCAACGGCTCGGGCAAGTCACATTTCCTTCGCCTGCTGGCACGCGGCGGCTCCGATCCTGATCGTGAGCATCAGCCAGTCAGCGATCTTGATATCGCGTCAGTTCCCCATACCGGCAAGGCCAAGCTCGGTGCCCGCGTACGACCCGGCTGGTTCGCACAGACCCATGATCATCCCGAACTGCTGGGTCGCACGTTGTTGGAGATCTTGCATCGCGGTGATGATCATCGTGCCGGTATGGGCCGCGAGGAGGCCTCGCGCAAGCTTGATCGCTATGAGCTGGCGAAGGCGGCCGAACAGAGGTTTTCGTCATTGTCGGGAGGTCAGCAGGCGCGCTTTCAGATCCTGCTCTTGGAACTGAGCGGTGCAACGCTCTTGCTGCTTGATGAGCCGACCGACAACCTCGACGTGGAGTCCGCCGAGGCGCTGGAGCTGGGTCTTGATTCCTTCGAGGGCACGGTGATCGCCGTCACGCATGATAGGTGGTTTGCGCGCAGCTTCGACCGATTCCTGATCTTCGGTGCCGATGGCAGTGTCTACGAGGCGCCAGAGTCGGTGTGGGACGAAGCACGGGTCGAACGATCGCGGTGACCAGGCACACTCGACCTCGCGAGTGGGGTTATCCCGACCTGTAGATCTCGGGCAAGCACCAGTGCGCGGGCCCACAGTGATCATCAAGCTAGTGCCATGTCCACCGACGAGCTGAGCCGGACCACTTCGCTGACCGATGATCATCGCACCGAGCAGCGCACACCGCTGTTCCGTCGGCCCTGGGTCGTGCCGCTCACTGTGCTGACGGTGATCTTTCTCGGATACGCGGTGCCGCCCTACCTGTCGCTCGATCCCGCGCAGGCTCGAAGTCAGCCGATCCCGCCGCACGCCAGCTACTATCCGCTGCTGGTCACCCACATCTTTCTCGGTTCAGTGGCGCTGCTCGCCGGCTGTCTGCAGGTCTGGCCGTGGCTTCGCCGCTCGCACCCTTCGGTTCATCGCTGGAGCGGTCGTGTCTATGTCACCGCCGCGTTGAGCGCCTCCCTCTGCGTTCTGATCATTTCTCCGATGGGCTTGCATGGCGCCAATCAGCAGGTGGCCAACACGATGTTGGCCGTGCTGTGGTTCGGAACGACTCTGGCCGGCTTTCGCGCCATTCGACGACGCCGCTTTGCTGATCACCGGCAGTGGATGCTGCGCAGCGTCGCCTTGGCCTTTTCGATCGTCGCGCACCGAGTCTGGCTCGTGATCTCCTTCGCCGTCTTCGTGCCGGAGATATATACAGGTGCCGAGGTCGGTACAGCTGCGCTTGACCAAGCAATCGGCGTGACGAGCTGGGTGAGCTGGGTCGTGAACCTGCTGATCGTCGAATGGTGGCTACATCGCCGTCCGGCTAAAGCGGCAGACGACGATGGGCCCAAAACCGGTCAGCGCACGTCTAGCCGCATCACCACCCGGGGGAAACCACCCGAGACCGAGCGGGTGTCCGAAGCCTTGGTGAAGCCGGCATCTGCGAAGAGCTTGCGGGTGCCTACGTAGGCCATGGTGAGATCGACCTTCTTGCCGCGATTGTCCACGGGGTAGCCCTCGACGGCCGGCGCGCCCTGCGATCGCGCGTACGCCACAGCGCCTTCGAGCAAAGCATGCGAGATGCCCTTGCCGCGATGCCCCGGGCGGACCCGGATGCACCACACGGACCACACCGGCAGGTCGTCGACGTGGGGGATCATGGTGGACCGCGCGAAAGGCAGCTCGGACCGCGGCGCGACCGCGGCCCAACCGACTACCTCGACGTCGTCGTATGCGAGCACACCCGGCGCGACTCGGCGGCCGCAGAGCTTCCGCACGTACTCACCTCGAGCACGACCGACGAGCTCGCGGTTGGTCTTCGAGTCGACCCGGTGGCTGAGGCACCAGCACACCGAAGAATTGGGGTTCTTGGGTCCGAGCATGATCGCGACATCATCGAACCGGGCCAAAGTCGCGGGTCGGATCTCAATGCTCACGGCCGGCTGGCACGTTCCGTCAGGTGCCGAAGCGGCCGCGCGACTCCTGCGGGATCAGCGGCTTTTCCGCCCGCGCCTTGAGCTGCTGCACCGCCCAGGTATTGCCATCGGGGTCAGTGAAACCGAAGAACGTGCCACCATCTTGCTCGCTGAAGGTCGTGATCTCACTCGCTTCAACCCCGCGGCTGATCAACTCCTCGCGCGCCGCGTACGCGTCTGCGACGACAAGCTGGAGGCCCTTCATCGACCCGGGTGCCATCGCATCCATTCCCGGCCCATCGCCAAACACGATGGAGCACCCAGAGCCCGACGGTGTTAGTTGCACGACGTGCATCTGCGGAGTGACCGTGTCGTGGTCGAGCGTGAAGCCGACCTTGTCCCGATAAAAGGCAATCGAGCCGTCGATGTCGCTGACCGGGAGTACCACGACTTCCAGGGTCCAATCCATGATCACTTCCTTATAGTGTGTTGATCAGTCAAGATCTGACTCTTCAGTATCACGGCCCAGAATCCAACATCAATCCGGCCGGGCGTACCGCGGGTTCCATTGCTACCCATGTGTTGGCTTGGCTACGGTGGCAGCAGATGCGGAAGCTTGCTGGGCTGACTGCGTCGTGCGCAAGAAGAGAGGACGAACACTGGTGGAGAACCAGTTTCGCTTTGGGGTATTTCTGAGGCCCGACCCCAAGACGTGTGCGGCTGTCACACAGATCACCGGCCAGCTCAGAGCACAGTACGGGTTGATCTCGGCCGGGGCTTTTCCCCCGCATGTCACTCTCGCCGGCAGCCTGCCGGTCGTTGTGCCGTTGGCCGAGTTGATTCAACTGATCGGCTTCGTGTTGCGGCGAACTCGATCACTTCCGGTCCAGAACCTCGGCATCCGGCGGCTCGCCGATGCTGCCATCGCCTACGACGTGTCGGTGCTGGACGGTGCCCCGAACAAATCGCTGAATGATCTTGCTGGAGCGGTGGACTCCGTCGTCCGACCGCTGGTCGGGCCCAGCGGCGAGCTGGCTCCCGACCTGTACGAGCCCGACCGCTGGATGCCTCACATCTCGTTGGTCTCACATGAGATGCGGGTGCGTGCCGATCTGCGGGAAGAGATTGAGGACTACGTCAAAGGGCTCGGTGTCATTCCACCGGCGTCGTTCACCGCGGACACCGTGATGCTCTATCGATTTGCCCACAACACCTGGACCGGCAGTTGGTGGCGGGACATGCGTTGGGAGCATGTCCGCAGCTGGCGTCTAGGTCCGCAACCCAGGCG
>DATLQP010000191.1:0-5153 GCA_035535155.1 Propionibacteriaceae bacterium
GCGCACCGCGGTGCTCGGGTCGTCCACGAACTGGCCCTGCACGTCTGTCCAACGCCGTTCGAAGTCTGCGCGCTCAGAGGAGTCAAGGCTGCGCAATTCCAGCTCTTCGTGCCGTTTGGCGCGGTCCTGCAGCTCAGATTCCGCCGCGCGTTGGCTCTCGGTCTGGTCAAGGGCACGGTCATACTCCGGTCCGTACTGCTCACGGAGCCGCTCGGTCCGCCTGCGCCGTGCCATCTGATAGCCGACCACGACAATCGCGGCGATAACGACGACGGCAACGACGATCACGAGGATCAGTGTGATGTTGCTCATAAACTTGGCATACCCGTCCGCCAGCCTGCACAAACCCCGTCTGCAATTCAGCGCCATCCAGGCGTCGGTCCGAGTCTCATATGCTGCGTTGATGAGCACCTTGGGGTACGCGATCTTGGGCTGCTCGCCACACAACCACGGACCGGCTACGACCTGGCCCGACTCACCACTGACCGAGATCGCACGCTCGGAGTTGATGCTGCGTGTCCGAGGGCTTTGGCTGTTGTCTCCGGAGCGCTCACGGGCGTTTCTCCTGACCCAGCGGGAGGAGTATGAGTCGAGGCTCGCAACATATGCCATGGAGGAGGCAGCCTTCCTTCTCGAGGCCGACGCGGTTGACGATCCGACGTCCTATGTTTTCGACGAGTACGCCACCCTGCGCTACGGCATCATGCGCGTCCGCGAGACCATCGCCTGGTTCGACTGGTTGCTCGACCGGCTCGACAGGCTGCATCCAACGGCTCGGCTGGCCGCTGACACATCCGGTGCAGCGAACCAGCCGGGTTGACATTGCTACCAAACTGGAGGCGGATCCTTCGTGACCATGTCGTACGCCCGTCGGATGCAACGGGTCCAGCCGTCCGCGATTCGTGAGCTGCTCCGGCTGGGGGCAGATCCGGACGTCATCAGCTTCGGTGGTGGGTATCCGGATCCAGCACTGTTTCCGGTCGCTGAACTCGCCGAGGTGTTTGCCGAGCTGTTGGTCCCAGCGCGTGCCGAGTCCCTGCAGTACACGGCGTCCGTCGGCTTGGCGCTGCTCCGCGGGCAGGTTGCCGAGCGGCTTTGTCGAGACGGCATCGCCTGTACCGCAGAAGACGTATTGATCATTCAGGGCGGCCAGCAAGGACTGGACCTCGCGGCGCGAATGATGATCGACCCGGGCGATGTCGTGATCACCGAGAACCCGACGTTCCTGGGAGCGCTGATTGCATTCAATCCTTGTGAGCCGACGTACGCCACAGTCCGCAGCGACCAGGACGGCATGGACGCCGACGACTTAGCACGGGTCCTGGCGACCGAGCAGCGCGCGAAGATGATCTACGTCGTACCGGACTTCGCTAACCCCACCGGGACAACGTTGAGCCTGGCGCGTAGGCACCGGCTGATCGAATTGGCGAACGATCATGACGTATTGGTTATTGAGGACAGTCCCTACCGGCCGCTGCGCTACTCGGGCGATCATCTGCCCACCCTGAAGAGCCTGGACACCGAAGGCCGGGTGCTGCATTTGGGCAGCTTCTCCAAGATCCTGGCTCCAGGCATGAGGTTGGGCTGGGCTGTCGCGAAACCGGGGATGCTGGAGCGGCTGAGTTTGCTGAAACTTGCCGCTGACACCCAGAGCAGCACGCTCAACATGTCGGCGACTTCGGCTTATCTAGCCCGCTTCGATCTAGACGCCCACATCGCCCGATCGGTGCCGGTTTACCGGCACAAGCGCGACCTGATGCTGGCCACGATGACAGAGACGTTTCCTGATCACGTCAGGTGGACTGAGCCTGAGGGCGGGCTGTTCACCTGGCTGACGTTTCCCACCGGGTTCGACGCTGCCGCGTTCATGGCCGAGCGACTACTGCCCGAGGCAAAAGTGGCTTTCGTTCCGGGAGCGACGTTCTTTCCCGTCCATCAGCAACCGCAGCATGCCCGAATGAGCTTCTCCGGGGTCGCCGACGATCGGCTCGTGCAGGGCGTCACCGCAATTGGCACCCTGCTCCGCCAGGTGTGACTGCATCAGTTGCTATTGCTGGGGCCGGTGTAGGCGCTCGCGGCGATGGCTGGCACGCTGAGTTCTGGTCGGTGAGAGGAGCTCCCAAATGCCAGCAAGCAACGGAGCAACGGCGGCGGACGCCGGAACGCTCGACGTCGGTGGCGACCTGACGGTCAACCGTCTCGGCTTCGGCGCAATGCGCGTCACCGGCCGAGGCATCTGGGGCGATCCGCCCGACCTGAACGAGGCCCGCGCTGTGCTGCGCCGAGCTGTCGAGCTCGGGGTCAACTTCATCGACACTGCGGATTCGTACGGCCCGGACGTGAGCGAGGAGCTCCTCGCCGAGGCGCTCCATCCATACCCGGAGGATCTGGTCATTGCGACCAAGGGTGGACTCGTACGTCCCGGCCCTGGACAGTGGAATCCCGACGGCAGACCTGAGCATTTGCGGCAGGCGTGCGAGGGCAGTCTCCGACGCCTGCGGTTGGACCAGATCGCCTTGTATCAGTTACATCGGCCCGACCCGGACGTGCCTCTCGAAGACTCGATCGGCACTCTGGTCGCGCTGAAGGAGGAGGGCAAGATCCGGCACATCGGGCTGTCCAACGTCAACGAAGATCAGCTGCGTCGAGCGCAGGCGATGACCGCGATTGTGTCGATTCAGAACCGCTACAACCCGGGCGACCGCAGGTCGGACACGCTGGTCGACCTGTGCGAGCAGGAGGACATGACCTTTCTGCCGTGGGCGCCGATCCAGAACCTCGACCGCTTCCCGGGGCTCACTGAGGTCGCTGAGCGCCATGACGCAACAGTCCACCAGATCGCGTTGGCGTGGCTGCTGGCCCGGTCCGACACGATGCTCACGATTCCCGGCACCGGCTCGATCGACCACCTCGAAGAGAATGTGGCCGCCGCCGGCCTGCGACTCGACCCTGACGAGATCACCGCGTTGAACGACCTCGGCTGACTCGCCGGGTCGACGAGGGCGGGGTTAAGCGCCCAGCATGACCTGCATTGTGGGCCTGACCTGGATTGTGGATGTGCCGACCCAGCGTCTGCCACGTCACGTACGGGTTTAGGTTGAAGCCGTGCGAGTAGCCATTGCCGGAGGCCACGGTCAGATTGCCCTACGCCTCGCGAAGGTCCTGTCCCACCGCGGCGACGAGGTGGTCGCCTTGATCCGCAATCCGAGTCATGCGGAGGAGGTAGGGCACGCCGGCGCCGAGCCGGCGGTGGTCGATTTGGAGCACGCCAGCGAGGACGATGTTGCACAGGCGATCACCGGGTGCGATGCCGTCGTCTTTGCCGCTGGCGCGGGTCCTGGTAGCGGGCCGGAGCGCAAAGACACCATGGACTATGGCGGCGCGGTGAAGCTGATAGCGGCGGCGAAGCAGGCCGGGGTTGGCCGTTACGTGATCGTCAGCAGCATGGGCGCGAACGCTGATGCGCCCGGCGACGACACATTCAGTGTCTACCTTCGAGCGAAGGGCCGCGCCGACGATGCGGTGCGCGCGAGTGGGCTCGACGCGACCGTCGTACGCCCCGGCGGGCTCACCAATGGCCCGGGCACGGGCCGCGTCAGGCTTGACGAGAGCGTGCCGAGCGGGCAAGTCAGCCGCGACGACGTCGCAGCGGTCCTCGTCGCGGTGCTCGACTCACCGCGCACGATCGGCCGTACGGTGGATCTGATCGGCGGCGACACGCCGGTCGCTGAGGCCGTCAACGTGATCTAGGGGCAATGACTACTGCTCAGATCGATGCGGGTAGCGGACCGGCACACGCATAAGACTGGCTGATCCCCAGCGCAGCCTAGGCTGAGGAGATGTCCGCAGCGAGGCTCGGCCGGCGCTCGACCGGAATCCGAATCGCCAAAGGTCGCCTTTCGTCCCTGGGCGGCTGGCTGACCCGGCTACGTCGCCGCCCGCCGCAGCCCACAGAAGGGTTGGTGCTGAGTGGGGGCAGGTCCGGAGCCTATTTCCAGCTGGGGGCGCTGCGCTATCTCTACGACACCGTGGGGATTACACCCTCGGTCATCACCGGAACCTCTGCAGGATCCATCCTGGCGGCGCTGCTGGCGCAGGCCCACGACCACGACGGCCAGCGTCGCATCTTGGCCGACATCGAACGGCTCAGCCAGGGGGTGCGACAGAACTCGGACATGCTCACCGAGCTTGCCTGGTACGCCGAACTGCAGAAGCTGATGCCCGCGTGGCAAAAGGCTCATAATGCGCACCCACGCCAGCATGATTCCCGGACGATCACACTGCCCTCCCTCGGACTCAGATCCCGACACAGGAACGGGCAGGAGGAGGAAGCCGCTGGTCGGCCCACGATAAAACTGCCACGGTGGGATCGCTCACCCGTGCTCGACACGCTCTCGATGATTTGGACCATGCGTCGCTCGGGCACCGACCTCGACATGCTGCGCGGTGCGGGACGAGAGCGTTCGATGTTTCGGCCCGGACCGATCTTCGATGCGCTGCTCAATCCCGGCGTTTTCGACCCAACACGGCTCGCCCAGTCTCCTACTCAGCTGCGCATCGCCGTCGTGGGCCTGGAGTCCGGCGAGCTTCATTACGTCACCGGAACCGGCGGCTTGGTGGACCGGGAGAACCGACCAATTCGGACAGATGCTCCGCTGTCAGTGGTGGACGCGGTTCACGCGTCATGCGCGATTCCCGGCGTTCTCCCGCCGGTGCGCTTGGGGGATGAGCACTATGTCGACGGCGGAACGCGAGAGAACGCTCCAGTGCAGATCGCGATGACTCACCTAGGAGTGGATCGCTGCTACGCAGTCATCTCATTGCCGAGGGGCTTGGCTCGAGAATCCAGCTATGCGGACAAGGACATGCTCTCGATCGTGCTGCGCAGCACAGCGGGAATCATGGCCGATGAGATCCTGCTCAACGACATGGCTCGCGCTCGAGCCGCCGGCGCTGTCGTCATCGCCCCTGAGGTGAACCTCCTCGGTGTGTTCGGTGCGGACCCAGGGCTGCTTTCCATCTCGAGGGACTACGGATATGTCCGTGCTGCGGAGGCGTGTGAGGGTGCCACACCGGAGCAGCAGCGGCTGACTCGAGACGTCATCGAAATGCGACATCGAATTTGGAGTGTGGAAAACAGCCTCTTCGGACCT
>DATLQP010000192.1:0-6715 GCA_035535155.1 Propionibacteriaceae bacterium
GGGCGCCCCCGGGTGTACTCCTCCTCGCCTAAGTCGAGGCACTGGTGCGATCCGGCCGGAGCCGGCAGGCCCCATGCGGGGTTGATCGGTGTGTTGGATCGGACCTCACCGATTGTGCGGCCGAGGAGGACGAGGGATTCGTAGCAGAGGGTGCCGCCGGAGAACAGTCCCCTGATCAGGGCGCGGCCAGGCGTCATCCGCCGGCGCGCCTCCGCTACCGAGGGACCCAGTGTCAGTGTCGAGTCCGGGGCTGCCATTCCGAGAACGTCGAATATCGCCATCGCCCCGCCCTCGAGGGTGTCCGCGAGGACGACGCCGGTAGGCGCAGGAAACTCCGGATCCAGCCCGAGCAGGGCGCCGACCAGAGGGGTTTCCCCCGCAGCCGCGAGCAGCTCAGCCGCAACGTCCGGCGCAGGTGGCTTGGAGACGAGCAGGATGACATCGGTCTGAGGGTGCTCCCGCAGGGCGGCGATCGCGGCCTTCGCCATCCGTCCGCCGACCTCGCTGGACAGGTCGCGCCCTCCGACGCCGATGACCTGGCTGACGCCAACCCCCCATCGATCCAGCAGGGCCATAGCCTCCTGCGCACCAGTTCCTGCCGCGGCGACGATGCCCACCCGTCCAGATCGGACGGCGTTGGCGAAGCCCAGACCCGTGGCCCCGAGCACGGCTGTGCCGGCGCCGGGCCCCATCACGAGCCGGCCGCGGCTGAGCGCGTAGTCCTTGAGGGCGATCTCCTTGTGCAGCGGCACGTTGTCACTGAACAGGAGCACGTGAAGGTCCGAGGACAGCGCCTGGTAGGCAGCCATCGCGGCGTAGTCACCCGGCACCGAGATCACCGCTACGTTGGAATCCCGTTGCGCACGCAACGCCTCCCGCAGCGAGCGCGGAGCCTTTGCCTGCTGTCCGGCATCGGCGACCGGGATGGCGGACAGTACTGCGGCTTCGCCGACGGTGAGGGCCTTGGAAGCGGTCTCCACGTCATGCGCCCTTGCCACGATGAAGAGGTCGTTGGACCCGACGCCTTCGACGTCGGCCGCGTCAACGCCTTCAGCGCGTAGCGTCTCGATATTCGCAGGTGTCGCCATGGCGGCGCTGGCCCACTCAACATCCGCGATCTCGCGCATCGCCCGCATGCCCCGGAGCTGCACGACGGAGTCGACGTAAGTGTCCGGGAAGACCTTGATGGCGATACTCATGCGAACGCCCCGCTCCGGCTCGTCACCGACGTGATGCGGGTTCCCAGTGACTGGTCTGCCGGGTCGTCGCTTGCGAGCGTGTCGACCACCAGCCGCGGGGACGTGATGACGGCAAGGTGTCCGCCCCGGCGTACGAACGAGATGGCGGCGCGCACCTTGGGGCCCATGCTGCCCGGAGGAAACTGGCCAGCTTTCAGGTGTCGCTCGACCTCAGCAGCGTTCGCCCAGGTCAAGGGCCGCTGGGTGGCCCTGCCGAAGTCGAGCTGTACGGCGTCCACCCCGGTGATCAGGACGAGCGCTTCGGCCTGCAATTGGGAGGCGAGCTCGGCAGCTGCGGAATCCTTGTCGATGACGGCATCAACGCCGTCCCAGCCTTCATCTGTGCGACCTACCGGGATCCCGCCTCCGCCGCCCGTGACCACAACATGCCCCGCGTCCAGCAGGCAGCGGATCGCACCGATCTCGACGAAACCCTTCGGTTCAGGGGAGGCAACCACGCGCCGGAAACCCCGGCCCGCATCCTGGGTGACGTCCCAGCCTCGCGCGCGGGCGAGCTCACGCGCCGCCTGCTCGCTGAAGAACGGTCCGATCGGCTTGGTCGGGTGGCCGAAGGCCGGGTCGTCGAGGTCAACGATTACATGACTTAGCAGGGCGGCGATGCGATTGCGTCGACCGCACTGCCGATACAGCGCGATCGCGATGAGAGAACCGAGTTGTCCTTCGGTCATTGCGCCCAGGCTGAACAGCGGCATCTCCGGCACCTCCGCACTGCCCAGCTCCTGCTGAATCGCAAGGTTACCGACTTGAGGCCCGTTGCCATGTACAACGACCACGCGCCAGCCGGCGTCGAGCAGCGCGCAGACCGGTCGGGCCATGGCCGCGGCGTTCTCACGCTGCTCGTCATAGGTCCCGCGCTGACCCTCGGCAACGAGTGCATTTCCCCCGAGGGCGACTACCGCGGTCCTGGTCACGACCCCTCACTTCGCTGGACAATCAGCCGGTACGTCAACCGGCGTAGCAGAGCGAAATGTTTAGCATACTAAGTGATTATGAACGATAGTGAACGTCACCGGCGTAGACAAGACTGCTCGTGCCGGGGTGCTGGACGGCCATGACCGGACCCCCCGGCCCGATTCCTGCAGCGGTACTTGTCAGGTTCACCAGCGCGGAGTCTCGCCTTTACCCGATGGCCATGACTGACCCGGACGGCTACGAGCGCGCCATCACCCTGGTCGGCATGGTGGCCAACGAGTTGAGGCAGCAGTGCGCCGATATCGAGTCCGTGCTCGAGCGTCGCGACGAGTTGATCGCTGCACTGCCGGGGCTGGCGGCCGCGAAGGGTCTGGAACTCGCTGGGCTGCCGCCAGACGCAATAGTCGACGCCGCCTCCGCCCTGCGCTGTCGCGAGCTGCAAGCCCACGCTTGATCGTTGCGGCTGCGCACGCATCCCTTGACGCCGATATAGGCGATGCTTTTACTAAAGGTTACAGTTTGTCTCGTGAAGTAAACGCTGGGGAGGGCGGAGATGAACATGGGTCGCGGGGGTTCCGGCACAGTGTCACCCCTTGAATCAACTCCGACCCAGCCAGCAGAGCGCGTCGATGCTGCGGCGTCCCTGGCAAACCTGGTGGTCGACCTGCAGGCTCGTGGCCTCCGGGTAGAGGCGCCGCTCGAGCGTCGCCAAGGCGGCGCCGGGCCGACGGACTCTGGCATGCTCTGGGTCGGCGGTTTCCCGATCACGGTCCCGACTGACAACGCTACGGCGGCTGGCTCGCCCTATGTCCTGAAGGCGGAGGACGACGGATATGCGATCTTCGAGGGCAGTCAGCGGCTGGCTACCGCCTCGCCCCAGCAGCGCCCACGCTTCTACGACCTCACCACTGCTGACGGCATTCCGTACTGGAAGATTGGCCTGCTGCACCTCGACTCCTTCGCCAGCACAGTCGTTCAGACCTGCTCCTACTGGGGCAACGACGATCAATGCAAGTTCTGCGGGATCGGCCTCTCATTGGACTCGGGCAGGACGATCGTCAAGAAGAGCCCGGAGCAGCTGGCCGAGGTGGCCGCGGCAGCCAAGGAGCTCGACGGCGCCGTCGATGCGACGCTGACAACAGGAAGCTCCAACGGGGTCGACAAGGGCGCCCGATACGTCGCCCGATGCGGACATGCGGTCAAGGAGACGACCGGCCTGCCGGTGGAAGTTCAGTTCGAGCCGCCGATGAAGCTCGAAGTCATCGACGAGGTGGCCGCCCTAGGAATCGACTCGGTCGGCATCCACGTCGAGTCGTTCGACCCAGCCGTCCTTGTCCACGTCGCACCGGCCAAGGCCCGGACGGGCATCGACGGGTACTTCCGCGCCTGGGAACGCGCGGTTGACCGCTTCGGCGAGGGGCAGGTCTCGACGTACGTGATCCTGGGCATGGGAGAGGATCCGGAGCTGACCGTGCAGGGATGCCGTCGCGCAATCGACATGGGTGTCTTCCCCTTTGTCGTGCCCCTCCGCCCGGTCGCCGGCAGCCTGATGGAGGACGTCATGCCGCCGGACCGCGCCTACACCGAACGCATCTACCGACGTGTGGGCGCTTACATGGCCGAGCGTGGCATGGACACCAACGCCTCGAAGGCTGGCTGCGCGCGTTGCAAGGCCTGCTCCGGACAGCAGGGTGTCCAGCCGCTCCTGCAGATCGGCCCGCGTCCTGTGCAGTTCTCCTATGCCGGCTGAGCTGAGCCTGCCAGCGGCAGGGTTACCGTCTGCAGCCCCCCTTTCTCGGTCGGCAGCCTCTCGAGTCGTGTGCCGGCAGGTCGCCTCGGCGGCAGAGCTCGCCGACCACTTCGCCATCCGGCGCCGAATCTTCGTCGACGAGCAGGCGATCTTCACCGAGTCGGACCTCGACCTTCACGATCGGGACACGTCGGCCGTCGCCCTCATGGGGTATTGCGACGGTGTCGCCGCCGGCACGGTCCGGTTGTTCGCCATCGACCCAGCCGACGGCATCTGGCAGGGTGACCGCCTCGCGGTGCTCGCGCCCTACCGAACGCGCGGGCTGGGCGCCCCGCTGGTCCGTTGCGCCGTTGCGACCGCGGCGGTGCTCGGAGGTCACCTGATGAGCGCTCATATCCAGCTCCCGAATGTGCGGTTCTTCCAACGACTGGGGTGGGAGACCCGCGGCGACCCCGAAATCTACGCCGGCCTCGTGCACCAGCCCATGAGTATTGAATTGCCGCCGCCCGACGAGGCACGCGCGACCGTACGACGCCTCGCGGCCGGGGTCAGCGCGCGAGACCTGTGACCCTGTCACTGGTGAGGTCCAGGACCGTGACCTCGACCTCACCTGATCGCAGCGCCAGCAGCCCGGACTTGTCGATCATGCCCACCACCGCCGCGTCGAGGCCACGAGCGTGGAACGGCGCTAGGCAATCAGCCTCGCGTCCCTGAGGTACACAAAGCAAGAACCCATAGGCCGGGAAGCACGTCAGCCAGTCCTTCATTGCCACGCCTGGAGGGCGGGGCAGTTGCTCCAGATCCACCGTCACCCCGAGCCGGCTCCACTCGAGCAACATTGCCAGTGAGCCGACCAACCCGGCCATGCTGATGTCCTTTGCCGCCACGCAGGCGCCCGACGACGCCACGGATGCAAGGACGCGTACATCGTCGGCCAGTTGCGTGATGCGCTCGTCGAACGACCGAAAGAAAGGGAAGTCCGCGCGCATCTCTCCTTGGGTGCAGGCGGCGACGACGAGTGACTGGCCCGCAGCGACGTGCGTCGTGGAGAGGACAGCTACCGCACTCCCCACCCCGAAGGCCGACAAGGCCGGCGCGCCGTCGTGCACGGTCAGGTGCCCACCGACGAGGGGGACGTCATACCACTCGCAGGCATCCTTCATCCCATGCAGCACTTCCCGGGCCAGCTCGGCACTGCCGACGATGGTGTCGACAATCGCCACGGGAGTAGCTCCCATGGCGGCCAGATCGTTGACGTTGGCGAGAACAGCAGCGACGCCTGCGCCATACGGGTCAGCCGTGACGAACGCTGGAAGCAACGCCTCTCCGCAGGCGATCACCTGATCTGCTGTGCCGCCACGCCCGTGCTGGCGTCGCGTGGGCACCACGGCACCGTCGTCGCCAGGACCGTGCACCCAGCTACCGCCGCCGAGCACCTCACTGACGAGCTTGATCTCGCCCTTCGCTTGTAGCGCAGGATGCGATCGAAGGTAGGCCGCCAGCTCGTCGAGCTCGACGCTGTAATTCGAAGCATTGGGATTCGACGCATTGATCATTCAGCACCCGCCCAACTGAGAGAGCCTGTCGGAAAGTGAACGATACATATAGCATAGGCAACGTGCGTCGGCCCGCATTTCTCAGCCTGCCCGAGCGCAGCTCCAAGCCGCGAGACGTGGGTCTCACCCATGTCCTCGACAACGGCCAGACGGTGCAGTCCACTCAATCGGTTCTCCTCGCGTCCGCACCACTCATCGATGTCTGGAAGTTCGGCTGGGGCACGGCGTACATCGACCCGGCGCTGACCGAAAAGCTTGCACTGCTGAGATCTGCGGATATCCGCAGCTGTCTTGGGGGGACGCTGCTCGAGATCTCCTGGGCCCAGGGCAAGGCACAGGAGTGCCTGGACTGGGCTGCGGAGGTCGGCTTCGACGCCGTCGAAGTCTCCCGCGGTGTCGCACGGATGACGGTGGCAGACAAGCGCGAGCTCCTCTATCGCGCCACGGAGTCGTTCGAGGTTTTGTCAGAGGTGGGGAGCAAGGACCCCCAGGAGGTCCTCACCCCCGACGAGTGGACGAGTGAGGTGGCAGGTGATCTCGCTGCCGGTGCTCGCTGGGTGATCACCGAAGGTCGGGAGAGCGGCACGGTCGGGATCTACCGCGAGGACGGCTCGATACGTGAGGACGTCGTGGCCGCGGCCGTGCGTGGCGGTGGCATCGACAGGATCCTCTTCGAAGCGCCTCGCAAAGACCAACAGGCGTGGCTGATTCGGATGTTCGGTCCGGATGTCAACCTCGCCAACATCGCCTGCAACGAGGTGCTCGCGCTCGAGACACTGCGGTTGGGGCTACGAGCGGACACCTGCGACGTCGCGCGTACATGGCAGCTCACTTAGGACGACCGGCCGGGGCACTCGGGCCCAATGTCGTGCCAGGCGCGTATCGCGGGGTCGCCGTGACGTCTTTCGACGGTGAGCTCGACGAGGGCTCCCTGGCCCGGCATTTCGTCGGTCGCGAGGCTTATCGCCGGACCCGGTTCATCGTCGTACGGAACAGCAACGAGACTGCAATTGTCGCCGTCCAGAAGAAGTCCGATGAACCACTGTTCTCACCCATTACGGCGCTGCAGCTCCTCGTCGGGCCGGCCGATTGCGCGTACGTCGAGGACCCCGAGGTCGACACCGCCGTTCCCACGGCACTCGCTCGCGCAGCGCTGAGTCGGGCACCGGGCAAACGGGGAGTGGCTGTACAGGGCCGCTTCGCCCACGTCAACTTCATCATCGACCCGACACCACTTC
>DATLQP010000193.1:0-21982 GCA_035535155.1 Propionibacteriaceae bacterium
AAAGCGGGAAGATGGTAACCATGGCGAAGGAGAAGGGCCGCAGGCTCATCGCGCAGAACCGCAAGGCACGGCACGATTACCACATCCACGACGTCTATGAGGCTGGCATCGTCCTCAGCGGCACCGAGGTGAAGTCGCTACGCGAGGGACGCGCGAACCTCACCGACGCGTACGGATCGATCGAGGATGGGGAGGTGTGGCTGCGTGGGGCGCACATTCCGGAGTACAGCCACGGCACCTGGACGAACCACTCGGCGCGCCGTACCCGCAAGCTGTTGTTGACTCGCCGCGAGATTGCCAAGATCGAGCGAGAGCTCACCACCTCGGGAACCACCTTGGTGCCTCTGTCGCTCTACTTTTCAAACGGGTACGCGAAGGTGGAGGTTGCGTTGGCCACCGGCAAGCGGGAATACGACAAGCGCGTCTCCATCGCAGCCCGCGAGTCGAAGCGGGAGGCCGAAAGAGCCCTCGCCGCCCGCAATCGGAGGCAATGAAGCAAGAACAGGGAATCGGAGACAATGAACTAATGATGCAATTCCGCGCGTCCGCTGGTGAGCGCGTCTGGCAGGTTGGCGGCCGGGTGTCTCGGGTCGTCGTTGCGTTCCTTTTGATG
This sequence comes from Propionibacteriaceae bacterium, assembly GCA_035535155.1. Taxonomy (GTDB): domain Bacteria; phylum Actinomycetota; class Actinomycetes; order Propionibacteriales; family Propionibacteriaceae; genus Microlunatus. Next base: position 614 of record DATLQP010000193.1, read on the forward strand.
CTGCTAACTGCTCTGACGTGGGCGGTGTTCAGCCCAACCCAGGCGTACGCGGCCGACGACCAGATTGATTCCTTTCTGATCAACTACGACATGCAGCCGAGCGGTGTGCTCACGGTGAAAGAGACCATCACCTGGCGTTTCGGCAGCGATTCTGGCCGGCACGGTATCCAACGCGATCTGGTGACCCGCGAGCCGGATCCAGATAGCGACCAGGATTTCGTGTACGGAATCAGCAACATCAACGTCACCAGCCCCGATCCTGGCGTGGCAACCCAATTCAGCTCGAAGACAACCGAGTCTCAGGGAGGCCGGGAAGCCGAGCTGAACATTCGCATCGGTGATCCCGACCGGACCATCTCTGCGCCCACCGCGACCTACGTCATCTCCTATGACGTCACCGGTGCCATGCGCTCCTTCAGCGGCTACGACGAGTTCTTCTGGGATGGACCTGGATTCGGCAACCCGTTGATCAAGAACGTGAAGATCACCACGACAGTGCCGGGTGGGGCTCAGGACGTAAGTTGCTTCACGGGACCGCCGAGAAGCACCACACCGTGCGAGACGAAGGACTTCACCGAAGGCGGCACGGCCACCTTCGGACAGACCGATGTGCAACCTGGAGCAAGCGTCAGCATCGGTGTCAAGATCAAGCCCGGACTTGTGGCGGACAACAAGCCGCACCTGGAACCCAACGGTTCGAAGCTGTCGCCGGGCGAGAGAATTGGCGCTTTCGCACTGGCTGGCGTCTCCCTTCTCATCGCCATCGGCTCGCCGATTGTCGGCGTGCTGTGGTGGCGCAAGAACGGCCGTGATCAGCGCTACGCGGGCCTACCGCCTGGAACGGTTCCGCTCGGCGGCCAGGAGACGCAGGTCGTGCCAAACGATCCAGACCTTCCTATCCCGGTCGCGTTCTCGCCTCCGAAGATCCCGGTGGCGGAAGCTGGCCTGCTGATTGACGGCCAAGTCGATGCCAGGGAAACGGCGGCAACGATCATCGACCTTGCTGTCCGGGGTGCGCTGACCGTGCAGAGCTACCGCGAGGACGAGTTCCGGGTCACCCTGCTTGATCCCAACAAAGCGACGGCTCCGCACGAAATGGTGCTCCTGACGAGCCTGTTCGACCGTGAGCCGGCCGGGGCGGTGAGGGACCTTTCTGACCGCGGCAGCTTGGTCGAGGCACACGAACGAATGCGCGACTCTGTCCGCAATCAGGTCACCTCACGTGGCTGGTTCCGCAAGGTGCCTTCGGCCGCTGCGACTCGGGGCTTCGGCTTCGGCATCATCGCCATCGCGATCTTCGCCGCCTTCGCGGTTGGGTTCTGGCTGTTGCTGCTGTTGATTCCGTTGTTGCCGATCATCATCACCCTCGCGGTGATTCGTACGAAGCTCAAGCGTGGGCAGCGCACCGCCGAAGGCCGGGCCGTGTGCGACCAGGTCGAGGGATTCAAGACCTATCTCGCCACCGCCGAAGCTGATCAACTCAAGTTCGAGGAAGGCGAGGACATCTTCTCGAAGTATCTGCCTTGGGCGATCATCTTCGAGTTGGCCGATCGCTGGGCCAAGATCTGCGGTGATCTCGTTGCCATGGGCCGACTGCCGAACGAGACGCCGTATTGGTACATCGGCAACTATCAGATGGCGGCCTTCAACACTTCGTTCCTGACCAGCAGCCTCACGTCCGCGGCTACGCCGGTCGCCTCCTCCTCAGGTGCCGGGGGTACGGGCTTCGGCGGTGGGAGTTCCTTCGGCGGCGGAGGCTTCTCGGGAGGAGGCGGCGGCGGAGGCGGCAGCGGTAGCTGGTGATGAGCAGCCCGGGCCCAGTCTGCTCACGGAATCGCTCCGGGTAGGTCCGGGGGAGTGCCCGATGGTGAATGACTGGCCACGAAACGATGCTGGTTAGCATGAACGCGATCTACGAGCACCCCAGTCTGAAGATGCAGGTCACGCCAGAACAGCGGGACCGTGCAGAATCCTGGCTCAAGGACGCCTACGCCGACGGCCGTATCAGCGAGTCTGAGTTCGACCGGCGGATCGGGCAGGTCCTCACAGCAGTCAGCCGCAAAGAGCTGAACGAAGCCTTCTACGGTCTCGTTCAGGTCCCGACCTCATCGAGGGCTCTCGGTGTCCACCCCGCTTACCAGCCCTTGGTCCGACCAGAGGCTCGTCAACAGGTAGGGCGCGGAGCTGCCGGCGTCGCGCACTTCTCGGTGTTCTTCCTCTGGCTCTTCGGCCCGGGTCTGGTGTACGCGCTATCGACGCCTGGGACGTACGCACGCAAGGAAGCGGCCAAGTCTTTCAACTTCCAATTGATCTCTTCGATCGCGTTCGCCTTGGTCGCCATTCTGGGCGGCATTACCGGGCTCGATTTCTTCGGATGGTTGATCCCGTTCATGGGCCTCGGCTGGTTCATCCTTACCATCGTCGGCGGCGCCAAGGCACTCCAAGGAGACGACTGGAGCAACCCGGTCAAGAGTGTGATCAAGCTCGAGGTGCTGTCGGAGAAGTAAACCTGACGAAGGGCGCCGGATCCCAGAAGGGTCCGGCGCCCTTTCGTGCCTGCGTACGGGAATCAATCGGGCTGCCGCCGCATTAGGACGACGGATAGACTTTGTGCGGTTGCATCGATCTGAGCCGTACGGGGACGATCGCTGAACACAGCTGAACAGCACAACTCAATAGGGGGTGATCGGTTTCGACTTGGGTCGATAGTCCCAGGAGAAGCGGGCCGAGAATCCAAGGTCAACTCGTAAATGTCCCTTGGGAACCAATAAGTGCCAACGTTAAGCGCACTGACGTCGCTCTCGCTGCCTAAGCAGTGATCGACGGGTCAGCCCGGGCGAGCCTCCGTCCCGGACCCTGGCCTCATTCAGGAGGCTTACCTGCTGAGAGTGGTCTCAAGACTTAGCAGAGACATGAATTGAGACTGGGCTTGTCTGCAACGTGCTGGCGCGAGTGCAGGAGCCGAGAGAACGCCTAGCCAGCTGCGCCCGGAGAAGACCTGGTTCGTCGCTCGAGGACGCGGGTTCGATTCCCGCCACCTCCACCGCAAGATCTTGTGGGTTACTCACACGGCCCGCAGACGGTCAGCCCGCTCAACGCAAACGTGTGCGCGGCTATCCACCGATCTGAAGCAGGCGGGTCACCTCGTGCCGCGCCGCCGGAGTCAACCGCGCTGCAGCGTGTGGTGTGCTGCCTACCAGGATGATGAATTCCCTGAAGCCGACCCACGACCGGGCGCTGACCGACACAGACTCCTTGCCGATGTCTAGTCGGATCGCGCCGGGTTCTGCTCTGTCGTCGACGTCGATGGTGACCTCGTTCCAGCTGGCGTCAAACCTGCTCCTCCACGACACGCGTCCGCTGACTCCCGCCATACCGGCTGTCAGCGAAGGCATAACCATGGCATAGGTCAGAAAGGCCAGAAACGCAGTCAACGACAGGCCCGCCACCGCCAACACACTTGCCATCAAGATCCGCCCACTGCTCAGGTTGGCCGCGGTGCCAGCCAGGACAAGCGCGAGCACCACAGTCGTCGCAACCCCGTAAAACCCCCAGCCGATGCCTCGGTGCAGGTGCAGCTGCACGGCGTTCGGCTCTACGGCGCCGGCTCGCGTCTCGGGGTACACGCCGACTATCGTCCCGCTGGCGAGATCACGATGGGTCGGGGCACGAAATCGTCCCATCACGGGACCGGCGTCAGCCGAAGACAATCCCCGGTGCTTGGACAACGCGGCCCTTGCCTGGCGGTGCTCGTCGAGCTTTGAGTGACAGGGCGAGGTCAGACCGGATTGTCCACCTGAGTGGCCGAGGTCTGAGACTTACCCCGTGATCTACCTGCCACCGCTCCGGCATCCTGTGAGAACCATCGGCCGGCGAACGTTCGATTTCGATCATGAAATCGTCGTCATGGGCATCGTGAATCGTACGCCCGATTCCTTCTTCGATCAGCGCCGCACGTTCGGGCTTGATCAGGCTGTCGCGGCCGTGCTGGCCGCCGCCGCAGCCGGTGCCGGTTGGGTGGACATCGGGGGTGTGCCGTTTTCGCCTGACGCTCCGGAGGTCGGACTAGCCGAAGAGTTGGATCGCGTGGTGCCCGTTGTCGAGCGGGTGGCCGAAGCCAGCGACGCAGTCATCTCCGTCGACACATTCCGGTCTGAGGTCGCTGCCCGCAGCATTGCCGCGGGAGCAGCAGTGATCAACGACACGACAGGACTGCGCGATCCCGAACTGGCCGATGTGGCAGCGGCACAGGGCGCCACACTGGTGATCACGCACAGCCTCGCGCTGCCGCGGCAGCATCACCATCGGCCGCAGTACGACGATGTCGTTTCCGAGATCAAGACCTTTCTCACCGAACGCGTACAGCTCGCTGTCGATCATGGTGTTCAGGAGGATCGGATCGTCATCGATCCCGGCCACGACCTCAACAAGAACACCCTGCACACCCTGGAGCTGACCCGTCGGTTGTCCGAAATCGCCGATCTCGGTCTGCCGATGTTGGCGGCCGTGTCGAACAAGGATTTCGTGGGCGAAGCAACCGGCATGCCAATGTCGGACCGGATGCCTCCGTCGATCGCTGCCGCAACGATCTGTGTACTCAACGGTGCCAGGATCTTGCGGATGCACGACGTCGCGGCCGCGGTGGCCGCCGCTCGGATGACCGAGGCCGTGATGGGATTCCGCCAGCCCGCCTACCTGCGCCACAACATGGCCTGACTGCGAGGAGGAAACCTGTCCGCGGCGACAACTACTGTGTTGGCCATGGACATCTGGCCGCGTGCTTGGCTGAGCGCGCGGGCCTCGCAAGACTCGGAGCCAGCGACGGCTGCACGTCGGCCCGGTGAACTGGCCGATCCCGCTGCGGCCGCCAAGCGGGCGGTAGCACGTGCCGAACGGGTAGCTGCTGGGCTGGAGGAACTCGATCAATGGCTCGGCGATCAAATACGCGGCGGGATTGCGGGGCTGGATCGAGCAGGCTACGGGCACTTCGACACCATGGCCGCACGCATGGTCGATGCGCAGGCGCCAGGAATTGCGGGAATGTTGCGGTCCATTCCGGCCGAGTTCGCGAGCCTAGGCTGGCCAAGCCGGGTACTCGAACAGCTCGGAGCCCTGCACTTGTTGATCCAGGCACATCGCCGGCTTGATGAGCTGCCCGCAGATCTAGCGGCAACCGTCCGCGCCCGCATTGGATATCCGATGAGCAAGTCCGACGTGCGAGCGCTGCCCGGCGTTGTTGATCACTGGTTCGCCATGGGCATGGTCGACACCACGGAGTACCGGTTGGACACCCGGCGAGTCTGGCTCTATGGCGCTGCTTCGGATCGCTGGGCGGTGATCATGAGCTTCGCCCCGCCGGGTGGCTTGCTCGATGAAACCGTGCTGGCCGGACACCTAGTGCACGCTCAGCTGCACTTCTATCCGGGCTCGGGTCAGTTTCGCGCCCTGATCGGAGAACAAACCAGTGCAACGACGGGTCCCACAATGCCGCCCGCCAAGTCGTTGGCCGAGGTACGCGCTCTTTTCGCTCAGCTCGTCGCGTCCGATCCCTGGGCGGCTCGGATGCCGGCCGTCATCAACGCAACTCCGATAGCTGGCATTGGCCAGTGGCGCCTGCGGGCCCCCGACGGCGAATACTGCACGATCACCAACCTCCCTGAGGAGCCCTGGCCCTTGCTCGCTCGTTCCTGCGGCGAACCGATCCGGGTCTTCGGAGAATGGACTCCCACCGGTTTCCGGCCGCTCACCCTGCTAGCTGCGGATGCCACCCAGCCGTTCAGCACCGAATTCTTCAGCACCGAATTCTTCAGCACCGCCGTTGTCGCCGGGGCGGCCTGACCCATGTCGGTGTGGGAGGACGTCGTCACGACGGGGCTCATCGGCACCGACCGGCGGCCGGTGCCGGACGGGCTGCCGGCCAGCTGGAGCGCGGGTCTTGAACAAGACCACGATCCCGCCCACGCAGTGTTGTCGCTCGCCGCTCGACACCGTGCAGCGTCACGAGCTGGTGGCCTCCTTCCATCTTGCCCGCCCGGCCCGATCGGCCCGCCGGAACGGGTGCCGGTGGCGGGCAGCGCTGCGCACGAGATCTTGGCCCGATTGATCTCTCCGCCGCAGGTTGATCTGCTGAACCTCTGGCTGGTCACGGCGGTGCAGGCTGGCCAACGAGCATCCGCCGCCTACTGGACTTCTCTCGTACTGGTTGCGGTCCGGACCGCGGCGCTCGATCGCACGGCGCTGGCCGGGGCAATCGGCGACCGCGGTGTGTGGTTCGTCGAACAGAACCCGCAGTGGGCTCGGCTTGCCAAGGATTTGCGGTCGCGCCTCACAGACAGGGCTTCGGCGGAGCACACTGTCGCAGGCGTTGAGGTGGGGGAGGATGCCGTACGCGCCGATCCGGAGTCGATCATGGCTGCCGCAATGCCCTGGCCAGACCGCCTTACCCGGACAGTCCTGGAGATCATTGGCAGCGGCCAGCTGCACAAGCGTGGCGTCCGGTACGCCGCGGCCGTCGGAGCTCGGCTGCCGCTGGAGCACTACGAGCTGCTGGGGTCAGCGCTGCTGACGTCGACGCCGCTGCCGTCGGTCCGCGAGGCACTGCTCGCCTTGGAGCGCACGGTCTGGGTCCGTCTGGAAATGCGCAGCGCCTTCACCGCCGAGCCGATCATGGCGGAACGGCTGGCGATGCCGCCATGGTGATGTCCCACGACCCACAGCCACTGCGACCCCATGCGGAGCAGGCGTATCAGGCAGAGCTAGCAGCACTGCGAGCCGTCGATGACCGGCCGCGGCCGCCGCAGTGGCGGCTTTCGCCTTGGGCAGTGGTCAGGTATCTGATGGGCGAGATTCTCGCCGACGGCACGGTGATCTCGGCCAAGTACGTCGGTTCCCGGCGACTTATCGAGGTGGCGGTGGCAACGCTGGCCACCGATCGTGCGCTGCTCCTGCTCGGCGTTCCAGGTACGGCAAAGTCCTGGGTCTCCGAGCACCTGGCCGCGGCGATCTCCGACGACTCCACGTTGATGATCCAAGGCACCTCAGGCACAGCAGAAGAGGCCATTCGGTACGGCTGGAACTACGCGCGGCTGATTGCCGAAGGCCCGACACCGGGGGCTCTGGTTCCCTCACCGGTGATGGTGGCGATGCAGCGTGGCACGCTCGCCCGAATCGAAGAGCTGACCCGCATCCCCGCAGAAGTGCAGGACGCGCTGATCATGATCTTGTCCGAGAAGACCTTGCCGATCCCGGAACTAGGCCAAGAAACCCAAGCCATTCGTGGCTTCAATGTGATCGCGACGGCGAATGACCGCGACAAGGGAATCAACGAACTCTCCTCGGCCCTGCGTCGACGCTTCAATACCGTCGTCATGCCGCTGCCAGACAGCGAGGACGACGAGGTCAGCATCGTAACGACGCGGGTAGCCGACCTCTCCTCCTCGTTGGACTTGCCCAAGGTTGCTACCGCAGACGAGGAGATCCGCCGTGTGGTGACCGTGTTCCGCGAACTCCGATCCGGCGTGACCGCAGACGGCCGCACCAAGCTCAAGTCACCGTCCGGGTCGCTCTCGACTGCCGAGGCGATCTCGGTGATCACGAGCGGAATTGCGCTGTCTGCCCATTTCGGCGATGGCCAGCTCCAGCCCGCCGACGTCGCTGCCGGAATCGTGGGCGCCGTGGTCAAGGACCCGATTGCCGATCGGGTGGCGTGGAGCGAATATCTCGAAGTGGTCGCCAGGGACCGGGAAGGCTGGTCGGAGTTCTACACCGCCTGCCGCGACGTCTCGTGACGACGACGACGCTCCCACCTCGCGGGACTGGCGACCGCGTCGCCGATCACTCAGCCGAGAGCACTGCCGGGGAACGACCGCCGGTCGAGGTGTTCGGCATCCGGCACCACGGACCCGGCTCGGCGCGCTCATTGATTGCTGCGCTCACCGAGTACCAACCGGATTCCGTGCTCATCGAGGGTCCCGCGGACGCCGATCCACTGCTGCATTGGGTGCTGGCTGATGGCATGGAGCCGCCGCTCGCCCTCCTCGGCTACGCCCCCGATCATCCGCAGACCGCCGCGTTCTGGCCTTACGCGGTCTTCTCTCCCGAGTGGCAGGCCATGAGCTACGCCTTGCGGCGCGATATCGAGGTGGGGTTCTGCGATCTTCCAGCGTCGGCAATGCTCGCCCGGTGGTCGCGCAGCCGGCCAGATGATGATCATGAAGAACCGGACGATGCGGCGGATCAGGTCCCTCCAACAGCGCCGATCGAGCAGCATGATCCGTTGGCCATGCTGGCAGCGGCGGCGGGCTATGACGATCCGGAGCGGTGGTGGGACGATCTTGTCGAGTCGAGGCTGGATTCTTCCTCCCCGTTCCCGATGATCACCGATGCTATGGCCGAACTTCGGATGATCATCGACCAGCACTCCGGCGATGGTGATCGTGAAGCCCGGCGTGAGGCGTACATGCGCCAGAAGATTCGAGAGGCTCTTAAGCGAGGTCGGGAGCGCGTCGCCGTCGTCTGTGGCGCCTGGCACGCGCCGGCACTGCGCTGGCCGCTGCCGCCGGCGGCCGCTGACGCCCGTACGCTGCGCGGCGCCCCGCGCCGCAAGATCACCTTGACCTGGGTGCCATGGACTTCTCAGCGACTTGGGTACGCGACGGGCTATGGGGCGGGCATCGCCTCGCCCGGCTGGTATCACCATCTATGGGTTGCTCGGGATCGGCCGATCGTGCGCTGGCTCACCAAGGTGGCCCAAGCCCTTCGAGTCCGCGATCTTCCGGTGTCCAGCGCCCACGTCATCGAGGCCGTCCGGCTGGCGGAAACGTTGGCCAGCTTGCGTGGTCGACCGCTCGCGGGCCTGGCCGAAGTCACTGAGGCTACCCGGGCGGTGCTCTGCGATGGTGACGAGTTGGCAGTCCGCTATGTAACCGACCATCTTGTGGTCGGGCAGGCGCTGGGCTCGGTCAACCAGGGCGTACCGACCGTCCCTCTGGAGGCGGACCTGACTCGTACCTGTCGCACGCTACGGGTCAGACGGGAGGCGCAGATCCGGTTTCATGATCTTGATCTGCGCAGGCCAATTGATCAAGCCCGGTCCCAGTTGTTTCATCGCTTGCGACTGCTCGGGCTGCGCTGGATCGTCCCGGCGGAGAGCTCGGTGCAGAGTCAAGGCACGTTCCGCGAGACATGGCAATCTCGCTGGGAGCCCGAGTACTCGGTGGCCATCGTCGAGGCGTCGGTGTGGGGAACGACCGTCCAATCGGCTGCTACGGCGTGCGTGGACAAGATCATCGCGAACGGGTCGCTGGTCGAGCTGACCGAGGCGGTCGAACGCTGCTTGCTCGCCGATCTGTCTCGGGCGCTGGATGGGCTGCTCGCAACGCTGGCCGACAAGGCGGCCCTGGACGCCGATGTGGTGCATCTGATGGACGCGCTGCCAGCCCTCGCGCGAGCCCAGCGCTACGGTGACGTGCGCGAGACCGATACTCGAGCGCTGCTGAAAGTCAGTGAGGTGCTCGTAGTCCGGATCTGCGCCGGCCTCCGACAGGCCGTCGCGGGTCTGGATGCGACGAACGCCACCACCATGCGGCGACGCATCGATGCCGTCAACACTGCCGTCAGCCTGCTCTCTGAATCAGTAAGAGAGCGCTGGCTCGACACCCTCGCCACGATGATCGACCGTACCGATGTGCATGGCCTGCTGCTGGGCCGCATCGTGCGTCTGCTGCTGGACGCGGTGCGACTCAGCGACGTCTCGGTACGGCTGCACCGTGCACTGTCGGCCGGAGTTCCGGCCGCGGACAAGGCCGCCTGGGTGGATGGGTTCTTCTCCGACGGTGCGCTGCTGCTGATTCACGACGCAGAGTTGCGCGGGCTACTCGACGACTGGGTGTGTCAGCTCGACAACACCCAGTTCGTCGACATGCTGCCGCTGCTACGGCGGACCTTCGGCACCTTCGCTGCCGCCGAACGTCAGGCAATCGCCCAACGGATCGCAGTCGGCAACGAGGATCCAGATCATCAGCCCGCGGTGGAGTTCGATGTCGAACTCGCAGCGCCCGCTGTGGCTATCGTCGATCTCATTCTGGGCAGCGGTCATGACTGAGGCGTCGGCTCCCGACGAGCGTGAGAGCAGGATGTTGCGTTGGAGGATGCTGTTGGGGGAAGCGTCCGCGGATCAGCTCAACACCTCCCTGAGTCGGGAGGAGCAGAAGATGGACGCCGCGCTCGGCGCACTCTATGAAAGTGCCGAGGAGGACGGGATCGACTCGTCGCGGCGATCAGGAGGGCTCGGCTCATCTGCCCCGCGCGTCGCCCGCTGGCTCGGCGATATCCGTACCTACTTCCCCACCAGCGTGGTGCAGGTGATGCAGCGCGATGCCATCGAGCGGTTGCATCTCACGTCGATGCTGCTGGAGCCCGAGCTTCTTGATTCCATCCAGCCTGATGTTCATCTGGCCAGCTCTCTGGTGAGCCTGAGTCATGTGATGCCGGATTCCACCAAACGGACCGCCCGCGTGGTGGTTGGCCAGGTTGTCGCCGAAATCGAGCGGCGAATTGCCAACAAGACCCGCGCCGCCGTGACGGGCGCGGTTAGCCGTGCCAGCCGCACTCGTCGTCCGCGACCACAAGACATCGACTGGAACACCACCATTCGGCGCAACCTTGATCACTACCTTCCCGAGCAACGCACCATCGTCCCGGAGCGGCTCGTGGGCTATGGCCGGGGTGCGAATGCCATAGTGAAGGAGGTGGTGGTCGCGATCGATCAGTCCGGGTCGATGGCCGAGTCGGTGGTTTACGCCGCCGTCTTCGGAGCCACCCTCGCATCCATTCGGTCGATCAAGACCTCGGTCGTGGCGTTCGACACCGAGATCGCCGATCTCACCGACAAGCTGTCCGACCCGGTCGATGTCCTCTTCGGCTGCCAACTGGGCGGCGGCACCGACATCAATCGAGCCCTGGCCTACTGCCAGCAGTTGATCACCCGGCCGACGGAATCGATCTTGGTATTGATTTCGGACCTTTACGAGGGCGGCATCGCTGAGGAGATGCTGCGCCGAGTAGCGGAGCTGATGCGGGCTGGTGTCACGGTGGTGGTGCTACTGGCGTTGTCGGATTCGGGTGCGCCGGCGTACGACCACGAGCACGCTGCGGCGCTGGCTGCGCTGGGAGTGCCAGCCTTTGCGTGTACGCCGGACCTTTTCCCAGACCTGCTGGCTGTTGCCGTCAGCAAAGGCGACATCAGCCAGTGGGCTGCAACCGTGGCCAGCGCAGCCGCCGCTCCTAGCCGGGCTACGGAGACCCGGCAGCCGGCCCGGCCATGAGAGGATCGGCTCCGTGACAGCGGTGCCGTCCATCTCCTATTCGATCACTGTACGGCTGGACGTTCCGACGGGAGGAACCTCGGTCAGCCAGTTGACGACGGCTGTTGAGCAGGCCGGCGGGGCAGTCACTGCGCTTGATGTGACGGCCTCTGGACATGAGCGACTGCGGATCGACGTGACGTGTGCGGCGCGCGACACCGAGCATGCCGAGCGGCTGGTCGAGGCGATGCGCGGCGTACCCGGGGTGGTGATCGGCAAGGTCAGCGATCGCACGTTCCTGATGCATCTGGGCGGCAAGATCGAGATGCACAGCAAGCATCCCATCCGCAACCGCGATGACCTGTCCATGATCTATACCCCCGGTGTGGCGCGAGTGTGTTTGGCAATCGCCAAGAACACCGATGACGCTCGCCGGCTGACCATCAAGCGGAACAGCATTGCGGTGATCACCGACGGGTCCGCGGTGCTTGGGCTGGGCAATCTAGGCCCCGAGGCGGCATTGCCAGTGATGGAAGGAAAGGCAGCGCTGTTCAAACGCTTCGGCGACATCGATGCGTGGCCGCTCTGCCTGGACACCCAAGACGTCGACGAGATCATCATGGTCGTGCGTGCTGTCGCACCCGGCTTTGCCGGCATCAACCTGGAGGACATTTCGGCGCCAAGGTGCTTCGAGATCGAGCGCCGACTACGGCAGCAGCTGGATATCCCGGTCTTCCATGATGATCAGCACGGCACCGCCATCGTGGTGCTGGCGGCGCTCTACAACGCTTTACGGGTGGTCGACAAGCAGATCGCCGACGTGCGGATTGTGATGTCGGGCGCGGGTGCGGCTGGCACCGCGGTCATCAAGTTGCTGCTTGCCGCCGGTGCCCAAGATGTTGTGGTGGCCGATGTCGATGGCGTAGTGCACCGTGGCCGCGCGGATCTGGATGGCGAGCTGGAGTGGCTGGCGAACAACACCAACAAGCTCGGGTTCACCGGTTCGGTCAGGGAGGCCGTGGTCGGCGCTGACGTATTCATTGGGCTCTCGGCGCCTGGTGTGTTGTCTGGTTCCGACGTGGCCGCGATGGCGGACCGGTCAATCGTTTTTGCACTGGCGAATCCCGACCCCGAGGTGGATCCCGCAGAAGCTTCCCAGCATGCCGCAGTTGTGGCGACCGGGCGTTCGGATTTTCCGAATCAGATCAACAATGTGCTGGCGTTCCCCGGGGTGTTCCGTGGGCTGCTCGATGCCCGCTGCGCGCACGTCAGCTCGACTATGCTGCTGGCTGCTGCCCGCGCTCTTGCCGGCGTCGTCACCGACGACGAGCTCAACGCCGCCTACATCGTGCCCAGCGTGTTTCACGCCGATGTGCATCACACGGTGGCGGCGGCCGTACGGCGAGCAGCCGGGGGTCCAACCGAATTACCGACCGACACCGAAGTTGTGCTTTGAGAAGATGCCGTACACAGCTCTGCCCCATCGTGCGCAGGTCTCTGTCCTGCGTGGCTGGCATCTAGCCGCTGCAGCAGCGCTGCTGGCGGTGTCGCTGCAGTTATGGGGTCTGTATCGGATTGCCGGTCCGCCGCGACCCGCATGGTTCCCCTATGCAGACAAGCTCGAGCATGCTGTCGGGTTCGCGCTCCCGGTGCTCTTGATCTTGCTGACTGTCACACTGCGCGGCGTTGGTCGGCAGTGGCCCCGGCGGCATACCGTCGCACTCGTCGTGGGAGCTTTCGCGGCGCACGCCGTCGCGAGCGAGATGATTCAGCACCTGTGGTACCGCTACCGAACAGGCGATCCGCTTGATGTCGTGGCGGACTGGGTCGGCATCGCGGTTGGCCTGTTGTTGCTTCGATTGATTGTGCAGCGCCGCTCTCGCAGTGCTGCGGATGGCCTTGCCGCATGAGCGAGCCAAGGATCGAGCCGACGAAAAGCTGGGATCCGGTTGCCGGGGATCTGCTGGTGGCGAGCATCACGCTCGTCGATGGAGTCTTCAACCAGACCGTGATCCTGATCTTGGACGCCGATGAGGACGGCGCACTCGGGGTGATCTTGAACGAGATTTCACAGACCCCTCTGGATGCGGTGCTGCCGGACTGGGTGAGCACCGTGTCGGAGCCGAAAATGCTCTTTCACGGTGGCCCTGTGTCGCCTAATGGCGCAATCTGCCTGGCCAGCGTCGCTGCGGACGGCGAGGAGCCGCCAGGCTGGCGGCCGCTTTTTGAGACCGTCGGCCTGCTGCATCTGGATACCCCGATCGAGATCGTTTCTGGTGCCTATCGCGATCTGCGGATCTTTGCCGGGTACGCCGGCTGGGCCGCTGGCCAGCTGCAGTCCGAGATCGAAGAAGGCATGTGGCATTTGGCGCCGGCGGACTACGACGATGTCTTCGGTGGCCGGCCGCTCGAGTTGTGGCGTACCGTGCTGCGTCGTCAGAAGAGTGAAATCGCATTTTTTTCGACGTGGCTGGAGACTCCCGAGATCAACTAGCCACAGCTGGGAGATCTTGGCAATGCTGTGAAGCTTGTTTCCAACGTGCATAGGATTACGTCGCAGAGTCGCAGAATGATAAAGGTCATCGCGGGTCTGCCCACCGAGAGGTCGGTGCCTATTTCCCTATGACCGAAGGGGTACCAGTGTCTGAAACAACCAAGAGTGCAGGGGCGCGCAGCCGGGTGCTGGTGGTTGACGACGACGCAGCGCTGGCCGAGATGCTCTCCATCGTGCTCCGCAATGAGGGGTTCGAGCCGATTTGGTGCGCGCACGGAGACAAGGCCTTCTCGGCGTTCAAGGAGGCCAAGCCCGACCTGGTGCTGCTGGATCTGATGCTGCCAGGTCGCGATGGTGTCGACGTGTGTCGCGACATTCGCGCCGAGTCGGGAGTACCGGTCGTCATGCTGACGGCCAAGACCGACACGATCGACGTCGTCGAAGGTCTCGAAGCAGGCGCCGACGACTACGTCGCTAAACCCTTCAAGGCCAAGGAACTTGTCGCCAGAATCAAGACTCGGCTACGCCGCATGCCGGCCTCCGACGAAGTCGATGTCGAGACCTTGCGGATCGGTGATCTCGCGATCAGCGTCGACGGGCATTCGGTCAAGCGAGACGGCGTGCAAATCCAGCTCACACCGTTGGAATTCGATCTGCTGCTCGCCCTTGCCCGACGGCCATGGCAGGTGTTCAGTCGCGAGGTATTGCTGGAGCAGGTCTGGGGCTACCGCCATGCCGCTGACACGCGACTGGTCAACGTCCATGTGCAGCGGCTGCGTTCAAAGATCGAGAGAGATCCCGAGCATCCCGAGATCGTGGTCACCGTACGCGGCATCGGCTACAAGGCCGGCGAAACCGCCCAGGTCCGATAGCCGCTGTCCCGGTTAGGCGGCCGCTCAGATAGGCGTCGGCAGATGGTTTCCACTCCCAGGATCCTGAGGTCCAAGTGGTGGCGGTTCCCCGCCAACTGGTGGTGGCGGTCATTGCCTCTGCGCGTGGTCTTGACAGTTTTCCTAGCCTCGGTCTTGGTACTCGTGCTAGGTGGTTTCTTGCTCATGCAACAAGCGACCATCGGGGTGATCGACGGTAAGAAAGAGACCGCGAAGAACGAAGCCCGCCAGGCTGTCAACACTGCACAAGCTCAGCTCTACGCCGCTGATCTCACCGGTGAGGTCAACGTCGACAAACTGCTGCTCGACCTGGCTACCGGCTTCGCAAGTCGCGCCGAGCAGTACGAAGTGATCATCATCGCGCACGGCCAGACGATCACCGCCGGCAGTGCAGCGGTGACCAGCATCCCCGACGTGCTGCGCCAGCGGGTTGAGCAGAGCAGCGAGCTGGTGATGACGCCGACCCAGATTGACTACCGCGACCGTAAGCCCTCCGTGCCAGGGCTGGTAGCAGGCGCGACTCTGACCTTGCTCGGCACCGGCCGCTATCAGATCTACCTGATGTTCCCGCTCACTCAAGAGGTCGCCACTCTCGCCGTGCTGCGCTATGCAGTGGTGACGACCGGCGCGATCTTGGTGATCTTGCTGACCTTCATCGCCGCGCTGGTAAGCCGTCAGGTCGTCACTCCGGTGCGTGCCGCCCGTCAAGCGGCCGAAAGCCTTGCCTCGGGCAACCTGCGCGATCGGATGAAGGTGCGGGGACAGGACGACTTGGCCCGGCTGGCGACATCGATGAACTACATGGCCTCTGAACTGGAGAAACAGATCAACACCCTCGAAGAGCTCTCCGCGGTCCAGCAGCGGTTCGTCTCAGATGTTTCGCATGAGCTGCGTACGCCTTTGACGACTGTCCGGATGGCCGCCGAAGTGCTGTACGAGGCGCGTGATGACTTCGACCCTGTTGCTGCGCGCTCTGCTGAGCTCTTGCAGAACGAGCTGGACCGATTCGATGCCTTACTCAGTGATCTGCTGG
Source organism: Propionibacteriaceae bacterium (assembly GCA_035535155.1). GTDB lineage: Bacteria > Actinomycetota > Actinomycetes > Propionibacteriales > Propionibacteriaceae > Microlunatus. Next base: position 16,334 of record DATLQP010000193.1, read on the forward strand.
AGATCTCGCGCTTCGATGCTGGGGTTGCACATCTCAGCCTCGAGGAGGTCGATCTGCGCGATCTCGTGTATCGAGTGGTAGAGGCCAACGAGCGATTGGCCGAGACCTATCAGACCGAGATCACGGTGCATGAAAGCGGCGAGGCCAAGGCCGAGGTCGACACCCGGCGGATCGAACGCATTTTCCGAAACCTCCTCGTCAACGCGATCGAGCACAGTGAGGGCCATCCGATCGACATCTTGATCGAGAGCGACGACGCAGCAGTTGCCGTGGCAGTCCGGGACCATGGCGTGGGGTTCGAAGCGAGCCAAGCAAGGCAGGTCTTTCACCGCTTCTGGCGCGGAGACGCGGCGCGCGCCAGGACAGTTGGTGGCACTGGCCTCGGTTTGGCGATCGCCATGGAAGATGCCAATCTGCACGGCGGCTGGCTCACGGCCTGGGGCCGGCCGGCGATGGGCGCTCAGTTTCGGCTCACGCTGCCCAAGAAGGTGGGCGCGATACTCGAAACCTCACCGCTGCCGCTGGTGCCGCGGGATCTTGTGGGACCGGGCGGCACCCGTCTCGATGGACTCGAGGCGCCGGCTCCTCTGGCCCCGCATTCACCCGCGTCACCGCCGTCGGCAGCCCCGCGACGCGCAGCCGCCGCAGAGACAACCGCGAGCCCATCGTGAGGTGGGCACGCGGTCGTCTCGCCATCATCCTTACCCTGCTCGCCAGCGTGCTGTGGACGGCTGGCTGCGTGAATGTCCCGACATCTGGACCGATTGAGGTCGTTGAGGGACAGCAACCGCCGTGCCAGAACTGCGTGAACGTCGAAGTCGCGCCTCCGGCTCCGGGCGATACGCCGCGGCAGATCGTCGAAGGCTACCTCAGGGCGACATCGAACTATCAGCCCAACTACTCGGTGGCTAGGCAGTTCCTGACCCGGATGGCTGCGGAGAAGTGGAGCCCAGAGGGTAGTGTCTCCATCTACCGAGGCACAGTGAAACCAACAGGTGAAAAGACCGTCAAACTCGAGGGAACGGTCGTGGGCTCGCTGGAGAAAGACCGTAGCTACGTCGCTCGCAATCAGATCCTGCGATACGGCTTCGTTCTCGCCAAAGAGAATGGCCAGTGGCGGATTGAGAATCCGCCTGGACTGTGGGTGGCTGAGGTCTCCTTCAAATTCTTCTACCAGCCCTACGACCTCTATTTCGTCGGAAACGGCAGGTCAATGGTCCCTGACCCGATCTACCTCCCGGCACTGAGCAATCCCGCCAACGTTGCGTCCGCGTTGATGAAGGCCTTGCTCAACGGACCATCGCTCTGGCTCAAGCCGGCTGTAACCACATCGATCCCACCGAACACCAGCCTGAGCGTCGACTCAGTGACCATCACCGACGGCATCGCAGAGGTACAGCTGGGTGACTCGATACTGAATCTCTCCGATGCTCAGCGCAGCTTGCTGGCTGCCCAGATCGCCTTTACCCTCAAGCAAGTCGGCGGGGTAAAGGGCGTGGTGATCAAGGTCAACCAACAGCCGTACCGGGTACCCGGGGCCGACCCGAGCAGCCAGGTGATTTTGGTTGACGCGATCTCCCGAGACCTTGCGCCGATTCCGTCCGTGGCCGGCGAGCAGGCGTACGCCGTCAAGAAGGGCGCGGTCGAACAGGTCACGCCGTCCACGGATTCGCCAACCAGCAATCCGGTGCCTGGACCGCTGGGTCGAACGACGGATCCGGTCGACGCGGTAGCTGTGTCGGTGACCAACACCGACCTTGCCGTCACGACCAACGGCCGGACGACGCTACGCCGGGCACCAATGACGCCCGGGGGATCCACCACTAGCTTGCTCAACGGAGCTACCGAACTGCTACGGCCGCAATTCAGCCGGTACGGCGAGATCTGGGAAGTCGGGAAACAGGGTGGCCGGCAACGACTTTGGATGTTCACGCCCGAGAACACAAAGCATGAAATCACCTCACCTGTGCTGCAGAACGTCACGGCGTTCAAGATCTCGCCTGACGGCACGCGAATGGCACTGGTGCGCCGCACGGCGAATGGCTCCGAGCTTGGGCTGGTACGCATCATCCGCTCGAACCAGCCCACGGTCGAGGCCTGGCGAGTTCTTGACACCAGCCAATCCGGGACCCCGATCAGGAACATTGCCGATGTCGCCTGGCTGGATGCCACCAACCTATTGGTGTTGAGTAGATCGGAGGGAAGCTCCACGCTCTTCCGGGTGGCTCACGATGCCTCACACATCAGTCAAAAGGGCGAGGCGCAGACCTGGGACGCTGATGAGCTTGCCGTCTCACCTCAGACGCAGTCGGCGATCGTCGTCGGAAGCAAGGGCGGTACCTGGAAGGACGACGGCAATCAATGGCAGCCGTTCCTTGATCACGCAGTCAGCAGCATTGCCTATCCCGGATGACGTTGTTCGTGTGACTATCCACAGATTTTCCCCTGCCAGCGGAGGCCGAGGTCAATACGCGGCAGACTCAGCCGGTGGGCTTTCAGGACTGGGGAGCGGCGGCCGGTGACCTGCTGCTTGGCGCCAGCTGTCATGGCTGCGGGCGACCCTGGTGGGGAATGTGCCCGGCTTGCCGCCGTGAGCTCGCGACTCGGCAGCCATTCGTCAGCGTTCCGGTTCCGCGGCCGGACGGCTTCCCGCTCACCGTCACCTCCGCCGTATACGACGACCTGCTGCGCAGAGTGATCAATGCGCACAAGGAGCGACAGGCGTTGATTTTGACCCGCATCCTCGCCGAACGGCTGGCATTGAGCGTGGATGCCTTGCTGACCCACGTGCGGTACGCCGTCGTCGCCGCCGAGATTGTGCTGGTGCCGATGCCCTCCGCCCCCCGCACCGTACGCGAACGTGGCTTCGATGCGACCAACGCAATGGCCCGCATCGCTGCCCGTCGTCTCCGCAAGCGATACCGAACAACGGCTCGATCCATGCTTGTGCAGGCTCGGCCGGTCGCCGATCAGGCGGGTTTGGGCGCGCGCGCCCGCCAGAAGAACCTGGCTGGCGCCTTCCGACTACGGCGGCTGATCAAGGCTGACGCGGTGGTGATTGTCGACGATCTGGTGACAACTGGCAGCAGCCTTACGGAGGCGGCCCGCGTCCTGCATGAGGCCGGAGTGCCGGTGCTCGGTGCCGCAACGGTCGCAGCCACGGCACGCGTGCGGACCCGAACGTTCGCGGACTGAGAAGTCAGTGAGGATCCCAGGAAGCAGTAGAAATACCCGATAGCAGGGATTAGCGTCGGTCTATGGCGCTTGCGCACCAGGGGGATTTCATGTCAGGGCGAAATCAGGGTGCGACAAGTGGCTTCGTCATTCCTGGACCGACTCCGCAAAGCTGCCGAGAGTCGGTACCGAACGCCGGGCGCATGCTCGCCTAGTCGCGTTACTCGCACCGCCAACTCCTCGATGGAGGTAGACATGGATGTTGTCGTCAAGTCCCGACATTGCAGTCTGTCTGATCAGTTCCGCTCCTACGTGGACGAGAAGATCAGCCGACTCGAGAAGCTCGACGACCGGGTCATCCGGGTCGAGGTCGAGGTGTCAGCAGAGCGGAACAAACGACAGCATGACCAAGCCAGCCGCGTCGAGATCACACTTCGCACCAAGGGCCCGGTGGTACGGGCTGAGGCCGCGGCGGAGGACAAACTTCCAGCCTTCGATCTGGCCTTGGACAAGCTGATGGCGCAGCTTCGCAAGGCGGCCGACCGCAAGCGCGTACATCGTGGCTCCCGATCGCCTCGCTCACTGCACCAAGCTGCGGCCGAGCTTCCGCTGATCGAGAATGGAGCAGCCGAGACGAACGGCTCGTCACTGCACACCGTTGCCGGAATGGAGGTCCGCGGCGAGGGTCCCATGGTGGTGCGTGAGAAGTTGCACCCCGCGGTGCCGATGAGCTTGGATCAGGCGCTGCTCGAAATGGAGCTGGTCGGCCACGACTTTTATCTCTACGTCGACTCCGAACACATGGTGCCGAGCGTGGTCTACCGCCGGAGGGGCTACGACTACGGCGTGATCCGCCTCGACATGACCTACGAGTTGGTCTCCTGATCGCACCTCACAGACCTTGATTCGCCACCCACTGACACAGGGGAGGCGTACGAGCAGGCTAGCCAAACGTGGTGGTTGGCTCCCTAGTCAGCCTTGAGTTTGTGGCTGGCTGGAATTCAAGCATCTTAGGTTTGCTACGCCTGCTCGTACGCCTCCCCTGTGTCAGTGGGTGTGGGTAACGTCTGGGTGGTGCGACGGGAGACGTTCCGCAAGGCTGAGGCGAGGCGGATTGCGCTCGCTGCGCAGGGTTTTGGTGTCCCGAGACTCGGGCGACCGGTAACGATGCGGGACGTCCAGTCGGTCACGAACCGCCTGGCTCAGTTTCAGATCGACTCCATCAACGTCGTCACCCGAGCTCACTTCATGCCGCTGTTCTCCCGGCTAGGACCCTACGATTCAGCTCTCTTGCAACGTGCCGCCTATCAGCCACCGCGTCGGCTATTCGAGTACTGGGGCCACGCGGCCAGCCTGATCGACGTTTCTCTCCAGCCTCTGCTCCGGTTCCGCATGCAGCCCGGCTTCCGCGATGTCTGGACAGGGGTGGAGCGAGTCGCACAACAGAATGCCGACCTCATCCCGTTTGTTCGTGACGAGGTCGCCGCGCGAGGCCCAATCAGCGCCAGAGACCTGGAGATTGTAGAGCAGCGCGATCGCAGCAACTGGGGATGGAACTGGTCACGGGTCAAGACCGTTCTGGAGTGGCTGTTCTATGTGGGCGAGGTGACGTCGGCGTTCCGCAATTCGCAGTTCGAGAGGGTCTACGACCTGCCCGAGCGGGTGATTCCGGGCGCGGTGCTCGCCCTCCCGACTCCCTCACCACAGGATTCGGTGACTGGTCTCATTCGGTGCGCCGCACGTGCTCTCGGGATAGCAGGCGAGTCTTCGCTACGTGACTATTTCCGCACCCGGCGAGACATGACCCGGCTAGCCATCTCGACACTCGTCGAGAGCGGTGAGCTGATCCCCGTGGTCGTACACGGATCTGGGAATGGTCTTTGGTACCTGTGGCACGAGGCCCGGGTGCCCCGTCGGATCAACGCTCGCGCGCTGCTCAGCCCCTTCGATTCGATGATCTTCGAACGAACACGGCTGGAGCGCCTGTTCGACTTCGTCTATCGAATCGAGATCTATGTTCCGGGGCCGAAACGCATCCACGGCTACTACGTCTACCCGTTCCTCCTCGGTGAGGATTTCGTCGCCAGGGTCGATCTCAAGGCCGATAGAGCGCGCGGTGTGCTGCGGGTTAATGCCGCCTGGATCGAGCCGGGTTACGACACCTTCGATGTGGCAGCCGAGCTAGCGTTTGAGCTGAAGATCATGGCGGAGTGGCTCGGCTTGGAGACTGTGCAGGTTGTCCCGCGAGGCGACCTGGCGCCAGCCCTCGCGGCGGCCTGAACCCAGGAAGCATCTCGAGCCAGGTGCATGCGTGCTTAGGAAGTCGAGGGTCCGGCCGTAGCAGGGGGCCCTGCCTGTTGACGCCTGGCTTGAACGTCCTGAAGTCCCCCTTGATCCGGCAGCTCAACCACCAAAGCCAGCTCCATAGGTACGTTTCGCAGCACAGCCGTCAAAACGAACCAACCAAGCCGGCTC
>DATLQP010000194.1:0-4504 GCA_035535155.1 Propionibacteriaceae bacterium
ATCATTGCGAGCCAGCCGGCTGACTTCCTGCCCGACAAGGGCTTGCAAGTGATGGAGACCATCTTGCAGGGCAACAAAAAGATCGATGCGGTCTACACCCACGACGACGACATGGCGATGGGCGTGGTCCAGGCCATCAAGGCTGCGAATCGGGAAGATGAAATGTTCGTCACGGGTGCGGGTGGGTCGAAGGACGCGATGAACCTGATCGCGCAGGGCGGTCTGTACCGAGCCACCTTCCTGTACAACCCCTCGATGTCGGGTTCCGCGGTCTCCATTGCCAAGCTGATCGCTGAGCACAAGGGCCTGAGTGAGCTGCTCGAGCCCGAGGTGCCCAGTCGCATCCAGCTGCCCGCCACAACTGTTACGAAGGAGAACGTGGCTTCGGTCCAGAACTTGGGTTACTGAAGGAGTCGCCTGTCCGGCGACTGCGGAGAATGTGCAACACGATGGCGGCCGACCAGCTGAACCCGTAGGTGCCGTGACCGGTGCCGGCGACCGGGTTGAAGTACTCCCGGAGTCCCGAACGCTGTGCCAGCACCAGGAGGTCGTTGTCCAGCTTGGCCGCCAGCTCGACGAAGCCGTGCCGGCGGAGGCCGGTGGCGATCAGCCATGTCGTGTTCATCCAGGTCGGACCCCGCCAATATCTGCTGGCGTCGTACTTGGCCGAGCTCCGGTCATAGCTCGGTACGCCGAACGTTGCGGTTGAGTCAATGCCGAATCGCGGTCCGGTCAGGGCTGTTGCGATCCGCTCCACGATCGTGCGGTCCAGGTCCGGCAGCAGCAGCGGCAGCGCACCGCCCACAGTCACCTCCGGCTGCAGCGTTGCGCTGCGCATGTCGTAGGCCTCGGCCAGCTCAGACCCGGCCGCCCAAAGCTGATCGTGCAAAGCCGTGGTGATGCGCGCGGCGTTGTCCAGGTGCGGAGCCGGATCGAGCTGAAGTCGTCGCGCGATCTCCGCCAGAGCCCGCTCCGAGGCGGCCCACAAGGTGTTGAACAGCGGATCCACCACCGCGAACTCGGCTTCGTCATGGGCCCAGGCGTCGTCATAGCCATGGTCGCGGTAGGCCAGGGCAAGCCGTATGTACCGGGCGTAGTCGCCGTCCGTCGGACGCTCATGCTTCCCCGCATGATCAAGATCGCGCCGGGTATACCGGTCGAACAGCGATAGGTCAGCCGGTACGGCCGCCAGCGGAGCATCCCAGGACGGGCAGTTGTCCAAGCCCGACTCCCAGGGATGGAGGATGAAGGCCAGCCCGGTTCGGGGATCGATGCGACGCCGCGCGACATAGTCGTTTTGCGCCTTCAGCAGCGGATAGATGCGCGCCGCAAATCCGGCCGGATCGGGCAACTGGTCCAGCATCGCCAGCGCGGCAGAGGCGTGCACCGGAGGCTGAATGATGCCCGACGTTGCCACCGGCGGCGAGCCGGGGACCTGGCTCGATCGCCAGAAGCGTGGTCCCGGAAAGTACGCCTCCTCCGACACTGCCGGATTGAACACGATGTGAGGCACCCGGCCGTCGCACCACTGACCGCCGAACAGGCTGAGCAGTTCCGCGGCTGCTCGACGAGGCGCCCAATGCTGCATGCCAAATGCGATGAACGCGCTGTCCCAGCTCCATTGGTGGGGATAGAGGCTTCCCGATGGCACCGTTGCGTGTCCGTGCCAGTTATTGCCCAGCACACGGATGGCGGCGCGCTCGAGCGCTCTGCGACCCGACTCCGTCAGCTCCATGCCAGTTGCCGGATCCGCTGTACCGACACCGGAAGAACGTCGTCGACCTCGCCCGACAGGCGGCACTCGTACGCGAGCTCATCGGTGTAGCCGATGGCGGCGATCGCGGGCAGCGTCATTGACCAGTCGATGTGTCCCGCGGTGGGTTCGAGTCGGTTGCTGTCGCTGAGCTGAATGTGTCTAATCCAGCCCGATGCATCGAACAGCGCCTTGACCGGATCCGCCTCTTCGATGTTCATGTGGTAGGTGTCGGCTGCGATCCCGAACCACGGCGAACCGATTTCAGCGCACAATGCGGCCGCCTGTGCCAGCGTGTTGATCATGTGGTTCTCGTAGCGGTTCAGGGGTTCCAGAGCGATCACGACGCCGACCTGCTCTGCGTGCGCGGCAAGCTCGCCGAAACCCTCGATCAGCACAGCATGGTCGTCGGAGACCGAGCGTGGCGAAACAAAGGGCGGCAATCGGGTGGAGAACATGCCGTACGACGCCGGAGTCATGGCCAGCCGGCCGCCGATGTGGGCCATCACGGTCAGCTGCGACTTCAGCTGCTCGATGGCGTCGCGACGCTTCGCGAGGTCGAAGTCGCCGACAAAGTGCAACATCTCGACGCAGACCGTTGGCATCGCTACGCCGGCCGCGGCCGCCTCCCGGAGCTCTGGCAGACGAGCGGCGAACCGTCCATCGCCGGCTCCGCGCAGCTCGATGGCATCGAAGCCCAGGGCCTGTGCATGCTGCCACTTTTCGATCATGGTCTCGCCGCGCAGATACTGCTCCTGCACTGCCAGTCGCACAATCTGGTTCATGATCGCTGGTTCATGATCGTTTGGGGGCGGAAGTCCAAGATCACCTGCAGCAGATCGTCGGGCGGGGCATCCAGCAGGGCGTACGCCCGAGCGGCATCGGGTGCGTCGATCAGGTGGCTCACCAGTGGCAGCGGATCGAGCCGGCCCTCGACGCACAGCTTCATGACCGTCTCGTGCAGCCGCTCACGCGTCCAGCGACCCTGCAGATGGGAAGGCACGCCACCGATCTGGCAACTGATCAAGGTCACTCGGTTGAGGTGGAACTCCTCCCCGAGAGTCAGAGCGCCAATCGGTCCCTGATAGAGGCCGGCGGCGACCACTGTTCCGCCGGGGCCGGCGATCCGGATGGCCTGGTGGAGGGCGGCGTACGATCCGCTGAGCTCGATCACCCGGTCGACACCCTCGGGTACGCGGTCGCAGATGTTCACCGCCAGGTCGCCCTCCGTCGCGTTGAAAGGCACGGCCCCCCAGGGCTCGGCGAGCGCCAGCCGAGCAGGCATGGCATCCACCGCCAGAACCCGACAACCCAGCGAGAGCAGCAGCTGAGTGGCGAGGAGGCCGATCACTCCCTGGCCGAAGACGGCGACGGTCTCGCCAGGGTTGGCCTGAGCCGTGAGCACGGCATTGAGGGCAACGGCGCCCACCCGATCGAAGGTCCCGATCAGGGGATCAACGCCAGCGGGCAAGACATGCTTCGCCAGCACGTCGGCTGGCAGCACGGCGTGCGAGCGGTGACCCCAGACGCCCCAGACCACCTCCCCGACGATCGGGGCCTCGGTGGCTGCACCGGCCTGATCAACAACACCGACCTCGGAGTAGCCCCAGACGTCGATCGGATAACTCAGAGTGGGCGTACCGGACCGAAAGACGGCGCGATCGGCGTCCCACTGCTTGTCCAGGTAGGGATTAGTGCCGCGGTACTGGGTGAGTTCGGTACCGGCCGATATGCCTGAATACAGGGTGCGCACCCTCACCTGGTCGGGGCCGGTGGTTGGGTCTGGATAGGTGCGCACGCCCACCTGACGTGGAGCGGTCAGTTCGACGAGGTAGGCCAAAGTGGTGCTCCATCAGTAAATCCGAATTGTGACAACAATATCGGTATTTATGACTTGCACCAATCCATAAATAGGTGATTTGCTTGGCAGAAACCTGCCCGTTGCCCGCCCCTGGCGCGGCCCATCACGTGAGGGAACAAGGTGTCCAACTTGCTCAATTGGCTCGGTCCCAGAAGGACCGGAGCGCTCGCCCTGACCGCCGCACTGTGCACGGTCGTCTCCTTGACCGCATGTGGCTCCAACAACGACAACTCCGGGGGTCAAGCCAGCGGCGGTGCCGAAACAGTGACGATGTGGACGCTGGAGGACGTCCAGGCCCGCATCGACGCCACCAAGAAGATCGCGGCCGACTACACCGCCAAGACTGGCACCAAGGTTGATGTGGTCCCGGTCGCCGAGGACCAGTTCCCGCAGTTGATCACCTCCGCTGCTGCCGCCGACAAGCTGCCGGACGTGATAGCGGCCCTAGGTTTGTCCGGCGTCCAGGACCTCGCGGCCAAGGAACTGCTCGATTCGGGGGCATCCAAAGAAGTGGTCGACAAGCTCGGCACCGGGACGTTCGCCGAACGGGCGTTGAAGCTCACCCAGGACACCAAGGGCAACCAGTTGGCCGTACCGAGCGACGGCTGGGCCCAGCTGCTGCTCTACCGCAAGGATTGGTTCGAGCAGGCGGGTCTTACCGCTCCCAAGACTTACGACGATCTTGAGAAAGCGGCGGCCAAGCTGAAGACCGGCGACCACGCCGGAATCACGCTAGCGACTGCGCCAGGAGACTCGTTCACCCAGCAAACCTTCGAGCACCTCGCCCTAGCGAACGGCTGCCAGCTGGTCGACGCTGCGGGCGCCATCACGCTCACCTCGCCGAACTGTGTGCAGGCTTTCCAGACCGTCGGAGACCTCGCCAAGAAGTA
>DATLQP010000195.1:0-2726 GCA_035535155.1 Propionibacteriaceae bacterium
CGTCGATCAATCCGTCGACACTCCGCTCGCCTTCACCGGCGCGGCCCATTTCTCCAGCTCGCTGACGACGAGCTTGGCGAGATAGTCCGGGGTGCGGCGTTCCGGCGGCGGGACGTTGAGGCCGAGATCCTCCAGGCGCTCGCGGACCCAACCCGAGTCGAGCGCGTCGCTGGTCGCTTTGGCGAGGCGGCGGACGATCGGCTCGGGCGTGCCGCGCGGCAGGAAGAACGCATTCCAGGCATCGGCGTCGAAGCCTGTCAGGCCCTGCTCATGGGCTGTCGCGAGACCGGAGAGCACACGGCTGCGCGCCGGCGACAACGAGGCGATCGCCTTGATCGAATTGCCGCGAATGAGCGGCAGCGCGGTCGAGATGACGTCGCAGATATAATCGATCCGGCCGCCCATCATGTCCTGCATGGCCGGTCCGGTGCCGCGATAGGGCTTTTCAGGCATCCACAGACTTCCACAGGGTTCTGCTGAGCTTGCGTTAAGCCCTTGATTGCTGGGCAAATGTGTCCACCTGATTGTCTTGGCCTCCACTGGGTTCCACACCCATGTTGGCGACAGTTCACGGGACACCAGAGGGTACCGATGCCGCGCAAGATCCGGGATGCCAAGCTCGAGAGCCGCAGCGCAAGACTACGCCTACCGATCAGGAAGAAGCCCTACAGCGGACCAGCGCTCGCCCGCGGCATCCACCTTTTGTACCGCCGCAATAAAGGCAACGGCACATGGGTGGTCAAGTGCTCCAATGCCCACGGAGGATATTGGACGGCGCGCTTCGGCCAAGCCGATGATTTTGAGGACAGCGACGGCACCCACATCCTGACGTTCCATCAGGCGGGCGAGGCCGCCAAGCAATTGGCCCGCGGCACGACCGATGCGTCAGACAGCAAGCCGATGACGGTCGCGGACGCGATCGCAGCGTACAAGCGCGACCTTAAGAGCAGGGGCGGACAGCAGAGCAACGCCACTCGCGTCGAGAAGCATCTGACCAGCTCGCTTGCCGGCAAACCAGTGGGGCTACTCACCGTCCGCGATCTGCAGGCGTGGCGGGACGGCCTGATTGAGAAGATGGAGCCAGCGAGCGTCAACCGGACACGCACTGGACTGAGGGCGGCACTGGAACTGGCCGCAACCCTCGACCACCGCATCACTAACAGGCACGTATTCCGGCTTGGGCTTCGCGGTCTGCCGGCGGCTAACCGGGCTCGCAGGATCGTGCTGTCCGACGGGCATGTGTTGGGCATCGTCAAGGCGGCCTATGACGTCGACCCCGCTTTCGGGCTGTTAGTCGAGGTTCTAGCAGTGACCGGCGGGAGGATAAGTCAGGTGGCTCGGCTCGTGTGCCGTGATCTGCAGGCGGATCGGCCGGACCCGCGCCTGATGATGCCGACGTCCTTCAAAGGGCGCGGGCGGAAGAAAATCACACACCGACCCGTACCCATGACCGCGACGCTTGCTCTAGCGCTCAAGAAAGCCAAGGGCGATCGGCCAGACGATGCTCCGCTGCTGCTCAAGCGCGATGGCATGGCATGGCAGTCGACCAGCACGATGGATCACCGCGACCTGTTTCGCGCCGCCGTCATGCTGGCGGAGCTCAATCCCGATGAGATTACCTCTTACGCCCTACGGCACAGCTCCATCGTACGGGCGTTGTTGGGTTCCGTCCCAGTCGCGGTGGTGGCGCAGCAACACGACACATCGGTGCGCGAGATCGAAGCGCACTATGCCGCATACATCCTTGACCATTCAGATGCGCTGTCGCGTCGGGTCCTGCTCGACACGTCCACGCCTGTAGCGGCCAACAACGTGATCACCTTGCCGCGTACGAGCCGCGAGTAGATAAACGAGGAGGCCCCGGTCAGCCGCCAGCCGCCCGGGCCTCGAATGTCCAACCCTCCACCTCCAAGCGAATGGGCATCGACATGCTGAAGATAAAGGGCCGGGTCCCCACTCGGCAAGCTGCAGCTCACCACCACCCGTACACGCACCACCTTACGGCTGAGCCGTACACCGCCCCAGCGCCGGATATTAGTGCGGCACCCAAGCTGATGGAGGTGCAGCACGTTCTGCAAGCCGAACCGCTCACAATCGGACCGCCGGATATAGGGAGAGAACCACCACCAGCTCCTGGCGTCCACCACCTCAAAGCCGCGCCACCCACGCGACCCCGTAAGAGGAGTTCACCCTCGATTGAGCTCATTCAAACCGTATTGCGGAAGCAGATACCCGAGTGGAGGGAACGTTTTCCAACCGTTGCAGAGATGTCGAACGACAAGCTTCAAGCCAAAGGGAAAAAGGCTCTTGAGAAGGACCCGAGGACGCACGACTGGAAGTGGACACGGGTGCGTAAATCCTTCATGCGCGCTGTGGGTCGAGAGAAGCTAAAATAGTTGGTCACGTGACCAACTGATTACATTAGGCTCGCTGACTTTTCAATTTCACCGGACTATCCACACCTCCACAGTCAACTTTGGCCGTGGAGGTGAAATTATGGAGACCCTCGAGCCGCAAGTGACCGGACGACGGTCAGCCGGTGGCTCTTTCACAATACCCGAGTGGTGCGAGCACCGCCGCCTAAGCCTCTCGATGTATTACAAGTTGAGGGCGCAAGGAAAAGCACCTGCGACGCTGTCAGTCGGGCGCCATAAGACGATCACCCGCGAAGCCGACGAGCGGTGGGCGCGTGAAAACCAAGCCTAAACAACTCTACCCCGGACAAG
>DATLQP010000196.1:0-2810 GCA_035535155.1 Propionibacteriaceae bacterium
CCCTTTCGGTATGCCTTCTCGAGGGCTGCAGTCAGCAGGCCGCGGCGACCGATGATCTCATCCATGCCTTGAGCGAGTCGCACAGCGCCATTGCAAGCAGTGTCCTTGCTATTCGGCTCTACGCGCAGCACCGATCGACCCGAGCCGCGACCGAAACCGTGCTCGGAGACATGGCTGGGCAAATAGTAGATGCCGAGCGCGCCCTCGAGCCGGTCAAGATCGACAGCGCGCAGCTGCAGTCGGACCGCGATGCGGCGTTGGGCGCCATCCATGCCGGCGTTGCCGCGCTACTTACCAGCCGCGACGAGCTCCAGCGGCACGGCACGGTGGGCAGCGCGGCGGGCTTGGAGTCGGCTGGCGGCCAGGTGGACGGCGTTCTCGGCGAGCTGAGGGGCAGCCGATGAGGAAAGTGCTCGGCCTCGCGCTGGGCATTCTGACCGCGATCGGCGGCTTCCTCGACATCGGGGACTTGGTCACCAACGCCGTGGTTGGCTCACGATTCGGGCTCTCGCTTGGGTGGGTAGTCGTGGTTGGAGTCATCGGCATCTGCGTTTTCGCTCAAATGGCAGGGCGGGTGGCCGCCGTGAGTGGCCGGGCCACATTTGAACTGATCCGAGAACGGCTCGGGCCGCGCGTCGCTGTGTTGAACCTCGGCGCCTCGTTCTTGATCAACTTGATGACGTTGACGGCCGAGGTCGGGGGTGTGGCGCTCGCCATCCAGCTGATCACCAGCGTCTCCTACCTGCTCTGGGTTCCTTTCGCGGCCGTGGCTGTGTGGCTGGTGATTTGGCGGGTCAGGTTCACGATCATGGAAAACGTCGCCGGGCTTGTCGGGCTATGCCTGATCGGGTTCGCTGTGGCGCTCTTCTTGCTCAATCCGGATTGGAGCGACTTGGGGCGGCAGGCGGTGCAGGGCGTGTCAACGGGAACCGAGAAGGTCTCGACGTATTGGTTCTATGCGGTTGCCCTGTTCGGTGCGGCGATGACTCCCTACGAGGTCTTCTTTTTCTCCTCTGGAGCCGTCGAGGAGGGCTGGACAGTCAAGGATCTAGCGCAATCGCGGGCCAACGTGTTGGTGGGGTTTCCGCTTGGCGGAGTGCTCTCACTGGCCATCGCCGGCTGCGCGGCGGTCGTCCTGTTGCCCCAGCTCATCGCGGTGACAGCACTGTCCCAGGTGATGCTTCCCGTCGCTGAAGCCGGCGGCAAAATTCTGTTGGCTTTCATCATTCTCGGAGTGGTCGCCGCAACTTTCGGGGCAGCGCTGGAGACAACGCTGTCCGCTGGCTACACGATTGCGCAGTTCTTCGGCTGGCCCTGGGGCAAGTTCCGGCCACCGGCCAAGGCGGCCCGCTTCCATCTGCTCATGATTGTTTGCCTGATCCTCGGCATCGGGACGTTACTCACGGGTGTGGACCCGATTACGGTGACCGAAATCTCAGTGGTGTTCTCGGCAGTGGCGCTGCCGCTGACCTACCTACCGATCCTGATTGTGGCGAATGATCCTGAGTACATGGGCGAACATGTCAATGGCCGGACGCTGAATGGCATCGCACTGGTCTACATGGTGATCATTCTCATTGCCTCGATTGCGGCGATTCCGCTGTTGATCATCACTGGAGCCGGACAATGACAACTGGGTCAGCTGATCAAGGTAGCCGCTTCCTCGATGCTCAACTGCACCTACTCGACCGGCAGGTGCTGGACGTCGCCGGGGTTCCTGTCGCGGTGGTCGATGATCTTGAGCTATCCGATGTTCCCGCCAGCGGGGAGCTGCCGGTGGGTACGCCGCCGCCGGTGATTACGGCACTACTCAGCGGACCCGTGCTCGGCACTCGGATCTTCGGCGGGCGCCCACCGAAGTCGCGGCGACACCGTACGCCCTGGACCGCCGTCAGCAAGGTGGGTGTCGTGATCAGCTTGGCCATCCCCGGGGAGACGACGGACCTCACCTGGACCGAGCGTTGGGTCCGAGACCACGTCATCGCACGCATCCCCGGGGGACGCCACGATCCAGAGCGGAAGCAGAACGACGGCTCGACGAGCAAGGGAGGCGGCTCGTGATCATCACCGATCTGCTCGGCGCTCGGGTCTTCGGGCCCGATTTCCTCGGCTTCGTGAGTGACGTGCGGTTCTGGCTCGACACGAAAACGATAGGCCAGTCGGCCCAGCTTTACGGAATCGTTGTTAGTCCGCATGCCCGGTCCTCATCGCTGGGCTACGAGCGTTCGGGCGTACGCTCCCCTTGGCCGATTGCGGCTCTGGTGCGGTGGCGGCATCGCGGCTCGTTCCTGGTGCGATGGGACGACATCGAGCGGCTCGACGTACGCCGGATCAATCTCCGGTCGGGATTCACTAAGGTCTCATCGCAGTTGCCGTGATCCGCCGATAAGAAGGAGAACCGCATGTCGATCGAGGATGTGATCGAACGCGCGGTGCGCGAACTCGATCTTGCAGCCAAGGTCAAGCTGTTGACCGGTGCGGCGGCCTTCTCGCTGCATGGCAACGATGCTGTCGGACTGCGTCCGATGATCTTCAGCGACGGACCAACCGGTGTCCGTGGCAGCGAGTTCGTTGGTGGCAAAAAGGTTGCGCTCTTCCCCAACGCCACGCTGCTGGCCCAGTCGTGGGATGAGATGGCCGCGCAACGGGTCGGTGAGATGCTCGCCGCGGAAGGCCGTTCCCAGGGCGTCGATGTGGTCCTCGGTCCGACCGTCAATCTGCACCGCTCGGCGCTCGGCGGCCGGCTCTTTGAGGCGTACGCGGAGGATCCGCTGCTGAGCGGGCGACTGGCGGCGGCCTATATCCGGGGT
>DATLQP010000197.1:0-3451 GCA_035535155.1 Propionibacteriaceae bacterium
CCCGAGCATGTCGGGGATTTGTCCAGTGAAGACCTGGATACCGACACCGGTGAGGAACCCGACGAGCACAGATGCGCTGAGGAAGTCTCCCAGAAAGCCAAGCCTGAGAAGCCTCGCCAAGATCAGCAGCCCGCCGCAGACCAGCGCCACGAGGCTGGTCCAGGCCAACCATTCGGCAGAGTTCGGCTGGAGTCCAGCGATCCCTAAGCCGGCAAGCCCGGCAGCGAGTATGGCCGCGGTCGCGGAGTCCGCACCCACCACGAGCAGCCGGGACGAGCCAAGCAGGGCGAAGGCGAGGGTGGGAAAGATGACGGTGTACAGGCCGGTAACGACAGGCGTCTGGGCAATCGACGTATAGCCCATCGTCTCCGGGATCGCGACCGCAGCTAAGGTAACGCCGGCGACAATGTCTCTCGGCAACCAGCTGCGCTGGTAGCCCTGCAGGGACGGAGGCGCCAGCCGAGTGATCACCGACATGTGAGCAACCATGCGATGGAGGAGGACGGTCGACGGTTGCCGGGTATCGTGCCGAGCGCCACGATCTTGATCGTCAATTCGACGAGGTACAAGATCAATGGGACCCAGGCAATCGCGTTCACCGATACACCTCTCGACTCTTGGTTGTTGGACTTCGAGTGATCACCCGATCCGGGCGACGCTACTGGTTACTTTGCTTGTGGGCCTGCGTTCGTAACCCCGCCGGGTCAACGTCGGTCTCGTCCTCCACACCTTCCTCCGGCAGCAGACCCTTCTGATCGAGGATGAAGAGCAGCACGAAGCCCGGGATCACGATGAGAGCGGCGAGCACGACAACGATGAGCATTGCGGTGAGCGTGCCGCTTGGGGCGGCTGCTGCCGCGAAGGTCAGGCTTTCGGGCAAGATGTAGGGCCACTGCGCATCGCCCCAAGCGATCATGGTGATTGCCACCGCGACAACGGCGAGCAGTCGCGCGCCGCGCGGTGCGTTGCGAATAAGTAGCACGAGCGCGACGACACCACACAGAGCGCCGACAATGACCAGCGGCAAGGCACGTGAGGTGAGGCCCTGGAAGAGATAGGGCGCGTCGGCGCGCAGCACGAAGATGCCGATGATGCCGATGAGTCCGACCGCGGCTGCAGCGATAACGGCCCGGCGTCTGAAGTACTCGATCATGTCGGTGTCGTCGAGACGACGCGCGTCCCAGACGAGATAGACCGAGGCCAGGTAGGCGGCCGCAGCCACGGCGAGCACGCCGCTGAGGATTGAGGTCGGGTTGATCCAGCTGTGCACCGGATCTCCAGCCTGGCCACCGGCGGGTACGCGACCTGAGGCAATGCCGCCGGCGGCGGCTCCCAGGCAATAGGGCACCAGCACCGAGGATGCGGCGAAAGCAGCTCCAAAAATACGGCGATGACCTAACTTGACGACCGCCTTCCGGAACGCGAAACTCGCGCCGCGCAGCACAATGCCGAGCGCCGCAATGGCCAGGGGTACGAACAGGGTCAGGGTGATCGAGGCGTACGCCTCCGGAAACGAGGTCCACAAGATCACGAAAATGAAGATCAACCACACGTGGTTGGCCTCCCACACCGGCCCGATCGAATGCTCAATCGTGTCGCGCGGATGTTCGCCCTGCTCGGCACCGCCTGCGGTCAGGTCCCAGAACCCAGCCCCGAAGTCGGCGCCCCCGAAGACCGCGTACGCGACCACGGCGAGCAGCAGCACCACTGCGATGACGGTGCTCACCCGACCGTCTCCTCAGTTTGGGCGGCGGCCTTGGTGATCGAGCTTGGGCCGTAGGGGGTGTCAAGATCAGTGAACCCCCCGGATCTGCGGAACCGCCTGCTCATGCCACGCAGCACCAGAATCGTCGTCGTGCCAACCAGCGCGTACAAGATCACGACCGCGAAGAACATGATCCATACCCCGGTGTTGCCGGTGACCGCCTCTTCGACCTTCATGTACCCGTAGACAATCCACGGCTGGCGCCCGACTTCGGTGACCACCCAGCCGGCCTCCATCGTGATCACCGCAGCTGGCCCGGCCACGGCTGCCGCTCGCAGAAACCACTTAGTCGCCGGCATGCGGCGGCGGAAGATCCATGACAGTGCGTACCAGACCGCCAGCAAGAACAGCGCCGTGCCGAAGCCGACCATGATGTCCCAGCACAGATGAACGATGTTGACCTGCCGAACG
This sequence comes from Propionibacteriaceae bacterium, assembly GCA_035535155.1. Taxonomy (GTDB): domain Bacteria; phylum Actinomycetota; class Actinomycetes; order Propionibacteriales; family Propionibacteriaceae; genus Microlunatus. Next base: position 2,177 of record DATLQP010000197.1, read on the forward strand.
GTTGGTCGCTCGTCGGGCGGCACTGAGGTCAGGCCCTGCACGACTGTGTCCTTGCCCGTGCTGGGATCAGACAGCCAGGACGCCAGCCCTGGGATAGGGAGGCCGCCGCTCACGGTGTAGTTCTGGTTGAGGTGACCCAACAGGGTCTCGGGCACATCGCTGCTCGTGGTAGGCACCATTTCGATTGCGGCAAACTTTTCCGGCTGATTGCTGTACACCCAGCGAGCCAACCCATCGCCAATGCCCATCTGAATCGGCACCGCGACCGCCCCGACGGTAAACGCGATCACAAAGCCGAGATAGTGGTAGCGATCGCGCCGACCCCGCAGCATGCCCACGGCATAAACCGAGGCAATCAAGAACCCGCCCACCAGATACGCCGCGACAAGCATGTGCGCCGCCTGCCACGGCAGGGACTTGTTGAAGATCACCTGGATGGGGTCGACATCGATCACATTCCCGTCCGAGTCCAGGGTGAAGCCTGCCGGTGCGTTCATCCAGGCGTTCGCGGCGACCACAGAGATGCTGCCGAAAATCCCGGCAAGCACGATCGGTACGCCAGTCCAAAAATGCGCCCACGGCTTCAGCCGTCGCCAGCCGTAGATATAGATCGCAATGAAGATCGCCTCAGTGAAGAAAAACAGCCCTTCGAATCCAAAGGGCACACCGAACGCCTCACCCCAACGCCCCATGAACCGCGGCCACAGCAATCCGAATTCGAAGGTCAGCACCGTCCCGGTGACCGCACCGACCGCGAACGTCACCGCCATGTACTTCGACCACCGCTGAGCCAAAGTCAGGGCATCGCGGTCGTTGTGCCGAAGCCCTCGATAGTTGGCGATCAAGGTCATGAACGCCCATGACACCCCAAGCGGCACCAAGATGATGTGGAAAGCAAGAGTGAACGCCATTTGCGCCCGCGCCCACGGCACCGGGTTGACGAAAACGATCGCCTGAAGTGCGCTGAGCGTCGCAGTCACGATGACACCGATCCTTCCGTTGGGGACATCCACGAGCAGTTCACGGCGACACGCTCACTGATCTGTGACATCAATAGCGTCGCGGATTTGACACCGCGACGCATCATCCGTTGGGGATGATGTCCCGACGAGGAGGCTGAATTCGGCCGATCCGACCCATTGCGCCCTAATCGCGAGGCGCTGTGGAGCTGCGGCGGATCGCTCGCTGCCAGAGAGCCTGCTGAGCCGGAAGCCCCAAGGGTCGCAACGGCGGTAAGGACCGAAACGTTGAGCGCCAGCTGGACAGCGGAGCCCC
>DATLQP010000198.1:0-2635 GCA_035535155.1 Propionibacteriaceae bacterium
AAAGGCAAGGTGCGGCTAGAAGGTAAGGACTACGTGATGGCCGACGGAGACGTTGTCGAGTTCCGCTTCAACGTGTAGATACGGGCATACGTCCTAGTCACAGCCATTGCACCCCCTCCCTAGTCCGCAGGGAGTCCGCAACAGCGGCGCTCGCCATCAAATCCGCGGCCGCTGCGCGGGTGCGATCCTCAGCGGTCGGCCACAGATGCGCATACGTGTTGAGAGTCGTCGTCGCCTTCGCGTGACCCAACGCCCGCTGCACCGTCACCACGTCACAACCTGACGCGATAAGCCCGGATGCGTAGAAGTGCCGCAGGTCATGCGTGCGCCGTGAGGCGCTGTGGTTCGAGAGGAGGTGAGAGACCTTCGCCGCTGATCCTGTCGCAGCAGGGCGGTGAAGCTGAGGGCAGCCCGACCCGAGTGGTGTCGGGGAGGGTGGGAGCAGCCCTGACAAAGCCGGGACGGGCCAGTACTGCCAGATGGTCTGGGTCCGGCAAGCGTGACGGAGAGGAGTACGTGAGGAACCGGCGTGTGACATCCCCTTGATGCGGCGCCAGCTCGAACCTGGTGGATCTGGGCTGGATGCGGCGCGCACCTGTCGTGGGTTGTGGCAGGGAACTCCCGCGGCGGTGGGCATGAGCTGCCAGGGAGGCTGCGGGGAAAGGCTGCGGCGTACCCGCGGCGAGGCCGCAGGGGCATAGTCGGGCTCCTCCTTCGTTGAGCGAACCACAGTGAACACGGGAACCGTTCCGGATCCTGCCCTGAGTGTCCGCAGCCGGCGGGCAGCTAGGGCTGGGCGCACCGACAGCCAATCGGTCCGGAATGGGGCGGAGCCGTCGTAGTACTCCGAGCCGGGGAAAGCCCGAGCACATTGGGGAAGGGCGGCAGCGGTTACGAGAGGGGAAGGAGACTGCAATGCCGGGAGACGCACCGCTGAATGGCGATGCTCCTCAATCAGAGCCTGACGGGCTTGGGCTGAGGGTATCGGAGATGCAGGCCAAGCTTCACCGTTGGGCGGTGGCTGATCCTGGCCGCCGATTCGATGATTTGTTCAACTTCGTGTACGACCCGGCAACGCTGATCATGGCGTTCGACCGGGTCGCGGGGAACCGGGGGGCGCGCACGCCCGGTGTGGACGGTCTTACGGTCGCCGGCATCGAGGAGGGTGTGGGTGTGCCCGGGTTCCTGGACGATCTGCGGGCCGCTGTGAAGGAGGGCTCGTTCCAGCCGTTACCGGTGAGGGAACGCAAGATCCCCAAGCCGGGCGGGTCGGGGAAGGTCCGCAGCCTCGGTATTCCTACCGTGGCGGACCGGGTCGTTCAGGCGGCGCTGAAACTGGTGTTGGAACCCATCTTCGAGGCCGACTTCTTGCCGGCCTCCTACGGGTTCAGACCCAAGCGGCGAGCCCACGACGCGATCGCTGAGATTCACCACTTCGGCACCCGCGGCTATCGCTGGGTGCTCGATGCGGACATCGAGGCATGCTTCGATTCGATCTCGCACTCGGCCCTGATGGATCGGGTGCGGGCACGGATCAAGGACAAACGCGTCTTGGCGCTGGTCAAGGCGTTCCTGAAAGCCGGAATCCTCACCGAACTCGGCGAACCACAGGACACCTTTACTGGCACACCGCAGGGCGGCATCTTGTCCCCGCTGCTGGCCAACATTGCGCTATCGGTGCTCGATGAGCATGTGATGGCGCCATGGAAGCCGGGTGGGACGATGTCGACCCCGGGCAAGCGCGCTTACCGGCGCTCCAAGGGACGGCCGACGTGGCGGATCATCCGTTACGCTGACGATTTTGTGATCTTGGTGCACGGTTCGCGCGAGGACACCGAAGCGTTACGCGAAGACGTCGCTGACAAGTTGGCTCCGCTTGGGCTTCGGCTTTCACCGGCCAAGACCCAGGTGGTCCACATGAGCGACGGGTTCGACTTTCTCGGCTTCCGCATCCGGTGGAAGCGCCAGAGAGGTTCGAACAAGTGGTACGTCTACACCTTCATCGCCGATCGGCCGGTCCGGTCGGTGAAGGCGAAGATCCGTGCCCTGACACACAAGACATCGCAGTGGGATCTCGCGTACTTGCTGACCAGGCTCGGTCAGATCATGCGCGGATGGGCCAACTACTTCAAACACGCCGTGGCGAAATCGACCTTCAGCAAACTGGACACCTTCACTTGGTGGAGGCTTGTTCACATGCTGCGGGCCCGCCACGGCTGGAACTGGGGTCAGCTCCGTCGCCACCTGACCACTCCCACTGGGAGGTGGTTGATGGCCGCGGACGGGGTCGAGTACTTCCGGATCGTGGGCGTCACGGTTTCTCGCTACGCCTACCGAGGTACCCAGATCCCTACTCCCTGGCCACCCACGAATCCCGCCTGAGGGCAGCAACCGTGGAGAGCCCGTTGCCGAGAAATTGGCACGACGGGTTCGGCGAGCGGCCCGGGGAACCAGACCGGTGGCAACACCGACACTGCGCCCCGGGCCGACTCAACAGCCGAACATGGCGCAGGCCGGCGGCGTCAACCAGCCGTTGGAAGTCCCGATAATCATTGCGCGGAGACACGGGTGTGCCGAGGCGCGTTGTAAAGACCAGGCCCCAGTCCTCCCAGAACTCCACGCCCGCAGCGAGCCG